>NZ_JAWDIV010000027.1:0-104210 GCF_032464655.1 Rhizobium sp. 25PS6
GCGCTTTTCGAAAAAATTGATTTTTCTTTCAAGATATTGTTTTTACGGGAAAAATTTCGGACGACGCGCAAATGCGATCATTTCCCGGATTCCGACCGGCCATACACGGCCACGAAAGATGAACGTCTTTCGACTTTTCGTGGAAAGAACGCTCTTTTGTCCCCCGCGCCCCGACATCATCACAATCTGCTGGTCTTAAGAGACACATGATTCACACAGGCAAATGCAGGCAGACTGCCTTTTTCTGAGTGATTTGACTTCCATGCCCAAAATATGCACATCTTTCGCCCCAGCCAGGATGGCCGATACATGCTCCCACAGACGCCTGATGTAAGGACGCGGACCCGACTGCCATGATGACGGAGAAAATGATGATCCGCTCGTTGGGCAACGAGCCTCCGCTTCTGGCCGACGGCAGACGCGCCCCCGACCGGCGCGAAGTTTCCTTGCGCTGGCTCTCGGGCACGTTCCTCACCGGCATTACATCATCCGTCTTGATGGGTGTCGCCCTTTTTGCCGCACTTGACGGCCGCCAGCAATTGGCGATCCCCGCCGAAGCCTATGCGAGTGTTGCGGCAGACGCGCATGAGGATACGACAGTGGTCCGCGGTGGCCGGCTGATCGCGCCCGCCATCGCCGCAAAACCGTCCGACCGTGCCATCATGGAAGTCTCAACCGTCGTCCACGACGGCGAAAAGGAAGTCGTGCGCCGCCAGCCCTTCGCGCACGTGAAGATGACGCTGGCCGCCAACCATGTGGCGACGGAGGACTATCCCGACTTCGATCCTCTGGCGATCTTTTCCGCCGACGAGCCGCAGCCCGCGCCGCAAAGCCGCACAGGCGCGCTTTACGGCTCCGACGTCGAATCCGAAGTCAGCCTGAAGACCATTCCCTTCCCGACCGGCAAGACCAGCATGCAGATGGCATCCGGCCTGTCGCTTGAGGAGGTCGAAGAGAACGTGCGCTCCAACGGCTCGGTGCTAACCGACGGCAACACGCAGCTCGCAGCCCTTTATTACGTCGATCCGCGTCGTTTCTCCAACGAGGACGCCGATGTCGATCTGACCGCCGGTCTGTCCGCCCGCGTGCTCGAACAGAACATGACCGTCTCCGCATCGGAATCGATCACGCCGCAGACCGAAGAATTCGCCGACGACATCCTGCCGGTGCGCATCGACACGCCGATCGCCAAGGCGCTGACGGAGTCAGGCTATCCGCAGCAATATGCCGACGGCATCGCCGGCTATATCGCGCAGCAACTGGGTTCTGGTGATCTCCACAAGGGCGATGTGCTGCGCATCGGCATCATTCAGAAGGGCGAACAGGCAAAGATCATCCGAGCCAGCGTCTACCGCGGCACGCGCCATCTCGTCACCGTGGCCGTCGACGACAAGGGCAGATACGTGCCCGGCAGTGAGCCGCCGATGCTGGATGCCATCGCCACCGCCTTCGATGACAATTCCTTCGCACCTCCCCCCGGCCAGAACCTGCCGCGCGTCTATGACGGCATCTATCGCGCCGCGCTTTCCTACGGCATGACCAAGGATATGACGGCGCTGATCATCAAGCTGCTCGCCAGCAATGTCGATTTCCAGGCGCAGCTGAGGCCGACCGACAGTCTCGAAGCCTTCTTCTCCGTCGCCGACAGCGCCGGTCAGGCGACCGAGGATTCCGAACTGCTCTACGTCAACGCCCGTTTCGGCGATACGCAGACGCGCTTTTACCGCTTCCAGGACCCCGAAGACGGCACGGTCGATTATTTCGACGAGAACGGCAAGAGCATCCGCCAGTTCCTGCTGCGCAACCCGGTTCCGAACGGCATCTTCAAATCGGGCTTCGGCATGCGCCGCCACCCGATCCTCGGTTTCGCCCGCATGCACACCGGCGTCGATTGGGCAGCACCCCGCGGCACGGCAATCATCGCCGCCGGCAACGGCACGGTCGAAAAAGCCGGCTGGGATTCCGGCGGTTATGGCAATCAGACGATCGTGCGCCATGCCAACGGCTATGAATCCTCCTACAATCACCAGAGCGCCATCGCCAAGGGCGTCGTCCCCGGTGCCAAGATCCGCCAGGGCCAGGTGATCGGCTGGGTCGGCACCACAGGGGAATCCACCGGCCCGCACTTGCATTACGAGCTGATCGTCAACGGCACCAAGGTCGATCCGCTGCGCATCCGCCTGCCGGGCGGCAAATCGCTGCAGGGCGAGGCGCTGGCGAAATTCGAAGACGAGCGCAAGCGCATCGATACGCTGCTGAACAACCAGACGCCAGACCAGGTGGCGAGCAAGTAATTTCCATTAAACCGACAAGCTGATGACCCGCCGGTCGTTACTCCCGCCTAACGAAAAATGGCGGCCGAAGCCGCCATTCTCATTCATCCGGCAAACCGTATTTACGCCGCTTCGCTCACCGTCTGCCTTGTCCTGAACTGCAGCCGGTCCGAACCGCTCGTCACCGTCACCGTCGATCCATCCGGCACCTGGCCGGACAGGATCTGCTCGGCCAGCGGATCCTGCACGAACTTCTGGATCACCCGCTTCAGCGGCCTTGCGCCGTAGACCGGATCGTAACCCTTGTTCGCCAGCCAGTGGCGGGCTTCCTCGTCGAGATCGATGACGATCTTGCGCTCGGACAGAAGAGCCACCAGCCGCTTCAGCTGGATATCGACGATCGCGCCCATCTCTTCGCGCTTCAGGCGGTGGAAGAGGATGATCTCATCGATGCGGTTCAGGAATTCCGGCCGGAAATGTCCGCGCACGACCTCCATCACCTGCTCGCGAACCGTGTCGCTGTCGTCGCCGTCCCTCAGCTGCGTCAGATATTCGGCACCGAGGTTCGAAGTCATGATGATCATCGTGTTACGGAAGTCGACTGTCCGGCCTTGACCGTCCGTGAGGCGTCCGTCGTCCAGCACCTGCAGCAGGATGTTGAAGACGTCGGGATGCGCCTTTTCGATCTCATCGAACAGCACGACCTGATAGGGCCTGCGGCGCACCGCCTCCGTCAGCGCCCCGCCTTCGTCATAACCGACATAGCCGGGAGGTGCACCGATAAGCCGGGCAACGGAGTGCTTCTCCATATATTCCGACATGTCCATGCGCACCATCGCCGTTTCGTCGTCGAAGAGGAAGCGGGCGAGCGCTTTGGTGAGCTCCGTCTTGCCGACGCCGGTCGGGCCGAGGAAGATGAACGAGCCGATCGGCCGGTTCGGGTCCTGCAGGCCGGCGCGTGCACGGCGGACGGCGCGCGACACGGCCTGCACCGCATCGCCCTGACCGATCACCGATTTCGCCAGCTCGTCTTCCATCCGAAGCAGCTTGTCGCGTTCGCCCTCCAGCATCCTGTCGACCGGAATGCCGGTCCAGCGGGACACGACATGGGCGATATTGTCGGGGATGACCACCTCCTGCACCATCGCGCCGCGGTCGCCATCCTGCTTCTCGGCATCGACGAGCTGCTTTTCAAGGTCGGGAATGACGCCGTAGGTCAGTTCGCCGGCACGCTGGAATTCGCCTTTGCGCTGGGCGATCGCCAGTTCGTTGCGGGCATCATCGAGCTGTTTCTTGAGATCGGCGGCAAGGCCGAGTTTCTGCTTTTCCGCCTGCCAGCGGGCCGTCAGCGCATCGGCCTGTTCCTCGAGATCGGTCACTTCAGTTTCAAGCCGCTTCAGACGGTCGGCAGACGCGACGTCCGTTTCTTTTTTCAGCGCCTCGCGCTCGATCTTCAGCTGCATGATGCGACGGTCGAGTTCGTCGAGCTCTTCCGGCTTGGAATCAACCTGCATGCGCAACCGCGCCGCCGCCTCGTCCATCAGGTCGATCGCCTTGTCGGGCAGGAAACGGTCGGTGATATAGCGGTTGGAAAGCGTCGCAGCCGCCACCAGCGCCGCATCGGCGATACGCACCTTGTGATGCTGCTCGTATTTTTCCTTCAGGCCGCGCAGGATAGAGATCGTGTCTTCGACCGTCGGTTCGTCGACGACGACGGGCTGGAAGCGGCGGGCAAGAGCCGGATCCTTCTCGACATGTTTGCGATATTCATCGAGCGTCGTCGCGCCGACGCAATGCAGCTCACCTCGGGCAAGGGCGGGCTTCAGCAGGTTCGAGGCGTCCATCGCTCCATCTGCCTTGCCGGCGCCGACCAGCGTATGCATCTCGTCGATGAACAGGATGATCTCGCCGTTTTCCGCCTGGACTTCATTGAGCACGGCCTTCAGCCGCTCCTCGAATTCGCCGCGGTATTTCGCGCCGGCAATCAGCGCGCCCATATCGAGCGCCATCAGTTTCTTGTCCTTGAGCGATTCCGGCACGTCACCGTTGACGATGCGCAGCGCCAGGCCCTCGACGATCGCCGTCTTGCCGACGCCGGGTTCGCCGATCAGCACAGGATTGTTCTTGGTGCGGCGCGAAAGTACCTGGATAGTGCGGCGGATTTCGTCGTCGCGGCCGATCACCGGGTCGAGCCTGCCCTCGCGGGCTTCTGCAGTGAGATCGCGTGCGAACTTTTTCAGTGAGTCGAAACCCTGCTCGGCATTGGAGGAATCCGCCGTCCGACCCTTGCGGATGTCGTTGATGACCTGGTTGAGACCCTGGGCCGTCACGCCTGCGTTCTTCAGCGTCGAAAAGGTCGATGCCGAGGATTCGATCGCCAGCGCCTGCAGCAGGCGCTCGACGGTGACAAAGCTGTCGCCGGCCTTCTTCGCCGCTTCTTCGGCAGTCGAAAGCACCTTGGCGAGAGGTTGTGCCAGATAAATGTTGCCGTTGCCGCCGGAGATCTTCGGCAATTTGGCGAGAGCCGCGTCATTGGCCAGACGGGCGGCCTTGGCATCGCCGCTGGCGCGCTCGATCAGCGACGCCGCCATGCCCTGATCGTCGTCGAGCAGGACTTTTAGCACATGTTCCGGCGTGAATTGCTGGTGACCCTGCGCCAACGCATAGGTCTGGGCGGACTGGATGAAACCGCGCACCCGCTCCGAATATTTCTCGATATTCATATTCTACCTCCATGGATCGCCCTGCCCTGACGAGGCGCAGACCGATGATTGAGATCGACCCCCTGAAAAGGCAGGTCGCGCTTTGCCCGTAAGGGATTCGGGCGAAGCAGTTCGAAGAGAATATGGTAGCCTGTTCTGCGAGTTTAAAGAGCCCATAAAATGAAAATCCCCGGCACAAGGCCGGGGATTTTCAAGCTAATTCGAGTAGATGGCATGAACTTCAGGCTCTCCCCTGAAGGAAAGTGAAATCCTCATTCCGAGGCGACGTCAGCCAGCACTGGCGCCTCGGCAGAGGCACCCTCGCCTTCAGCGGCGGCTTCTTCGCCCTCAGTACCGCGACGCGGGCGACGGGGACGGCTGCCGGTGCTGCGGCGGCGGGGCTGGCGTTCGCGCGGCTGGCCGCCGGCACCTTCCTCGTCCATCGCGACTTCGGCCGGAATGCCTTCGATCTCCGGCTGCGGGCCGGTTCCATCGTTGACCTCGGACTGTGCCGGTGCAGGCGCCTGAGCGG
The DNA here is from genome assembly GCF_032464655.1 of Rhizobium sp. 25PS6. Classification (NCBI taxonomy): domain Bacteria; kingdom Pseudomonadati; phylum Pseudomonadota; class Alphaproteobacteria; order Hyphomicrobiales; family Rhizobiaceae; genus Rhizobium; species Rhizobium sp. 25PS6. The sequence goes on from NZ_JAWDIV010000027.1 coordinate 5,508, forward strand.
CTACCGGCTTAGGCTGTGCCTGCGGCTGGTGCTGTCTGCTCTGCTGCGGCTGGTGCGACCTGCTCTGCGGTGGCTGGACGATAACGACATCGTCGCCGTCATTGTCATTCTCATTCTCATTGTTGTCCATGTCGTCGCCGTCGCGGTCCGCACCGTCGCGATCATTGTACTCGCCGCGGTCGTCGCGCTGGAAGCGTTCCTGCATCTGCGCTTGGGCGCTGGCGATGATACGATTGTAATGTTCGGCGTGCTGGAGATAGTTCTCGGCCATCACGCGGTCGCCGGAGCTTTGGGCGTCGCGGGCGAGCTGCGCGTATTTTTCGGCGATATGCTGCGCCGTACCGCGAATCTTCACATCGGGGCCGGAGCTGTCATAGGACCGGGTCAGCGGATTGCCGCCCTTGCGGTTGAAATTGTTGTTATTGTTATTTCCGCCGCCGCCGCCGCCGTTATTATTGTTACCACGCCCTCGACCGCGCTTGTTCTGCTGTCCTGGCCTCATAGATCGTTCACCTGAATTCTCTGTTTGTGATGGATACATGGCACCAACCGCCATGACCGGAAAACCGGATCAGGACCTTTGTGCCGCGAGCATACTGCGCCTTTGCGCCGACCTGCCGCTTGGTTCTCAAGTCAGTTTGACTGATTCACGCATTGGGTCGTGTTCAACCGTTGAAACTCTCGTTTAAAAGAGCGGACCCCCGAGGCAAACCAAGTACCGAACGAATCTCGTTCATTCCTCTCTGCCCAACACGTGACCGCAACCTATATTGCTTCACCGGGAAATCCAAGCCTTTTCTTCGCAATAACAATAATGTCTCGTCCAATGCCGCATTATCGTCTTTCACGCGAGCGCGAACACGAGCACCCTGTCGTTCTGACCATAATCTTTCACGGATTTGAGGCACCTGAAGCCTTTCGCTTCAAAGATCGCCGTCACGTCGTTTCGTTGATCGTAGCCGATCTCCAGTCCGACGACCCCATCGGGCCTGATGAACCTTGCCGCATCCTTGGCTATGGCTTTGTAGCCGTCAAGCCCATCCGGGCCGCCATCCAGAGCCGCAGCCGGATCAAATTTAGTCACTTCGGGAGCGAGATCGTGAATGACATTGGAAGCAATATAGGGCGGATTTGAGACAATCGCGTGAAAGGATCCCTGGATGTTCTCGAACCAATTTGACTGTACGGCCTCAAAACGATCCTGCAACCCGTTTCTTTCTGCATTCGATCTTGCCGTTAAAAGTGCATCCGCCGATATGTCGCTGCCGACGCCTGACGCATCGGGACATTCGCTCAAAAGCGCAAGGCATATCGCCCCGGTCCCGGTTCCGATGTCAAGGATATGGAGATGGCTTTGCGCCTTTGCAAGGTCTTTGAGATAGATCAGAACCGTATCGACCAGGATTTCCGTATCCGGCCGCGGTTCCAGCGTTTCCGCCGAAAGCCGAAGCGGCAGGCCGTAGAATTCCCGCTCGCCGAGAATGCGATGCACTGGCTCATGACCGAGCCGCCGCTCCAGCGCCTTGAAAATCAATTCGGCCTGCTCGGCAGAAAGCCTCTCGGCCGATCGCGTCAACAGCTCGGTCGGCGACAGTGTCAGAAGGCCCGCGACAAGCAGCCGCGCATCGGTCGCCGGATCGACGATACCTGCTTCGGTGAAGCGGCGGCGCGCTTCGGCAAGCATATCGGCGACCGTCGAACTCATCGTTGCTCGCCGAGCTGCGCCAGCTGGCTGGCCTGGTAATCGGCCATCAGCGCGTCGACGACCTCCTCGATCTCGCCTTCCATCATCCGGTCGAGCTTATAGAGCGTCAGATTGATGCGATGGTCCGTTATCCGCCCCTGCGGGAAATTATAGGTGCGGATACGTTCCGATCGGTCGCCGGAGCCGACCTGACTCTTGCGATCGGCAGAGCGCTCGCTGTCGGCCCTCTGCCGCTCGGCATCGTAGAGCCTGGAGCGTAGCACCTGCATCGCCTTGGCGCGATTTTGGTGTTGCGATTTTTCCGAACTGGTGACGACGATGCCGCTCGGCAGGTGGGTGATGCGCACCGCCGAGTCCGTCGTATTGACGTGCTGGCCGCCGGCACCCGAAGAGCGCATCGTATCGATGCGGATGTCTTCAGCCCGGATCTCGATGTCGATCTCCTCGGCCTCCGGCAGCACCGCAACCGTTGCGGCCGACGTATGGATACGCCCGCCCGCCTCGGTTTCCGGCACGCGTTGCACGCGATGCACGCCGGATTCGAATTTCAGCTTGGCAAAGACCCCCCTGCCGGTGATCGTCGCAATGATTTCCTTGTAGCCGCCGGCTTCGCCCTCGCTTGCCGAGAGCACCTCCACCTTCCAGCCCTTTTCCGCCGCAAAGCGCTCGTACATGCGAAACAGATCGCCGGCGAAAAGGGCGGCTTCCGAACCGCCCGTGCCGGCGCGGATTTCGAGGATCGCGCTCTTTTCGTCGGCTGCGTCCTTCGGCAGAAGCAGGATCTGCATCTCCTGTTCCAGCGCCTCGATCTGCTCTTTCACCTCGGGCAGCTCCAGCTCGGCGAGGTCGCGCATCTCGCGGTCGACCGATCTGTCCTCGAGCAGCGTTTCCAAGTCGGCAAGCTCGGCGACGGCCTTCTCATAGACGCGGATCTTCGTCACGACAGGCTGCAGCTCGGAATATTCGGATGCGAGCTTCACATAGACATCGGCAGCCGGACCAGCCGACATGCGCGCCTCGATCTCGCCGAAACGGCGTTCCAGTTCGCGCATCTTTTCAACGGGAAGCTTCGCCACCCTTCACTCCGATTCTTCTTTTATCTGTCTAAAGGGGAATATTGTGGCTCTCGGCGAAGCGGGCAAGCACCTCGCGCATCGGCATCAAGGCATGGTGATCGTCCAGCACCTCGTCCATCGCCTTCGTCAGTGCCCCGACGTCGAGCCCGAGCAGCATCGCCTTCACCGGTCCGATCGAGGCCGGCGACATCGAGATCGAGCGGAAGCCAATGCCGAGCAGCGCCATCGCCGAGATCGGTTTGCTGGCGAGTTCGCCGCAGAGCGTCACCGGCGTCTTGTTCCTGTCCGCCCCGCGCACGATATCGCGCAGGATGCGCAAGAACGGTTTGCTGAGCGGATCGAACCTGTCCGAGACCCGTGCATTGCCGCGATCGACCGCCATCGCGAACTGGAAGAGATCGTTCGAGCCGACCGAGACGAAATCGACCGCCTCCATCAACTCATCGAGCTGCCAAAGCAGCGCAGGCACCTCCAGCATCGCGCCGAATTGCAGCTTGCGCGGCAGACCGTGGCCGAAGCGCGAGAGATGCTGCACTTCCTTCTGCAACAGCTCGCGCACCATCTTCAGCTCGGAAACCTCGGTCACCATCGGCACCATCAGCTTCAGCTCGGTGTCGGCCGATGCCTTCAGCAGGGCGCGCAACTGGGTGCGCAACAGCCCCGGCCGGTCGAGCGACAACCGGATGGCGCGCCAGCCGAGGGCGGGATTTTCTTCCTCATGACCACGGAAATACGGCACCACCTTGTCGCCGCCGATATCGAGCGTACGGAAGGTAACGGTGCGGCCCGCCGCCTGTTTTATCACATTGCGATAGAACTGCTCCTGCTCCTCCGCCTTCGGCATGGTGGAGGCGATCATGAACTGCAGCTCGGTGCGGAAGAGGCCGATGCCCTCGGCGCCCGATTCCGAAAGCTGCGGCAGGTCGACCAGCAGGCCGGCATTCATCATCAGCGCGATCCGCTGCCCATCCTTGGTCACCGGCTCGACGGCGCGCAGCGCCCGGAACTGCTCCTGCCGCCTGGCGCGGAAGCGGACCTTTTCCTCGTAGGAACGCCGGTGATCGGCCATCGGCCGCAGATGCACATGTCCCTCGTCGGCGTCGATGATCACGGCATCGCCGTTCTCGGCGAGCGCCACCACGCCCGCTGCCTGACCGATGACCGGAATGCCCATGGCCCGCGCGACGATCACCACGTGGCTCGTCACCGCCCCTTCTTCCAGCACCAGCCCGCGGACATTGGCACGCGGGTAATCGAGCAGTTCGGCTGCTCCCATCGCGCGCGCCAGGATGATCGCATCGCTGGGGAAACCTTCGCCGGTCGTCCGGCCGGTATAGCCGGTCAACTGTCTGAGCAGACGGTTCGCCAGATCCTCGAAATCGTGCATGCGCTCGCGCAGATAAGGGTCGGTCAACCGCATCATCCGCGCCTTGGTGTCGCTCTGCACTTTCTCGACCGCCGCTTCCGCCGTCAGGCCGTTGCGGATCGCCTCCTCGAGCTTGCGCACCCAGCCCTGGTCATGTGCAAACATGCGATAGGTTTCGAGCACCTCGCGATGTTCGCCCTCCATCGACACGTCGCGACGCGACAGCATGTCGTCGATCGAAATCCTGAGCGAGCCCATGGCTTCGGCCAACCGCCGGATTTCCTTCTCCGCATCCTCGTTCAGCAGATTGGTGACGACAATGCGCGGCTCGTGCAGCACGACGTAACCGAGGCCGATGCCGTCATTATAAGTATCGCCGTCGACGGTGACCGAACGCGTCAGGTCGAGTTCGAGGCCCGGCTTGGTGATCTTCTTGAGCTCGCCGGTGGCGATCATCTCTGCAAGCACCATCGCCGTCGTCTCGAGCGCTTCCAGCTCTTCCTCGCGATAGTTGCGGCTTGCCTTGTTCTGCACGACGAGAACGCCAAGCGAGCGCCCGGTCCTGAGGATCGGCACGCCGAGGAAGGAATGATAGATTTCTTCGCCCGTTTCCGGCAGGTAGCGGAAGGCAGGGTGCGACTGCGCGTCGGAAAGGTTCAACGGCTGGGCCGAGGCCGCGATGGTGCCGACCAGGCCTTGCCCCATCTTCAATTGCGCCAAGTGTACGGCCTCCCGGTTGAGGCCTTCGGTCGCATAGAGTTCGAGGACGCCGTCGGCGCGCAGCACATAGACGGAGCAAACCTCCGCCACCATGTTGCCGGCGATCTGGCGAACGATCCGGTCAAGACGCTCCTGCGGCTCCAGCGGCTCCGCCATCAACTCGCGCAGCCGCCTGAGCAGCACGCGCGGACCGCCGGAAAGGTCTCTCATGGCGTCTCAAGCTCCCGAAACAACGCACTTAGTCCCGGCGGGCCGGCCTCATCTCCTCAACCTGAAGGGGCAGGCCGCCCGCTGGGAATCAATTCTTATCCAGACCGTAGCAGGAATGCAAAGTCCTGACAGCGAGTTCTGCATAGGGACCGTCGATCAGGATGGAAATCTTGATCTCGGAGGTGGTGATCGCCTTGATGTTGATGCCTTTTTCGGCAAGTGCACGAAATGCGGTAGCGGCAACGCCCGCATGGCTGCGCATGCCGATACCGATGACCGATACTTTCACCAGCCCCGATTCGTTCTGCACGACATCGTAGCCGATCTTCTCCTTATGGTCGCCGAGCACCTTGATCGCCTTCTCGACGTCGCCTGACGGCACGGTAAAGGTCATGTCGGTCTTCGACCCGTCCTCGGAAATATTCTGGACGATCATGTCGACATTGATATGGGATTCGGCGAGCGGCCCGAAGATCGCCGCGGAAACGCCCGGCCGATCGGCAAGACGGCGAAGCGAGATCTGAGCCTCATCCTTGGCATAGGCGATGCCGGTGACTACTTCCTGTTCCACGATTTCATCCTCGTCACAAATCAGCGTTCCGGGCGGGTTCAGCAGATCGCCCATGCCCGGAGCATCGGGATCTTCGAATGATGAGCGCACGAAGGTGCGCACCTTATGCACCATGGCAAGCTCGACCGAGCGCACCTGTAGTACCTTGGCGCCGAGCGAGGCCATTTCCAGCATTTCCTCAAAGGCGATCTTCTTCAGCCTGCGCGCCTTCGGTACGATGCGCGGGTCGGTCGTGTAGACGCCGTCGACATCGGTATAGATATCGCAGCGATCCGCCTTGACAGCTGCCGCGATTGCGACCGCCGAAGTGTCCGATCCGCCGCGTCCGAGCGTCGCGATACGGTTGTCGGGTCCCAACCCCTGGAAGCCGGAGATGACGGCGACCTGTCCCTCGCCCATCCGCTTGACGATGTCGGAGCCGTCGATCTCCATGATCCGTGCCGCGCCATGCGCATTGTCGGTGCGGATCGGGATCTGCCATCCCTGCCAGGAACGCGCATTGATATCCATCGCCTGCAATGCGATCGCCAGCAGACCGGAGGTCACCTGCTCGCCGGATGCGACCACCGCGTCATATTCCCGCGCATCGTAAAACGGAGAATTGGCGCCGATCACCTTCGGCGTGCCCTGGACCCAGCCGACCAGTTCATTGGTCTTGCCGGACATGGCCGAGACGACCACCGCCACCTCGTGCCCGGCATCGACTTCGCGTTTTACGTGGCGGGCAACGTTCTTGATGCGGTCCAGGTCAGCGACGGACGTGCCGCCGAATTTCATTACGATACGTGCCATATGCCTCTACCACGACTGGCGCCGGGAAAGCGGAAAACCGGACCCGGCATCACGAAAGCTTTGGGGCAGACCGCTTGGGCCAGAGAGCCGGATTCCCAACTTCCGGAACCGCTCTAAAAGCCCAGGCCCCAAAGACCCCAAGTTGCGGCGTCTCTTAGCGAGTTTGGCGGGGGGAGGCAAGCACGCGCGATAAAAGCTATTGGCGAGCGGTTCCGCGCTCACCAATCCTCTGATCTGCGCCCCTTGACTTATGCCCCCGATCGTCCGACTTCACATGTCACGAATGAAGGAGTGGACGATGACGGAAGGCGCCAGAAGCACGATCGACCAGGGCGAAGTGGACCGCTTCTCGGCGATGGCGGCGGAGTGGTGGAGCCCGACCGGCAAGTTCAAACCGCTGCACAAGTTCAATCCCGTTCGGCTCGCCTATATCCGTGACAAGGCCTGCGAGAATTTCAGCCGTGATCCGAAAAGCGCGCGCCCGCTGGAGGGGCTGCGCGTGCTCGATATCGGCTGCGGCGGCGGCCTGTTGTCCGAACCTGTCGCCCGCATGGGCGCTTCCGTCGTCGGCGCCGATCCGTCCGAGAAGAATATCGGCATCGCCTCCACTCATGCGAAGGCCTCCGGCGTCTCGGTCGACTATCGCGCCGTCACCGCTGAGGAACTCACTGAGGCTGGCGAGACTTTCGATATCGTCTTGAATATGGAAGTTGTCGAACACGTCGCCGATGTCGAATTCTTCATGACCACCTGCGCGAAAATGGTCCGCCCCGGCGGCTTGATCTTCGTTGCCACCATCAACCGCACGATGAAGGCGGCAGCACTTGCCATCTTCGCCGCCGAGAACATTCTGCGCTGGCTGCCGCGCGGCACGCATCAGTATGAAAAGCTGGTACGCCCGGAAGAACTGGAAAAGCCGCTGGTGGCGAGCGGCCTTGAGATCACCGACCGCACCGGCGTCTTCTTCAATCCGCTGTCGAACCAGTGGAACCTGTCCAAGGATATGGACGTAAATTATATGCTGCTGGCGAAGCGACCGGCATAGTTTCCTCCGCCAGTAAGCCGGCTACACTTTCAGCAGCTCGACATGCAGGCTGAAATTGCAGACGGCCAGACGCGCGGACTGCATGTCAGTTCACGTCTTCCGGCAAAACCGGAATGGCTGCGATCTCGATGCCCTCTTCCAAGAGCGCCTGCGCCTCGTCGACCGTCGCCTGGCCGATGATGCCGCGGGCATCCGCCTCACCATAGTGGATCTTGCGGGCTTCTTCGGGAAACTGCGTGCCGACGTCCTCGGAATTGGCCTTGACCGCCGCAACGGCCTCCTTGAGTTTTTGCAGGGCCTCGCGGCGCATGGCGTCCATCGCCAGCGTCTGCATCTTGTCTTTCCCACGCGCGGTCGATACCGAAGGCGCCATCAACAGCTTGGAAATGGCGGCGGAATGACAGACCGGGCAGGTCAGGAAACCGGTTTCGAGCTGACGGTCGAAATCGGCGCTTTCCGAAAACCAGCCTTCGAATTCATGGGCATTGTCACAGGTGAGGGAATAGCGGATCAAGCGGCGACGCCTCCGGCGATTGCGCCCGCAATCTTCTCGACCGAGAATTCCCGGCCATTCCTCAGGTTCGGGATCTTGTCATGTGCGGCCTTGACCGCACTCGGATCGATCTCGGCGACGATGACCGCCTCGCCGGTGGCACCGGCCGACGCCAGCACCGTGCCCCAGGGATCGATGATCATCGAATGGCCGAAAGTCTCGCGCCCATCCTCATGCCGGCCGGCCTGCGCGGCGGCGATGACGAAGACCCCGTTCTCGATCGCGCGTGCCCTGAGCAGGATCTCCCAATGCGCCTCGCCGGTCTGCTTGGTGAAGGCGGCAGGAACTGTCATCACCTCGGCGCCGGCAACCGCCTGGGCGCGGAAGAGTGCGGGAAACCGCACATCGTAGCAGATTGCAAAGCCCATTTCGGCAAAGGGCAGCGACAGGACGCGGGCCTCCGAGCCGGCCGTATAGGCGGCACTTTCACGCCAGCTCTCGCCATTGTCGAGGTCGACGTCGAACATGTGGATCTTGTCGTAACGATTGAGGATCTTACCGTCGGGGCCGAACAGGAAACCGCGATTGGCGATTTTGCCGTCGGCAAGGGCGATCGCCGTCGAACCGACATGCATGTGGATGCCGAGTTCCCTGGCGAGATCTGAGCCGGTCTTGACGATGATGTCATGCGCCTCGTCGGCAAGCACGGCGCGTGCCGCTGTACGGTCGCGCTGCAGCATGCCAGTCATTTCGGGCGTCTGCACATAGGTCGCGCCCTGGCCAGCGGCCTCGCGTACCAGCCGCGCCATGGCGGCGGCATTCCTCGCCGGATCGACCCCGGAGCACATCTGGACGGCGGCGGCCTTGAAGCTCATCGGTTCTTCCTCAGGCTGCCAGCATCGGGTCGAGCTTGCCGGCCCGATCGAGCGCAAAGAGATCGTCGCAACCGCCGACATGATCGGCGCCGATGAAGATCTGCGGAAAAGTGGTACGGCCGTTCGACTTGCCGATCATCTCCTGGCGAAGATCCGGCGAAAAGGTCGCGTCGTGCTCGACATATTCGACACCCTTTTCCTCGAGAAGGGACTTGGCGCGGGTGCAATAGCCGCAGAACTGCCGTGTATAGATTGTGACGGGTACCATAATCTCTCCAGACCGATGCCGGGTATTTCTGTCATATAGGCTCGGAGAGAGCCCTTGCAAAGGTCAAAACCGTTATGTCGGCCGCACCCGCCTTGCGTAGCGTCCGGCTTGCCGCAGCGACCGTCGCCCCTGTTGTATAGACGTCGTCGATAAGGACTATGCGCTTGCCGAAAATGTCGTTTTCGCAGCCCTTGGCGATCGCAAAAGCGCCCCTGACATTGTCTTCTCGCGCCTTGGCGCCAAGGCCGACCTGCTGGCTGGTGCGCTTGACGCGCATAAGCGTGGCAGCCAGCAGCGGCTTGCCCGAGAGCCTTGCCATATGGCGGGCAAGCTCGGCTGCCTGGTTGAACTTGCGCGCCAGCATACGGCTACGGTGCAGCGGCACCGGGATCAGCGCATCGCAGCTTTCGACCGTCCCGTCGGAAGCGCGCAGCATCCAGGCTGCCATCATCGGCGCCAGATCGGTGCGATCGCGATATTTGAGCCCATGGACGAGATCGCGGACCGCGTGGTCGTGGGTCGCAGCCGACCGCAGCCGGTCGAAGGGCGGCGGGTTGGCGATCGCCTCGGCGCTGAGGATCCCGGCGCCGAGATCGTGCGAGAAGGGAATGCCGAGCACTTCGCAATAGGGCCGTTCGATGAAGCGGATACCGGACCAGCATTTCGCACAGAGCCCGCGATGGCCGCCGGTCGAAATGCCGCAGACGGAACAGGCCGGCGGATAGAAGAAATCGGCAAGCGCCGAAAACGGCCGCAAGAGATGCGTGCGCAAGAATTCTGCCGGTCTTTTCAATTCGATTGGCCCCATGCCGCAGAGACTAGCGCGTTCTCCACGAAAGGAAAATCGTCTTGCCGCACAGACGGCGCGGGACTAAGGACATCGCCATGGATACGATCTTCGACAGAGCCCTGATCGCCGCACATCGCCATCGCGCGCTTGCCAACAACGATCCGAAAGCCGCCTTCCTGCTCGACATCGTCGCTGAGGAAATGGGCGAAAGGCTTTCCGTGGTCGAGCGGACTTTCGGGACCGCCGTCGAACTGCATGGCGCGACCGGTGCTGCCGCCCGGGCCGCGCTGGCAACAGGCAAGATCGGTACGATGATCCGCGTTGAAAGCGAGAAGGCCTATGCCGGGCCGGACGAAATCTTGATCGAGGCGCCGCTCGAGGACGTGCCGCTCGAACCGCAATCGGCCAATCTCATCCTTGCGCCGCTTAGCCTGCATCTGACCAACGATACGCCGGGTGTCTTCATCCAGATCCGCCGCGCCCTGAAGCCGGACGGCCTTTTCCTGGCCGCGATCCCCGGCGCCGGCACCCTGCAGGAACTGCGCGACGTGCTGCTGACCGCCGATGTCGAGATGACAGGTGGCGCAAGCCCGCGTGTCATTCCCTTCGCCGATGTGCGCGATGTCGGCAGCCTCATGCAGCGCGCCGGCTTCACGTTGCCGGTGATCGATGCGGAGAATTATACGGTGCGCTATGATTCGCTCTTTCCGCTGATGCGGGATCTGAGAGCGATGGGCATGAGCAATCCGCTTGCAGCCCGCGCCCGGATGCCACTGACGCGCGCCTTCTTCCTGCGCGCAGCGGAGATCTACGCCGAACGTTATGCCGATCCCGACGGACGTATCCGCGCCACCTTCTCGATCATCTATGTCTCGGGATGGGCTGCCCACGAGAGCCAGCAAAAGCCGCTCAAGCCGGGTTCGGCCAAGGCGCGCCTTGCCGATGCACTGAAGGTGGACGAACACAAGCTCAAGCAGTGAGGGCCGGCGGCTTCTTCAATTCACCGTCATATTGTTATTGATCACGTTGAAGACGCCTTGCAAGGCGCCGGTGAAGACCCCGAGACCAGAGACGAGCGCGCCACAAATGAGGGCGGCTATCAAGCCATACTCAATTGCCGTCGCACCTCTGTTATCTGCAAGAAATGCTTTCAAAATACGCATTATTTCGCGACCCTCTGAGCGAAACCGACGGCAAACGACCAATTCCACGGCCATCGGGCGACGGCCGGTATTTTTCAGCAACCGGCGCCGACGCCGTAGCCCTGGACGACACAGACCGAGCCGGGCGTATCCTGGAGGACACTGCGGCGGATCGTATAACGCTTGCCACTTTCGCTCTTGGGGATCGATCCCGTCGTGATCGTATCGAAATCCGCCGGAGCACTGGCAAAGACGCTTTTCTTCGAGGAATCCGCAAGCATTGGCGTCAGAATAAGCGTCAGCGCGACTACCGCCGTGCCGAACAGGAGGGCGATATTCAGCGCACCCGTCCTGCGCGAGGCAGACGAGGCCCGTTCCTTTTCCCGGACAGCTTTCCAGAAATCATCGTCCATGACGTCAAGCCTTTTAATACACGCACGCCAGATGCTTGATTGAGGCCGATCTTTGGCAGAAGGTGTTAAACGATCCATTAATATCCACAGCCGAAAATGGTGTGGCACAATAATAATCAGATAATGCTAAAGTAAATCCTGCAACATCGGAATGAGCGGCTCGTCGGCCGGAGGCATCGGATATTCGCGCAGCGCCTGCGGGCGCACCCATTTCAGCGCCTGGCCCTCGCGGCCCAGGGGAATGCCCTCATAGCGCCGGCAGATATAAAGCGGCATCAAAAGGTGGAAGGTCTCGTAGGAGTGGCTGGCAAAGGTAAGCGGCGCGAGGCAGGCGATCTTGGTGTGGATGCCGAGCTCTTCCTCGAGCTCGCGCACCAGCGTTTCCTCCGGCGTCTCGCCCGGCTCGACCTTGCCGCCGGGAAACTCCCACAACCCGGCAAGCGACTTTCCCTCGGGGCGCTGTGCCAACAGGATACGCCCGTCGGCATCGATCAGCGCACAGGCAGCGACCAGCAGTATCTTCCGGCCCGCCTCGCTCATCGCGGCTCCTGCTGCCAATAGCAATAATGATAGGCGTCGCGAAAACCGAGGCGCTCATAAAGTGCGATGGCCGGACGGTTGGACAGCTTCACCTGCAGCCAGGCCGAACGGGCGCTGCGCATGCGCGCCCAGCGCAGCGCCGAGGTGAGGATTTCGATGCCGAGCCCCTCGCGCCGCCGTGCCTCGGAGACCGAAAGCGACATGATGCCGGCAAGGTCGTTATCCTGGACACAGAGCACGGTCGCAAGCGGGCCGTCCACCGCGTTCTCGATCATGAACAGGCCGGATGGTGGCTTGATCGCCGAAATGATTTCGGCAAGCGCCGGCTTCAGCCTCAGTGGCGCCCGGTCGACGGCGAGGTTGGCGTCAACGAAACGGCCGACATCATGGGTCGGCAGGTGATCGAGCGTATCCGGCAGCTCCGCCGCGGCGAGGTCGCAGGTCATCACCACCGTATCGTCGAAGCGCGTCCAGTTCTGCGCGCGCAGAAGTTCGATCAGCACCGGCGAGGCAAGCGGCGTCTGGCGGACCACGGCGGCGCGGCCATAGGCCTCGAACTTCCGGCTCGCCTTTTCCAGGCGGATTTCGACGTCGCGATGATCCGAGGGATCGAGCGGCACGATCGAGTTCAGCCGGTTGGACGGATGACCGGCCGTCAGCCGCACCTGCCAGCTGCCGTCATATTGCACCGAAGCCGCCGGCCAGGCGCGGAAGCCAACGGCCTCCAGCCTGCGCACCAGTGGCAGATTGTGTGAGGAAATGGATGCCTGCGCCAATGAACGATCAGCTCCGATAGTCGCCATTGATGGCAACATATTCCTTGGTGAGGTCGCAGGTCCAGACGGTTGCCGAACCAGTGCCGAGCCCGATATCGACTTTGACGGGGATATCCTGCGCCTTCATGACGTCCGAGGCCGCCGCCTCGGAATAATCGGGATCACGCTCGCCATTGACGGCGACCCTGATATCGCCGAACCAGATGGCGAGCCGGTCGCGATCGGCCATCTCGCCGGATTTGCCGACGGCCATGACGATACGGCCCCAATTGGCGTCTTCGCCGGCGGCCGCCGTCTTGACCAGCGGCGAATTGGCGATCGACAGCGCGATGCGCTTGGCGGCGGCATCGCTCTCGGCCCCCGTCACGGTGATTTCGAGCATCTTGGTGGCACCCTCGCCGTCGCGCACCACCTGCAGCGACAGATCCTTCAGCACTTCGTTGAGCGCGGCCCGGAAGGCGGCAAGCCGCGGGTCGTCGGCGCGTTCGATGCGGGCCTGGCCGTCCTCGGCCGCCGCACCCGTCGCAAACAGCATCAGTGTGTCCGAGGTGGAGGTGTCGCTGTCGACGGTCATGGAATTGAAGGTCGGGCCGACGCCGTCGGACAGCAGCGCCTGCAGCGCGGCAGGCGCAATGTCGGCATCGGTGACGACGAAGGAGAGCATCGTTGCCATATCAGGCGCGATCATGCCGGCACCCTTGGCGATACCGTTGATCGTCACGGCCACACCGCCGATCTCGGCGCTGCGGGTCGAAACCTTCGGATAGGTGTCGGTCGTCATGATCGCCTTGGCGGCCTCGAACCAGAAATCGCCGGTCGCTTCGACCTGCATCCGATCTAGAACGCCTGCGAATTTGGTGGCATCGAGCGGCTCGCCGATGACCCCGGTCGAGGCCAGGTAGACCTCGTTTTCGGCGCAGCCGACGGCAGCGGCAGCCGACTTCGCCGTCAGCGCGGTCGCCTGGCGGCCCTTCAGGCCGGTGAAAGCATTGGCATTGCCTGAATTGACGACAACGGCACGCGCGCTGCCATGGGGGAGATTGGCCCGGCAGAAATCGACCGGCGCCGACGGGCATTTCGAGCGGGTAAAGACGCCCGCGACAGCCGCCGGCTTATCGAAGACCATCATCAGCACGTCGGTGCGGTTCTTGTACTTGATGCCGGCGGAAGCCGTCGCCAGGCGCACGCCGCGCAGCGGCGGCATCGAGACGAAGGATTTCGGAGCGAGCGGAGAGACGGAACCGGACATGATGAGACCTGCCAATGAGCATTTCCAGGCGAAATGGAAACCGGTTCGCCGTCCGGAAATGCGACAACCACGATAGTGAAGGGCCCGGAAGAACCGGGCCCTGATGCGACTATTACTGCTGCGGCACCGGCGCGACGGGCTCGCTGCCCGGCTCCGGCTGTTTGTTTGCCTGGTCGTAACCCTTGCGCAGCGTCTCGTCCGTGATCTCGATCTTGGCGGACGCCTTCGCCTGGTTCAGAAGCGCAAGATACTTGTCGCGCATGACGAGTTGACGAACCTGATCCTGCACCTGCTCGAAGGGCGGCGGCGGGGCATCGCGCTTATCTTCGACCTTGATGACATGGAAGCCGAAATCGGTCTTGACGGGCGTCTTGGAATAGGTGCCCTTCTCAAGCGCGAAGGCTGCGTCTTCGAATTCCTTGACCATCCGGCCGCGCGAGAAATAGCCGAGATCGCCGCCTTCCGACTTGTTCGGATCGGTGGACTTTTCCTTGGCGAGTTCGGCGAAATCCTTGCCGGCGTCGAGCTGCTTGATGATGTCCTTGGCTTCGTCCTCGGTCTTGACGAGGATATGACGGGCGTGGACTTCCTCCTGCTTCGGCAGGGCAGCGACTTCCTTGTCGTAGCGGGCCTTGACTTCGTCAGGCGTCACGATGTCGACGACATGCTTCTTGAAATAGGCATTGTGAAGCTCGCGGTCGGAGAGATACTGCATGCGCTTCTTGAATTCGTCGGTCTGATCAAGCTTCTCGGCCGCAGCATCGGCGGCGAGCAGCTTCACGTCAATGGCGGCGGAAAGGGCTGCGACCTTCTTCTGGTCATCGGGAAGCTGCGCCAGCTGGGGGTCGAGATTGGCGACGGCGAGGTCGAGTTCCGACTGATGGATCTCCAGGGTGCCAACCTTGGCGATGACGGCGTCATCGGCATAGGCCGGGGCCTGGAGCGCAACAAAGGTTGCAAACGCCAGAACGGCAAGTTTGTTGGTGCTCAACATGAAATACCCTTCACAGTTACATTGCCGGTTTCAGCATCCCCTGAATCCAGCCCAAAATAGCCATCAACACCGGATTGTGGCCTTTCTGTATCCGCCAAATCCGTTGACATCATTCGACCCCCCTCTTATCTGTCACGCAACCTCGCGTCCAGAACAGTTTCCGGGCGTTTTAAGGCGCGCGCCTGATTTTCGGCTGGGCCGCGAACAAGAAACGCCGGGGATGAATATTGAGAAAGGGCCAGTCATATGGTCAGCTTTGGCGGTATAGCCCGCAAGTTATTTGGGTCTTCGAATGACCGCCGCGTGCGGTCCTACCAGCCGAACGTCACTGCCATCAACTCTATCGAAGAGAAGACGAAGGCGCTGACGGACGAGCAGCTCGCGGCCAAGACCGCAGAGTTTCGCGCCCTGCTCGCCGAGGGCAAGACGCTCGACGACATTCTGATCCCGGCCTTTGCCGTCGTGCGCGAAGCCTCGCGCCGCGTTCTCGGCCTGCGACCTTTTGACGTACAGCTGGTCGGCGGCATGATCCTGCATTCGAATGCGATCGCCGAGATGAAGACCGGCGAAGGCAAGACCCTCGTCGCCACCCTGCCGGTCTATCTGAACGCGCTTTCCGGCAAGGGCGTGCACGTCGTCACCGTCAACGATTACCTCGCCCAGCGCGATGCCGCCACCATGGGCCGCGTCTACGGCTTCCTCGGCATGACCACTGGGGTCATCGTCCACGGTCTCTCCGACGAGGAGCGCCACGCGGCCTATGCCTGCGACATCACCTACGCCACCAACAACGAACTCGGCTTCGATTATCTGCGCGATAACATGAAGTACGAGAAGAACCAGATGGTCCAGCGCGGCCACAACTTCGCAATCGTCGACGAAGTGGACTCGATCCTCGTCGACGAGGCGCGCACGCCGCTGATCATCTCCGGTCCGCTCGACGACCGCTCCGAACTCTATAATACGATCGACGCCTACATTCCGCTGTTGGAGCCCAGCGACTACGAGATCGACGAGAAGCAGCGCTCCGCCAACTTCTCCGAAGAGGGCACCGAGAAGCTGGAAAACCTGCTCCGCCAGGCCGGCCTCCTGAAGGGCAACGCGCTCTACGACATCGAGAACGTTGCGATCGTCCACCACGTCAACAACGCGCTGAAGGCCCACAAGCTCTTCCAGCGCGACAAGGACTATATCGTCCGCAACGACGAAGTCGTCATCATCGACGAGTTCACCGGCCGCATGATGCCGGGCCGCCGCTATTCGGAAGGCCAGCACCAGGCGCTCGAAGCCAAGGAAAAGGTGCAGATCCAGCCGGAAAACCAGACGCTGGCCTCCATCACCTTCCAGAACTACTTCCGCATGTACGATAAGCTCGCCGGCATGACCGGTACCGCGCAGACGGAAGCGGAAGAATTCGCCAATATCTACAATCTCGATGTCATCGAGGTCCCGACCAACCTGCCGATCAAGCGCCTCGACGAGGACGACGAGGTCTACCGGACCTTCGACGAGAAGTTCAAGGCAATCATCGAGGAGATCCTCGACGCCCATAAGCGCGGTCAGCCGGTGCTGGTCGGCACCACCTCGATCGAGAAATCGGAACTGCTCGCCGAGCGCCTGCGCAAGCAGGGCTTCGACGACTTCAAGGTGCTGAACGCCCGCTACCACGAGCAGGAAGCCTATATCGTCGCCCAGGCCGGCGTGCCGGGTGCCATCACCATCGCCACCAATATGGCCGGCCGCGGCACCGACATCCAGCTCGGCGGCAATCTCGACATGCGCATCGAGCGCGAACTCGGCGAAGTCGAAGCCGGTCCGGAGCGTGATGCCCGGATCCGGGCGATCATCGAGGAGATCAAGGAACTCAAGCAGAAGGCGCTCGAAGCCGGCGGTCTCTACGTCATCGCCACCGAGCGCCATGAAAGCCGCCGCATCGACAACCAGCTGCGCGGCCGCTCCGGCCGTCAGGGCGACCCCGGCCGCTCGAAGTTCTACCTCTCGCTTCAGGACGACCTGATGCGTATCTTCGGCTCCGACCGCATGGACAGCATGCTGACCAAGCTCGGCCTCAAGGAGGGCGAGGCGATCGTCCATCCCTGGATCAACAAGGCCCTGGAGCGCGCCCAGAAGAAGGTCGAAGCCCGCAACTTCGACATCCGCAAGAACCTCCTGAAGTATGACGACGTTCTCAACGACCAACGCAAGGTGATCTTCGAGCAGCGCCTCGAACTGATGGAATCGACCAATATTTCCGAGACCGTTTCCGACATGCGCCGCGAGGTGATCGAGGACATGGTCGAAAAGCATATCCCAGAGCGCGCCTATGCCGAACAATGGGATGCCGCCGGCCTGAAGACCGGGGCTTTGAACATCCTCAATCTCGACTTGCCGGTCGAGGACTGGGTGAAGGAAGAAGGCATCGGCGAGGACGACATCCGCGAGCGCCTGACGGAAGCCGCCAATGCGGCCTTCACGGAAAAGGCCGAGCGTTTCGGCGACGACATCATGCATTATGTCGAACGCTCGATCGTCATGCAGACGCTCGATCATCTCTGGCGCGAGCATATCGTCAACCTCGACCATCTGCGCTCCGTCATCGGCTTCCGCGGCTATGCCCAGCGCGATCCGCTGCAGGAATACAAATCGGAGGCCTTCGAGCTCTTCACGGCGCTGCTCAACAATCTGCGCGAGGCCGTCACCGCCCAGCTGATGCGCGTCGAACTGGTGCAGCAGGCGCCTGCCGAGCCTGAACCACCGCTGATGCAGGCCCATCACCTGGATCCGACGACCGGCGAGGACGATTTCGCCCCGGCGATCTACCAGGCGTCGGAAGTCATCGTTTCTCCTGAAAACCGCAACCCGGATGACCCAGCGACCTGGGGCAAGGTCGGCCGCAACGAGACCTGCCCGTGCGGCTCCGGCAAGAAATACAAGCACTGCCACGGCGCCTTCGAGCAGGTCTGAGGCAAGCCCGCAAAGATCCGCGAAAATGCCGCCTCCGGGCGGCATTTTCTTTTCTGCGGCAATGCCGGAGAGCCGGAATTTCAGCGTCGGGCGGCAGACCCGATCCGGAACCGTTTCTTAACCCTGTTCTGTCAAGACTTCAGGGGCGATTTGCCTGACCTCAGAGTTTTGCGTGTTCATCATGGCGGTCATAGAAACAGCGGAGAAGATGCTGCCCGCGGGCCTGCGCCCGATCGGCGGCCGCACGCTGCGTTTGCTTGCTGCCGTGCTCACCGAACGCGGTGAGAGGGCGGCCGCCCAGCGCATGGCGCTGACGGCCTTTTCGATCCGTATCCTCAGCGCCGCCCTCGCCTTCGTCTCGCAGATCGTGCTCGCCCGGCTGATGGGAGAATATGAATACGGCATCTTCGTTTTCGTCTGGGTGCTGGTCGTCGTCTTCGGCGATCTCTCATGCCTCGGTTTCCACACCGCGATCGTCCGCTTCCTGCCGCAATACAGGGCAGCGGGCGCTTTCGAGGAAATCCGCGGCCTGACCGGCACGGCGCGCATCTTTGCGCTGCTGTCCGGCACGGCAGTGCTCGCAGCCGGCATGCTCGGGCTGCATTTCTTCGGCGGTATGATCCAGGTCTATTATCTCGTTCCGATCTTCATCGGCCTGCTCGCCATGCCGATGATCGCGCTCGGCGACATTCTGGAAGGCACGTCACGGGCAAACCATTGGCCGGTGATGGCGCTGGGCCCGGTCTATATCGTCCGCCCGATCCTCATCATCCTCTTCATGCTGATCGCGATTGCCATCGGCGCCGAGCACACGGCCGTCACCGCGATGCAGGCAGCGCTCGCCGCCACCTACGTCACTGCTCTCGGCCAATATGCCGCAACGCTCTACCGGCTTCGCCGGCATTATGACGACGGCCCGCGCAAGGTCGACTTCCTCGCCTGGTTCAGCGTCGCCTTTCCGATTTTCCTGATCGAGGGCGTGAGCTTCCTGCTGACCAATTCCGACGTCGTCGTCGTCGGCATCTTCCTCGAGCCGCACGATGTCGCCATCTACTTCGCCGCCGCCAAGACGATGGCGCTGGTGCATTTCATTAATTTCTCGGTCAAAGCAGCCTCCGGCCCGCGCTTTTCCTCGATCATCGCCGAAGGCGACCAAGACCAGTTGGCAGCAGCTGCCATCGACGCCGCGCGCTGGACCTTCTGGCCGGCGCTCGGGGTCGGCCTTGTCGTGCTTGCGGCCGGCCATCTGCTGCTGTCGCTCTTCGGCGGCGCTTTTACATCAGGTTATCTGGTCATGGCGATCCTGCTCGCCGGCATCCTCGCCAAATCGCTGGTCGGCCCGGCCGAAACGCTGCTGATGATGGCGGGCAAGCAGAACCTCTGCGTCGCGCTCTATGCTGGCGCACTGACGGCCAATGTCGGCCTCAACCTCGTTTTGATCCCGCATTACGGCATCGAAGGCACGGCGATCGCCACGGCCTCCGCCATGGCCGTTGAGGCAATCCTGCTGCATGTCGCCGTGCGCCGCACGCTCGGCATCGTTCTTTTCGCCTTCGCCTCCGCTGCAACGCCAGAAATGAGAGTTCGATAGATGGTGCGTGTTCCACCCGTTACCGAAAGCACCGACAGCGCCGCAAACCGCATGGTGCATGATCTCGCAGCGCTGCATTTCGAAGCGCCGCAGGCCGAGGCCCGCGCCGAGATCGGCCGGCCGGGGCGCGAGCTCTGCCTCTATCCGGGCAAGCTCGGCTATGAGCTTCAGGATGAGCTCGATTTCCTCTCCAACCGGGCGATGGAACCGAACGTCTTTTTCTCCGGCCGTTTCCTCGCCCCCGCCATGCCGCGGCTCGAAGACCGGCAGGTGAACTTCGCCCTGATCCGCGATCACAATGCCGGCCGCAGCCGCATGCGCTTCCTCTTGCCATTTTCGGTCGACAAGCCGGGCTTTGCCGTCGGCCCGTCAATCATCCGCGGCTGGTCGAACAGCTTTGGTCCGCTCGGCACGCCGCTCGTCGATGGCGAGGATGCCGCCGAAACCCTCGACAACCTCTTCGACGGGCTGACCGTGCGTGATCTCAATCTGCCCAGCATAATGGTCCTGCCGGATCTCAGGCTGAACGGGATCTTCGTGCGCATGGTCAAGGCCGTTGCGCTCAGCCGCAATCTTCCCGTCACCGTTACCAATCCATACCTGCGCCCGATGCTGCAGAGCGAGGAAGAGGCGCCGGTCTATCTCGGCAAAACCATCTCCTCCTCGCATATGCGCGAGATGCGCCGCCAGTGGCGCCTGCTGGAGGAAAAGGGAACCGCGGTCTATGCCGTCGCCCGCCAGCCGCGCGAAATCCATACCCGCTTCGAGGAATTCCTGGCGATGGAAGCCGGTGGCTGGAAGGGCAAGCGGCGAAGCGCTCTCGTCACCGATCGTTATCACACGGCATTCGCCCGCGAGGCGGTGTCGAACCTTGCCGCCGGCGATGCCGTGCGCATACACACGATCGACCTCAACGGCAAGGCGATCGCCGCCATCGTCGTGCTGATGATGGGCGGCGAGGCCTATACCTGGAAGACCGCCTACGACGAAAACTATGCCCGCTATTCGCCGGGCAAGCTGCTGATGAGCGAACTCACCGAATGGCATCTCGACGATGCCAATATCGTCCGCTCCGATTCCTGCGCCGTCTCGGATCATCCGATCATGAGCCGCTTCTGGCAGGAGCGCGAGGAGATGGGAACGCTGGTGATCGGCCTGACGCAGAACAGCGACCGCGACATGCGCCAGGTCACCGCCCAGCTTCACATGTACCGCAGCACCCGCAATATGGCGAAGATGCTGCGCGAAAAGATCATGTCGCTTGCCGGCCGGGGCTAAGCATTCCAGCAAAATGCGTAGCGGTTCTATCCTTCGCTGGCAGCCCTTTCGCGCAGCAGCCGGCGGATCACCTTGCCGGTGGTGGTCAGCGGCAATGCATCGATGAATTCCACTTCGCGCGGATATTCGTGCATCGAAAGCCGCGTCTTCACCCATTCCCTGATGTCGGCGGCCAGCGCCTCGCTTGGATGATGGCCTGGTGAAAGCACGATATAGGCCTTGACGATTTCGGTGCGCACGGCATCGGGTTTGCCGACGGCGGCGGCAAGCTGTACGGCGGGATGGCCGATCAGGCAGTCCTCGATCTCGGCGGGGCCGATGCGATATCCCGACGAGGTGATCACGTCGTCGTCGCGTCCGTCGAAGGTAATATAGCCCTCAGCGTCCTGCCGGCCGATATCGCCGGTGAGCAGCCAGCCTTTGACGAATTTTCGTTCCGTCGCTGCCATGTCGTCCCAGTAGCCGAGAAACATGACAGGATCGGGACTGGCGATGGCGATCTGGCCCGGTTCGCCGACGGGCAACTCGTCGCCCGTCTCGCTGACGATCGCAACGCGGTGCCCGGGCACCGCCCGTCCTATGGCGCCCGCCGTGGTGACGCCATAGGCAGCGCTCGACGCAAGCACGAAATTGCACTCCGTCTGGCCGTAGAATTCGTTGACGGTGATGCCGAGCGTATGGCGCGCCCATTCATAGGTCTCGCGGCCGAGCGCCTCCCCGGCCGAACCGATGGTGCGCAGCACCAGATCATATTTCGAGCGCGGATCGGACACGGACCGCATCAATCTCAGCGCCGTCGGCGGAATGAAGGCATTGCGCACCTTCATTTCGGCCATGATGCGATAAGCCATGCCGGCATCGAATTTCTGCGCCGGCGACGAAACGACGGGAACACCGAGCAGAAGGCTTGGCAGCAGCGCGTTGAGCAGCCCCCCGGCCCAGGCCCAGTCGGACGGCGTCCAGACCTTATCGCCCGGCCGCGGAAACCCCTCATGGGCGAACTGCATGCCCGGAATATGGCCGGGCAGGACGCGGTGGCCATGCAACGCGCCCTTGGGCGGCCCCGTCGTTCCCGACGTGAAGATCATCAGCGCCGGGTCGTCCGGACCAGTTTTGGCGATGTCGAAGACAGGGGGATGGCCATCCACCAGTTCGGCAAAAGCAGTCGCATCGGCACACGTCCCGTCGATGCTGACGATATGCTTCAACGCCGGCAGGCGTCCGCGGATCTGCCGGATGCGTTCGAGACCAAAGCCGTTGGTGACGACGGCCGCGGCACCTGCCGCCTTCAGCCGATATTCCAGCGCCTCGACGCCGAAGAGCAGCGCCAGTGGCAGCGCAATCGCGCCGGTCTTGTAAATCGCCACATGTGCGATCACCGTTTCGAAGGATTGCGGCAATAGCAGCGCGACGCGATCGCCGCGTTTGATATCTAGTGAGACGAGCGCATTTGCGAAGGCCGAGGAACGATCGGCGAGCGCGCGATAGGTCATCGCACGGTGATCGCCGTCGGGGCTGAAATGCTCAAGGCAGACGCGCTCCGGATCTCTCGCGGCCCAGTCGTCGCTGACGGCGCGGCCGATATTGAAATCCTCCGGAATCCGCCAGGAGAAATCGCGATAGAGATCGTCATAGCGATCGTGGGACGGCAGTTGCATGGTCGGATTCCGGTAAAATGCTGCATCAGCTAACATCTTGCGGCGCTGATGTGCAAGCTGCAGCCGGAATCGACAGCGATGAGCCTCAGAAGGCGATCACGGATCATTGTGCGCATGCAGCATAGATTCTTCATCTGCCGCCCTGCGACTTTGGCCATCTCGCGCTAAATCATAGAAAGCCGCCTGGGGTTATCAAATTCATCACGGAGCCGTTTCATGGAATACGCAAAATTTGGCAAGACCGGTCTCGAAGTGTCGAAAATCTGCTTGGGCTGCATGACCTTTGGCGATCCCGGCCGGGGCAATCATGCCTGGAGCCTCAGGGAAGAAGAAAGCCGGACGATGATCAAGCAGGCGATCGACCTCGGCATCAATTTTCTCGACACCGCCAACACCTACTCCAATGGTTCCTCGGAGGAGATCGTCGGCCGGGCCATAAAAGACTTCGCCAAACGCGAGGACATCGTGCTGGCGACCAAGGTGTTCAACCGCATGCGGCCGGGCCCGAACGGCGCCGGCCTGTCGCGCAAGGCGATCTTCGACGAGATCGACAACAGCCTGCGTCGCCTCGGCACCGACTACGTCGATCTCTACCAGATCCACCGCTTCGACTACACGACGCCGATCGAGGAAACGCTGGAAGCGCTGCACGACATCGTCAAATCGGGCAAGGCCCGTTATATCGGCGCCTCCTCCATGTATGCCTGGCAATTCGCCAAGGCGCTTTACGTCTCCAGACTGAACGGCTGGACCGAATTCGTCAGCATGCAGGATCACCTGAACCTGCTCTACCGTGAGGAGGAGCGCGAAATGCTGCCGCTCTGCGAGGATCAGAAGATCGCCGTCATCCCCTGGAGCCCGCTTGCCCGCGGCCGCCTGACTCGCGACTGGGACGAGACGACGGCCCGCAGCGAAACCGACGAATTCGGCAAGACGCTCTACACCCAGTCCATCGATGCCGACCGCAAGATCGTCGGGGCCGTGGCCGAAATCGCCAAGGCCAGCAACATCTCCCGCGCCCAGGTCGCAACCGCCTGGATCCTGCAGAAGAATGCGGTGACCGCCCCGATCATCGGCGCGTCCAAACCGAACCACCTCACGGACGCCGTTGCCTCGCTCTCGGTCAAGCTTACCGACGAGGAAATCGCTGCACTGGAGGCACCCTACATCCCGCATGCCATCGCCGGCTTCAAGTAGCCGCTGGCTTCTCGGTCCTCAGGCACATGCAAGATAGATCCCTCTCCACGTGGAGAGGGAGATCGAAACCAGCGCCATTCGCGACTGAGATTATGTCTGGCTTTCAGGATCGAGCTGCCGGCGCATCGTCACCAGAAACTGCTCGGCAAGCGCTCTGTCTTCGACAGCACGAGCAAGAATGACGGCACCCATCATCGATGAGAGTGTCGTCGTCGCATTGGCGCGGCGCTCCTCTTCCGTTTCCCCGGGAACGATATCGGCAAGCGTGTCGACCAGCACAGACAGCCCATCGCTGAAGACCGCGCGGACCGCGCCGCGGCTGCGGCTGACTTCCTGGATCAGCGTTGCAAAGACACAGCTGCCGCCCGGATCGTCAACCGTGCGCCAGTGGATATAATGATCGAGAAGCGCTGCCAGCGGCCGGTCCGGCGATTCGGCGATATGCTCCTTCCAGCGCGTCTCGACCTTGTCGATCAGCTTGCGGCTGACCTCAAGCGCCAAGTCGTCCTTCGAACCGAAATGACCGTAAAAGCCGCCATGCGTCAGCCCGGCCGCCTTCATGATGTCGGCAACGCCGACCCCGTCGAAACCGTTTTCGCGGAAAAGCACGCCGGCAACGCTCAGGATCTTTTCGCGGTTCTCGGCAAATTTTTCGCGGCTGACCCGCATTTGTCATCTCCAGAAATAGTCGCTTGACAAAATATATGACGTCCATCATCAATACGCAAGAAATATGATGACCATCATGTAAATCGGTCCTGTATTTCCCGAACCTGAATTCAACCGGAATCTTGCCCATGGTTTCCACCGTCCTCGCCTCCACCCTTGCCCGGCGCAACATCCACTACGGCTGGGTCGTCGTTGCCGCGACCTTCCTCACCATGCTGGTCACCGCCGGCGCCATGGGCGCACCCGGCGTGCTCATAAAGCCGCTGCAGGACGAGTTCGGCTGGGAGACCTCGCAGATTTCCTCGGCCCTTGCGATCCGCCTGATCCTGTTCGGTTTCATGGGTCCGTTCGCCGCTGCCTTCATGAATTATTTCGGCGTGCGCAAGGTCATCGTCTTCGCACTGGCGCTGATCGGCGCGGGCTTCGTCGGTTCGCTGTTCATGACGACGCTGTGGCAGTTGCTGCTGCTCTGGGGCATCGTCGTCGGCTTCGGCACCGGCCTGACGGCGATGGTGCTCGCCGCGACCGTCTCTTCCCGCTGGTTTACCAAGCACCGCGGCCTCGTCGTCGGCATGCTCTCGGCAAGCTCGGCCACAGGCCAGCTCGTCTTCCTGCCGCTGATGGCGGAGCTGACGGAACGCTACGGCTGGCGCTCGACGGTGTTTTTCGTCTGCGCCATGATCATGGTCGCAGCCCTTGCCGTGCTGGCTTTCATGCGCGACCGCCCGGCCGACCTCAACCTGCCCTCCTTCGGCGAAACGCAGGTAACGCCGCCGCCGGCAAGCACCTCGCTTGGCGTCGCGCTGATGACACCGATCACTGTCCTCAGAGAAATCTCGAAGACCTCGACCTTCTGGATCCTCTTTGCCACCTTTTTCATCTGCGGCCTCAGCACCAACGGCCTGATCCAGACCCATTTCGTCACCCTTTGCGGCGATTTCGGCATCGTGCCGGTGGCCGCCGCCAGCGTGCTGGCTGTCATGGGCATCTTCGATTTCTTCGGCACCATCGGTTCCGGCTGGCTGTCCGATCGCTTCGATAATCGCTGGCTGCTGTTCTGGTATTACGGCCTGCGCGGCCTGTCGCTGCTCTACCTGCCCTTCAGCGATTTCAGCTTTTACGGCCTCTCCATCTTTGCCGTCTTCTACGGCCTCGACTGGATCGCGACCGTGCCGCCGACCGTCAAGATCGCCGCCGACCGCTTCGGCCCTGAAAAGGTCGGCCTCGTTTTCGGCTGGGTCTTTGCCGGCCATCAGCTGGGAGCCGCGACTGCCGCCTATGGCGCCGGCCTCTCGCGCACGGAGCTTTCGAGCTACCTACCCGCCTTCTTCGTCGCCGGTGCCTTCTGCCTGCTGGCCTCGATTCTGGCGATCACGCTGAAGAAGTCCGGCCTGAGCAGCCCGGCCCCCGCCGCCGCCCATTGATATTAGACGGGATCCGGCCTCCAGCGAGGCCGGATCTCTCTACCGGATCAGTCCGATAACTTCGTTTGCCCGTCTTGCGCGTCCGGGCGCTCGCATGTTAGACAGCCGCCCGTTCATATCCGTTGCCCCATTGGCGGAATTGGTAGACGCGCTCGACTCAAAATCGAGTTTCGAAAGAAGTGCTGGTTCGACTCCGGCATGGGGCACCAGCCTACGCTCTGCGAGCAAGCCGAAGAGAGCAGCTAAGCGGAGGCTGTCGCGCCGTAGTTCCGTCAGGAATGAAGGCGGACCGGTTCTATAATGCTCCGGTTAGCTGCACCATCATCTCAAATGGCTAGCCTGGCTCAAAGAACCGATGGTCCTACGGAACGAATTTCGCATCTAAGCGAAGCTTACTTATTCTTCAGCAGCCACATCTTGCCGGCCATCGTGATGCCGTAGACGTCTTTTGATGCGTCGTCATCCAGGTGCCGCCTTTCGAGAAAACCCGGCTCCTTCAACTCGCCCAACGTCTTGGCAGTGACCGACTTTATTTTCTGAGGCCGCTCTTTCCACCGGTCAGTTTTGGCGTAAGTCACTGTCGCGTTCTCGTGCGTCCATTTATTGGCTGGCTGAGGATAAAGGTCTCCATCCCTGGCGAGTTTAAGTGCGGCGATCTGGGACGGCGTAAGCTCAATCATTCTAAAAAATCCTGTGCGGGCGGTGTTTGCGCTAGGAATGCGCTTTTACCAAAGGCGTGCTCATAACACCGACAGACGACTTTCACCACTGCATTGAGATATTCGTGCCACGAAAGGCGAAAACCCGGCTCGTCGGAACCGGGCTTCGCCCTTATCGCATATTTTTTCGTTAGTAGCAGCGCCGGACCGTCCTGGTGACCTCGCCTTCGTCGGTCTGTCGGGTGACGCTCCTGGTTTCGCAGCCATTATCGCGATAGCGGCGGTGCCCACGTTCGCGCACGGCACCGAAAGTGACGCCACGTTCGCTGATGGTGATGCCGGGTCTTACCCGCTCGTGGCGATAGCCATCGTCATAGGAACGCTCTCTGACATAAACGCTGTCGGCAAGAACAGGCGCTGCAAACGAGCAGGCGGCAAGGGCCGCCACAGTACAGTTCAAGATGATCTTCCGCATGCCGTTTCTCCTTTCTTGATGAAAAGGCAACGAGACAAGACGCAGGTGGTTCCAACATCGGTGACGGCCGGATGGTGCCTTGAACGACGTCTGCGCCTCACTAGCCAGGATTGAGAACAAAGGCCTCAAACTGTAGCCCATCCCCCAAATCAACTGTTTAATTTTGCTCGCGCTTCGTCCAAAGTGGCCGCCGCGATCACAAGAGAGGGCGGACGTGCATCAGGAAGTAGGACTTATCGCGACGGTCGCCGTCAGTTTCGTTTTCGCGGCGATCCTGGGCTATGGCGCCGACCGGCTTCGGCTGCCTCCACTCGTCGGCTACCTGATGGCGGGCATCCTGATGGGGCCGTTCACGCCGGGCTTCGTCGCCGATACCGCCCTTGCAGGCCAGCTCGCCGAAATGGGCGTCATCCTGCTGATGTTCGGCGTCGGCCTGCATTTTTCCGCCTCCGACCTGCTCGCCGTGCGCGGCATCGCCGTGCCTGGCGCGATCGGACGGATTATCCTCGCGACCCTCTTGGGCATCGGCCTTTGCAAACTCTGGGGCTGGAGCCTCGGCGCCGGCATCGTCCTCGGTCTCAGCCTGTCGGTGGCGAGCACTGTCGTGCTCTTGAAGGCGCTGGAGGAGCGCAATCTCGTCAACGCGGCAAGCGGACGCGTCGCCGTCGGCTGGCTGATCGTCGAGGATTTGGTGATGGTGCTGGCGCTGGTGCTGCTACCGGCCCTCGCAGAGCTTCTGGGCGGCAACGCCAGCACTACGACCAACCACGGCCTCGGCGACCTGCCGCTGGCGCTGACGATCGGCCTGACGCTGCTGAAGGTTGCGGCCTTCGCCGCCATGGCGATCTTCCTCGGCCCTCGCATCGTGCCCTGGCTGCTGACGATGATCGCCCGCACCGGCTCGCGCGAACTCTTTACGCTGACGGTGTTGGCGATCGCACTCGGCATCGCCTTCGGCTCGGCGGCAATCTTCGGCGTCTCCTTTGCACTCGGCGCTTTTTTCGCCGGCGTCGTCATGAGCGAATCCCAGCTCAGCCACAGGGCGGCGGCCGACTCGCTGCCGTTGCAGAATGCCTTCTCCGTGCTGTTCTTCGTCTCCGTCGGCATGCTCTTCGATCCCTCGATCCTGGTGCGCGAGCCGCTGGCCGTGATCGGCGCGCTGGCGCTCGTCGTCCTCGGCAAGGGCATCATCACCTTCTTCATCGTCATGCTGCTCAGATATCCGATCAGCATGGGACTGACATTAGCCGGCGGCCTTGCCCAGATCGGGGAGTTTTCCTTCATCCTCGCCGGCCTCGGCGTATCGCTCGGGCTTTTGCCGCATGAGGGTCAGGATTTGATCCTGGCTGCCGCGATCCTGTCGATCACACTCAACCCGATCGTGATCTTCGCAACCGACGGCCTGAAGAAAGTTATCCATTCGAGGTGGCCCTCCCTCTGGGAGAGCTACGGCAGAAGCAGGCAGAAGGCGCTCGGCAAAGAACTGGAAAAGATCAGGGCGCTCGGCGAAGAGCGCGAGCGCCAGCATCAACTGAAGATGCAGCAGCTGATCGAGACTTTCCCGCTGTTCTCCCAAGTCAACGAGGACGCGCAAGAGGAACTGCTGCTGCTCTTCAAGGCGAAATCGGCGCCGCCCGGCGAACGCGTCATCCGCCGCGGCGACCGCGGCGACAGCATGTATTTCATCTCTTCGGGTGCGGTGGAAGTGCGGCTCGCCAGCGGCGCGATCCGCCTGGAGCCGGGAGCTTTCTTCGGAGAAATGGCACTGCTGACCGGCGCACGGCGCACCGCCGACGTCATTGCCGTCGATTTCTGCCAGTTCGAGGTTCTCGAACGGCGCGACTTCAACATGTTCATGTCGCACCACCCACATCTGCGCGCCGCCGTTAGCGAAATGGCCCAGAAGCGGACGGAAATGAACGTCCTGCGGCAGCAATGGGAAAAGTCGATGGACCTGTCCTGAAAAGGAAGCCGCAGCTCCCGACGGAGCTGCAGCGTTTCGGCAAATAGTGGACTACTTGTCAGGGCAGGCTTCGCTGGTCGTCGTGCCGCTGTTGCCGCCTTGCGTCTGAAGCGACTCACCGCTCGGTTGGTCCGGGCAATTCGCCTTGTTCATCGGCATGTTCATCGAACTGGCGGAGCCATTGTTCGTCGTGCTGTTCGTTGCATTCGGATCCAGTGGTACCGTCGTGCCGCTGCCGCTGTTGCCGGTGCTGTCATATTCCGAGCTGCTCGGCGTATTGGCGCCGCTGTTGGTCGGAGCCTGCGGCGGGTTGGCCTGTGCGAAAGCCGACGTCGCCATGCCAAGGGCGAGCAGCGAGGCGGCAGCAAGTTTCATCCGCATGGGAATATCCTCCTCGGGATTTGTTGATCATGAGAAGGAAACCATGCAGTCAAGCCGTTGTTCCGACAGGCGTCGGGATTAAGTACCCGGACGCGCGGCGCCGTAAGCGTGATTGCCTCAGCCCGCCGGCCAATAACCATCGGCGCGGAAATCGTCCGGGATTGGGTCGAGCCGCGACAACGCCTCGGCTGCGAAGTCGATCTGTAGCGACAAGTGTTTGAGAGAGGCCAGCATCGGCACGCCGGTCGCGAATTCCCGGATGCGGGACAGATGATAACCGCTGTCGTCGATCCGTCGCGCGGCCTCCCGGCGCACGTCGTCTCTGCTCGGTCCACGCCCCTTCTCGGACCGGTCATCCATTTGCACGGCCCGCCCACGGCCACCTTCGATCACTTTGAACATTCTCATGCCGCCCTGCACGTCGACCCTAAATCAGCTTGCCGCAGAATGGCCGATTCGCAATCCCGTGAAATCTTGGGAGAGGTGCTGACACCCGTCATCACGAAATTTTTTTGACGGCGGTGGCACGAAGGACACGGACGAGCATTTACAGCGCCGCGCACGGCCCCTAAAGCTCTTTTGCACTGCAACAGGAAGGAAACGGAATGCTCCGCAGACTTTACGACTGGACCATGTCTCTGGCCGCACGCAAATCGGCCGAAATCTGGCTCGCCGTCATCGCCTTCGTCGAAAGCTCCGTCTTTCTCGTTCCCGCCGACGTGCTGTTCCTGCCGATGGCGCTTGCCAGGCCGGAACGCTCCTATCGCTACGCGCTGGTCGCGACCGTCGCTTCCGTACTCGGCGGCATCGCCGGCTGGGCGCTCGGCTTTTACGCCTATGAGACGGTGGCGCGGCCGGTGCTCGAATTTTACGGCAAGCTCGATGCCTTCGAGCAGATGAAGGCCTATGTCACCTACGAGTGGATCCTGCTGCTGCTTGTCACATCAGGTCTTGCGCATTTGCCGCCGATCAAGATCGTGACGATCCTGTCCGGCGTCATTCACGTCAATCTGGGCCTTTTCATTGTTTCGGCGATTATTGCACGCGGCGCGCGTTTCCTCTTCCTCGCATGGCTGCTGCGCCACTACGGCGAGCCGATCCGTGACTTCATCGAGAAGCGCCTCGGCCAGATCGTTGGCATCGGTGCCGCTACGGTGATCGTGCTATATGTCGGCTACCGCTCTTTCGCTCACTAGGCGAGGATGATTTTCGGCCGAACAGGCCTAAAATCAATCCGCATCTCATGCTCTACTAAACTCGCGGAGCTCCGCCATGACTATTTCCTCGCCGCTCGCCCGCCCCGGCTTTGTCTATTCCATGTTGCTCGCCACCGGCATGGCGGCGGCCGTCGGCACGGCGCTCGGCTTCCAGTATATCGGCGGCTATATTCCCTGTGCGCTCTGCCTGTTGCAGCGGCAGCCCTATTATTACGCTATCCCGATCGCGATCCTGGCCGCAATCTCCGAGCTCGTCGGCCTGCCGAACTGGATCACCCGGGCGCTCATTCTCGCCGCCGGCACCCTGATGCTGGTGACGGCAGGCATGGGTGTTTATCACGCCGGTGTCGAATGGCACTTCTGGCCGGGCCCGGCCACCTGCTCGACGACGGCAAGCAGCATGACGACCAATGCCGGCGATCTGCTTGGTGAGCTCAACACCATCAAGGGCCCGTCCTGCACCGATGCGGCGCTGCGCGTGCTCGGCCTGTCTTTTGCGGGCTGGAACGTGATTGCCGGAATCCTGCTCGCAGCCTTCGCCTTTGTCGGCGTTCGCAAGGCCGCCTCGTAAAATTATGCAGCATTCGAATGGGCTGCAGCGTCCTTTGCGCCTCTGAAAGGACGCGCGGCGCTGCAGGCCGTTCGATCAGGGCTGCAGTTCGGTATCCCAATAGAGATAGTCGAGCCAGCTTTCATGCAGATAGTTCGGCGGGAACAGCCGGCCGTTATTGTGCAGATCCTGCACCGTCGGCTGGTAGGGCTTCTGCGCCGGAAACATGGCTGCCTGCTTCGGAAGTTTGCTGCCCTTGCGCAGATTGCAGGGCGAACAGGCTGCCACGACATTCTCCCAGGTCGTCTCGCCGCCATGGGCGCGCGGGATGACGTGGTCGAAGGTCAGGTCGTCATGGGCGCCGCAATACTGGCATTCGAACCGGTCGCGCAGGAAGACGTTGAACCGGGTGAAAGCGGGATTGCGGGAGGGCTGAACGTAAGTCTTCAGGCACACGACGCTCGGAAGCCGCATCGAAAAGCTCGGCGAGGAAACCGAATGTTCATATTCTGCAATGATGTTCACACGGTCGAGAAATACCGCCTTGATCGCGTCCTGCCAGGACCACAACGACAAGGGGTAATAACTCAGTGGCCGGTAGTCAGCGTTCAGGACGAGCGCCGGCAGGGCCTGTGGGGAGACTGCAATCGTCAAGGGACTCTCCTGATCGATTCGGCATCTGCACCTGTATATTAGGCCGGTTGTTACAGGATTGTGAAGTCCAATAAATTCAGAGGATAAAGGCATTTTGAAGAGTGTTGCCGATCAGCCGATCGGCACCACGTCACGGCGCATCTTCGTGGCGTAGTAGGCCCAGAAAAGCCGTGCCGCCACCGAGCGCCACGGCGACCAGACTGCCGAAAGCTCAGCAAGCATCTTCGCCTGCGGCCGTGCGGCAAGACTGAATGCGGTCCCGACGGCATTCTGCAGCGCGACATCGCCGGCCGGGAAAACATCGGCATGACCGCCGCAAAACATCAGATAGACCTCTGCCGTCCACGGCCCGACACCCTTCAGCGCGGTCAGTTCGCCAAGCGCCTCGGCCGGCGGCTTCAGGCAGAGCCCGGAGAGATCGAGACGGCCGGAAGCGACCGCTTCGGCAATCCGCGACAGCGTCTCGGCCTTGGCGCGCGACAGACCGAATTCGCGCCACGCCTCGGCGTGAAGCAGTGCGTAGCCTTCGGCCGTCAGCGAACCGTCCGCCGGCAGCATGCGCCGCCAGATCGCCTCGGCGCTGGCGCGCGATACCATCTGCGAGACGATGATATGGGCAAGACCGGCAAAGCCTGGCTCGCGCAATCGCAGCGGAATGGGTCCAGCGTCGGCGACGATCGGCACAAGACGCGGATCGAGGCGAAGCAGCGCTTCGAGCCCCTGCCTGACGTCATCGTCGTTGCGGATGATCTGCACATTGCCTCGCAGTGGTTCAAAAGCCGAATCCATGGCAGAAGAAAGCATGACCACGAGTGAGCGTCAAAAACCTGTCTTTCGTTTTGCGCCGAGTCCCAACGGACCGTTGCATCTCGGCCATGCCCTCTCGGCCCTTCTGAACCGCGACATGGCAGAGGCCGAACAAAGCCGCCTGCTGCTGCGCATCGAGGATATCGACCAGACCCGCTGCACGCCCGAGTTCGAGGCCGGCATCCTGAGGGATCTCGAATGGCTTGATATCAGCTGGGAAAGCCCGGTGCGGCGCCAGTCGGAACATTTTCCCGAATATCAGGCGGCGTTGCACGCTCTGATCGAGCGCGGGCTGGTCTATCCAGCTTTTCTGACGCGCGGCGAGGTGAAGGCGCGCGTCGTCGCCTACGAGGCAGCGGGTGAATCCTGGCCGCGCGATCCCGACGGCGCCCCGCATTATCCCGCAAGTGATCGCGAGCGTCCGGCAGACGAATGGCGGGACATGCTGACCTCGGGGAAGAAACATGCCTGGCGGCTCGATATGCGCAAAGCGCTCGACCTGATCGGCGAACTGCTGTTCTGGACGGAAACCGGCGACGGCAGGACAGGCGAGATCGCCGCCGAGCCCGACGTCTGGGGCGACGTCATCCTGTCGCGCTCGGATGCGCCATCGAGCTATCATCTTTCCGTGGTCGTCGACGATGCGCTGCAGGGCGTCACCCATGTCGTGCGTGGGCTCGACCTCTTCCACGCCACATCGGTGCACCGGCTGTTGCAGGTGCTGCTCGGCCTGCCGCAGCCGGTCTATCACCATCATCGTCTCATTCTCGGCGCGGATGGCCGCAAGCTTTCGAAAAGCCAAGGCGACACCGGCCTTGGCGAATTGCGCGCCCAGGGCATGTCAGGGGCGGATATTCGCCGCCTTGTCGGGCTCTGATTGCCTTTCGACACGCTCTCTGCCGACGATCGAAAGCGTGTGCGAAAACATCCGGAAGACGCGGAACTTGATCAGCGCTGCATTGATCTCCGCCCCGATGATGAAGATGACGCCGACCATGTAGAGGAAGATCAGCACGATCATGACAGAGGCAAGACCGGCATAGGTTGCGGTATAATTGGCGAAGGTCGCGAGATAATAGGCAAAGATCAGCGCGCCGGCGAGCCAGAGAAGCAGCGTCAACAGCACGCCGGGAATGACGTCGAAGACCCGCCGCTTGCCGGCCGGCAGCCAGAGATGCATGACCAGCAGTCCGACGGTCAGAACCACCAGCGTACCGTAGATGCGCCAGCTGAAGACGATGTCGAGCGTATCGGCAAACAGCGGAAACCAGCCGCGCGCATAATCGAGCGCCAGCGGCAGGGCGACCAGCAGGATGCTGATCGCCGCGAAGATGATGACCGCGATCAGCACGTAGCCGAGGCTGGCGAGACGCGTGAAATACCAGGGCCGTGTTTCCTGTACCCGGTAGGCGCGGTTGAGCGAGATGCGCAGCGCCTCGACGCCGTTCGAGGCGAAATAAGCGGCGGCCAGCACCGAGATCGTCAGCAGTCCGCCGCGCGGAATGGTCAGCACCTGCAGCACCTGGTCGGCGAGCGGCTTGGCGATCGCCTCGGGCCAGGTGTCGAAGATCAGATGGATGGCCGTCGAGGAAAATTGATCGGCGCCAAGGAAGCTTGCAAGCGCGGTGCCGAAGATCAGGAAGGGGAAAACCGCAAGCAGGCTCGACAGCGCCACGTGGCTCGCCATCGCAAAGCCGTCGTCCTCGACCATATGACAGATCGCGTCATAGACCACGTCGTAGATCGTGCGCAGCACCTTCGGCATTCCGTCTCCGGCTTTCCAGATTGTATCCTCTGGCCGAATATGGGAAACGAGTCCCATTTTGTACAGGAATCATTCCATGGCGGGAGAGCGCACCATCGTCGTGACCGGATGTTCTTCCGGTATCGGCGCTCATTGCGCGCGGGCGCTGAAAGCCGATGGCTGGCGTGTCTTCGCGACGGTGCGCAAGCCGGACGATCTCCAGGGGCTGGAAGCGGAAGGCATCGAAGCCTTCCTGATGGACTATGCCAGGACCGAGACGATTTCCGACCTGGTCGGCGCGGTCCTGGAACGCAGCGGCGGTCGCATCGACGCGCTCTTCAATAACGGCGCCTATGGCCAGCCGGGCGCCGTCGAGGATCTGTCGACGGCAACGCTACGCGCGCAGTTCGAGGCGAATTTCTTCGGCTGGCATGAGCTGACGCGGCAGGTCATTCCGTCGATGCGCAACCGTGGCGAAGGGCGGATCGTGCAATGCTCGTCGATCCTCGGTGTCGTTCCCTATCGCTATCGCGGCGCCTACACCGCGTCCAAATTCGCACTCGAAGGCCTCAGCATCACCCTGCGCATGGAGCTGCAGGGCAGCGGCATCCATGTGAGCCTGATCGAGCCGGGTCCGATCGCCACACGTTTTACCGCCAATGCGCTCGCAAAGATCAAGGAACATATCGACATCGAGAATTCGCCGCACGCGGTCGATTATATCAGGCAATTGGCGAGACTCGACGGATCGGGGCCGGTCAACCGCCATAGACTCGGCCCGGAAGCGGTCTATTCCGTGTTGAAACACGCATTGAACTCGAAGAATCCGAGGCCACATTATCCCGTAACGACTCCGGCTAAACAGGGCATGTTCCTGAAGCGGCTGCTTCCGGCAGACCTCTTCTACCGCCTGATGCGCTGGACGGACTGACTGAGAAAGCTGAGCGCCATGTCCACGGTCACCTATATCCTCGCAATCATCGTCATGGGCGTCGTCGCCCTCGTCCTGATCCGCGGTCTCTTCAACATGATGAAGGGCGGCGATCCCAACCGTTCCAACAAGCTGATGCAGCTTCGTGTGCTGTTGCAGGCGATCGCCGTCATCCTGATCATGGTGACGCTCTGGATCACCGGCGGCGGCCGCCCGACCTGATCGAACTTCAAGGGGGAAACCGTGGTCAAGCTCAACAAGATCTACACGAAAACAGGCGATGACGGCACGACCGGGCTGGTGTCCGGCCCGCGCCGGCTGAAAGACGATCTGCGCGTCGAGGCCTACGGCACGATCGACGAGGCCAATTCCGCGATCGGCCTGGCGCGGCTGCACACGGCCGGCTTGCCTGAACTCGACGCCATGCTGATGTCTATCCAGAACGACCTCTTCGATCTCGGCGCCGATCTCGCCACCCCTGACATTGGTGAGCCGCCGGCCTATGAGCCGCTGCGGATCGTCGAGACGCAGGTCGACCGCGTCGAGCGTGATATCGACCGGTTGAACGCCGGCCTGGAGCCGCTCAAATCCTTCATCCTGCCAGGCGGCAGCCCGGCTGCCGCCCATCTGCATCTTGCCCGCACGATTGCGCGGCGCGCCGAACGTTTGATGGTGGCGCTTGCCCGCACCGACGGCGAAATCGTCGGCGAGCCGGCGATGAAATATGTCAACCGGCTCTCCGATTTCCTCTTCGTCGCAGCACGTCATGCAAATGACCGGGGCCATGCGGATGTGCTTTGGGTTCCGGGAAAAAACAGATAGGCTTGTCGCGATCACGATCGCCGAGGGGCCTTTATGTTCATACCACTTCACGATGCCAATACGCTGAAACATATCAAGGTTCAGTGGGTAACGCTCGCACTGATCGCGCTGAACTTCGCGTTCTGGCTTTTGACCAGCCTGGAGAGCGAGCAGGCAGCTCAGGCGACGACCGTCGGTCTCGGCTACATCCCGGCAATCGCCTTCGGCCACGCGGTGCTGGCGCAGGGACTCGAAATCGTGCCGGAGCCGCTGACCTACCTCACCTATGCCTTCGTCCATACCGGCTTCTGGCATCTGGCCGGCAACATGATCTTCCTCTGGGTCTTCGGCGATAATGTCGAGGATGCGATGGGACATCTGCGCTTCCTGATTTTCTATCTCGTTTGCGCCGCTGCCGGCGCGCTTTGCCACGGCCTGCTGACCATGACCTCGGAAGCGCCGCTGGTCGGCGCATCGGGGGCGGTCTCCGGCGTCGTTGCCGCCTATGTCATGCTGCATCCGCGCGTCCGGGTCTGGGTGCTGGTGTTCTTCCGCGTGCCGCTGCCGCTGCCGGCCTTCGTGCCGCTGCTTTTATGGATCGGGCAGCAGTTCTTCATGCTGGCGATCGCACCTGACGGCGACGTTTCCTGGGGCGCGCATGTCGGCGGCATCCTTGCCGGGGCTTTCCTGATCCTGGTGTTCCGCCGGCCTGGTGTGCCGCTCTTCGACCGGCAGATCGTCACGCCCCGCGCCGTCAGAAACGAGCCGGGCGCCGGCCCTGCCCTCACGGCCGGCACGGACGGGCGAACGGCGCAACGCTTTCCCTGGGGTCGACGCTAGGCGACCCATATTGACGTGAACGTAAACGTCCATATATTGCCGGGCAAATCGCCTGCCCGCCGTCATGGAAGCGTTGAATTTGGAGGAAAAGCGCGTATCCATGTCGCCATTCGACAATCGGAGCGGCGCTCGAGCGCGCATTTTCTAAAAAAGTCTCTGAAGCCAGTTTCTCCTGAAGGAAGGACCCCATGAAGATACTCGTCCCAGTCAAACGGGTTGTCGATTACAACGTGAAGATCCGGGTAAAGCCGGATGGCACGGGTGTCGAGCTAACCAATGTGAAGATGTCGATGAACCCGTTCGACGAGATCTCGGTGGAAGAGGCGCTGCGGCTGAAGGAAGCCGGCAAGTGCGAGGAAGTGGTGGTCGTTTCGATCGGCCCGGCCAAGGCCGAGGAGACGCTGAGGACCGCCCTTGCCATGGGTGCCGACCGGGCAATCCTGGTCGAGACCGACGATCAGATCGAGCCGCTGACCGTCGCCAAGATCTTGAAGGCTGTCGCCGATGCCGAACAGCCGGGGCTGATCATCGTTGGCAAGCAGGCGATTGATGACGACAGCAACCAGACCGGCCAGATGCTGGCGGCGTTGATGGGAATTGCCCAGGCGACCTTCGCCTCGAAGATCGAGATCGGCGATGGCAAGGCTCAGGTGACCCGCGAAGTCGATGGCGGCCTGCAGACGATCGAGATCAAGCTGCCGGCGGTCGTCACATCAGATCTGCGTTTGAACGAACCGCGTTATGCCTCGTTGCCGAATATCATGAAGGCGAAGAAGAAGCCGCTCGACAAGAAGAGTCCGGCAGACTTTGGCGTTGACACGACGCCACGCCTCAAGGTCTTGAAGACCGAG
This sequence comes from Rhizobium sp. 25PS6, assembly GCF_032464655.1. NCBI lineage: Bacteria > Pseudomonadati > Pseudomonadota > Alphaproteobacteria > Hyphomicrobiales > Rhizobiaceae > Rhizobium > Rhizobium sp. 25PS6. The sequence goes on from NZ_JAWDIV010000027.1 coordinate 43,187, forward strand.
GAGCCGTCCGGCCGCAAGGCCGGCGTCAAGGTCAAGTCGGTCGCCGAACTGATCGACAAGCTCAAAAACGAAGCCGGCGTGCTGTAGTCAGGTTGGAACAGGAGCCATCATCATGACCATTCTTCTTCTGGCTGACCACGACAATGCCAGCCTGTCCGATCAGACCGCCAAGGCGCTGACGGCGGCAACAAAGATCGCCAAGGAACAGGCAAGCGATATTCATGTGCTGGTTGCCGGCAAGGCTGCCAAGCCTGCTGCCGAACAAGCGGCAAAACTTGCCGGCGTCTCCAAGGTACTGCTGGCCGAAAGCGATGAACTCGCCAACAATCTGGCCGAACCGCTGGCCGATCTGATCGTCTCGCTCTCCGCCAGCTATGACACGATCATCTCTGCCGCCACCTCGGTCGGCAAGAATGTGCTGCCGCGGGTGGCAGCCCTCCTCGATGTCGCCCAGGTCTCGGAGATCATCGAGGTGATCTCGTCCGACACCTTCAAGCGGCCGATCTATGCCGGCAATGCCATCCAGACGGTGCAGGCGAGCGATGCCAAGAAGGTGATCACCGTGCGCACCGCATCCTTTGCCTCTACGCCGGAGGGAGGTTCGGCAACGATCGAGGCAATTCCGGCGGTTTCCGATCCGGGGCTTTCGACCTTCGTCGGCGATGCGCTGTCGGCCTCCGACCGGCCGGAGCTGACCTCGGCCAAGATCATCATCTCCGGCGGCCGGGCACTCGGCTCTCCGGAAAAGTTCAGGGAAGTCATCCTGCCGCTTGCCGACAAGCTGGGGGCCGCCGTTGGTGCATCCAGAGCCGCCGTCGACGCCGGTTATGCGCCGAACGACTGGCAGGTCGGCCAGACCGGCAAGGTGGTGGCGCCGCAGCTCTACATTGCCTGCGGCATTTCAGGCGCCATCCAGCATCTGGCCGGCATGAAGGATTCGAAGGTGATCGTTGCCATCAACAAGGACGAGGAGGCGCCGATCTTCCAGGTCGCAGACTATGGATTGGTCGCCGATCTCTTCGATGTCTTGCCGGAATTGGAAAAGGCGCTCTGACCGCGTCAAATGCTTTTCTTTCGCACGTGCGAATGACTGGAAAATTATCTTTTATCGGGCTACTACTGCTGCCGGGCGATCCTTCGTCCGGCAGTATTGCTAGAAAAATGCGGCGGCGCGGGGGCGAATGCCGTGCGGGGGTTTGGAGATGAATGCGGTGTTGAAGAATATTGGTATTATTGGTGCCGGCCAGATGGGCTGCGGCATCGCGCATGTTTCGGCCGCCGCAGGTTACAGGGTTCACATCTACGATCTCTCGCAGGACCGCATTGAATCCGGCCTTGCCACCATCAACGGCAACCTGGCCCGCCTGGTGACAAACGGCAAGATGACCGAAGAGGAACGCAAGTCGACCTTGTCGCTCATATCAGGCTCGTCCGATGTCAATGACCTCGCCCCCTCCGATCTCGTTATCGAGGCCGCCACCGAGGATGAAACGGTCAAGCGCAAGATCTATACCCAGGTCTGTCCGGTCCTGAAGCCGGAAGCGCTGCTTGCCACCAACACCTCTTCCCTTTCCATCACCCGGCTTGCTGCCGCCACCGACCGCCCCGAACGCTTCATGGGCATACACTTCATGAACCCGGTGCCTGTCATGAAGCTGGTCGAATTGGTGCGCGGCATCGCCACCGACGAGAAGACCTTCTCCGCCGCCAAGGAATTCGTCGGCACGCTGGAAAAGACCATCACTGTCGCTGAGGATTTCCCGGCCTTCATCGTCAACCGCATCCTGCTGCCGATGATCAACGAAGCGATCTACACGCTCTATGAAGGCGTGGGCACGGTCGACGCCATCGATACGGCGATGAAGCTCGGCGCCAACCATCCGATGGGACCGCTGCAGCTTGCCGATTTCATCGGCCTCGACACCTGCCTCTCGATTATGCAGGTGCTGCATGACGGCTTGGCGGATTCGAAATATCGTCCCTGCCCGCTGCTGGTGAAGTATGTCGAGGCCGGCTGGCTTGGGCGCAAGTCCGGGCGCGGCTTCTATGACTATCGCGGTGAAGTGCCGGTACCGACGCGCTAAGCTGACATCATCAGAAAGGCTGAATGGACCGAGCGCCCGCGAAATGCTTTCCTTGCCGTGAACGCGAGGAAACGCAATGTCGATCGAAACTCCGATGTTCCTGCTGCAATGCTTCGTGCTCATCGGACTTGCGGGTGTGTTCCTCATAAAAGGAGACGGAGACTCCTGACCGGCATTCTTACGACCCGATCGCACCCTTGATCAGCGCCTTGGCATCCTCGCTGTCCCAAGCGGCAGGGCCGTTCATGGCGGAGATCAGGCATCCCTTGTCATCGATCAGTAGCGTCACCGGCAGCCCCATGGCGAGGCCCTCTTTCTTCAGGCTGTTGAACACCGAAATCGTATTGTCGCGATAGAGCTGCAGCGCATCGACGCCGGTCTCCGCAAGGAAGGTCTTCGGCTTCTCGTCGTCGCCACCGTCGATATTGACCGGCACGACCTGGAACCTGTCGCTGCCCAACTCCTTCTCGAGCGCATTCAGCGCCGGCATCTCCTCGCGGCAGGGGACGCACCATGTCGCCCAGAGATTGAGAAGCACGGTCTTGCCGGCGAAATGATCGAGCGTCAGCGGTTTGCCGTCCGGCCCGTTGAAGGAAATGGCGGTCAGCTTGCGCGGCTCATTGACAGCGACCATGGCGGCCACCTGTCCCCTCATCAGCGGTGTAATACCGGCCATGCGATCCTTGGCAAGCTTGCATTCGACTGATGCCGTTTCGCCGCCGCCATTGCCAATCCCCGTCTCCTTCACGTATACCGCTGCCGCACCGGCAACGACACCCGCAACGGCGGCTATCGCGATCCACTTCAGGGATGGCAGCCCGAGGGGTTTTCTTGTCGTCATTTCATTCTCCTGGACATGCATCCTCAAGGCGGACACCTTCATGGCCGACGACACCACGGACACCAAATCTTCCAACCAGATGTGGGGCGGCCGCTTCGCCTCCGGCCCGGACGCGATCATGGAGGAGATAAATGCCTCGATCGGTTTCGACAAGAAGCTATTCGCGCAGGATATCCGCGGTTCGATTGCCCATGCGACGATGCTCGCCCATCAGGGGATTATTTCCACTGACGATAAGGACAAGATCGTTCACGGGCTAAACACGATCCTGTCAGAAATCGAAAGCGGCAATTTCGAATTCTCGCGTCAGCTCGAAGACATCCATATGAATGTCGAAGCACGCCTGGCGACGCTGATCGGACCGGCGGCCGGCCGCCTGCACACCGCTCGCTCGCGCAATGATCAGGTGGCGCTCGACTTCCGTCTCTGGGTGAAGGAAGAGCTGCAGAAGACCGAGCAGATGCTGACCGGCCTAATCGCGGCTTTCCTCGACCGCGCCGAAGAACATGCCGAAAGCGTCATGCCGGGCTTCACCCATCTGCAGACCGCCCAGCCCGTTACCTTCGGTCATCACTGCATGGCCTATGTCGAAATGTTCGGCCGCGATCGCTCGCGCGTGCGCCACGCCATCGAGCATCTGGATGAAAGTCCGATCGGCGCTGCCGCCCTTGCCGGCACCGGCTATCCGATCGACCGCCACATGACCGCCAAGGCGCTCGGTTTCCGCGAGCCGACCCGCAACTCCATCGATACGGTCTCCGACCGCGATTTCGCCATCGAGTTCCTGTCGATCGCAGCGATTGCAGGCATGCACCTTTCGCGTCTGGCAGAAGAGATCGTCATCTGGTCGACACCGCAATTCAGTTTCGTGCGTCTCTCCGACGCCTTCTCGACCGGCTCGTCGATCATGCCGCAGAAGAAGAACCCGGATGCCGCCGAACTGGTGCGCGCCAAGACCGGCCGGATCAACGGCTCGCTGGTGGCGCTGCTGACGATCATGAAGGGCCTGCCGCTCGCCTATTCCAAGGACATGCAGGAAGACAAGGAACAGGTCTTCGATGCAGCCGAGAGCCTGGAACTGGCAATCGCCGCCATGACCGGCATGGTGCGCGACATGACCGTCAACACCGCGCGCATGAAGGCGGCGGCCGGCTCAGGCTATTCGACGGCGACCGATCTTGCCGACTGGCTGGTGCGCGAAGCGGGCCTCCCCTTCCGCGACGCCCATCACGTCACCGGCCGCGCCGTAGCGCTCGCCGAAAGCAAAGGCTGCGACCTTGCCGAGCTACCGCTCTCCGATCTGCAGGCGATCCATGCCGACATCACCGACAAGGTCTACGACGTGCTGACTGTCGAGGCTTCGGTCGCCAGCCGCAAGAGCTTCGGCGGCACCGCGCCGTCCGAAGTGCGCAGGCAGATCGCCTTCTGGCGAGCCCGCAACTAGGAGATACCAGGCGTGGCGAAAGGCGGCCGCGCCCTTCCTGCTGGCGCGGAGAGACCGTCCAACAATCAGGGTGCACAAGGCGGATAAACTTCGCTATGAAGATATCAATCATTCGATATGAATGATGCCATCGCATGCCGCAGAAGAGGATATCCATGCAGAAGAGCTTGCCGCACCTCGTCCGCCTGACGGCGGTTCTCGCCGTCATCGGTCTTGCCGTTGCCGGATGCGGGCGCAAGGGCGACCTCGATCCGCCGAGCGCTGCGGCAACCAAGGAAGGCGACGTTTCCAAGCCGACGAAACGGCCGGGAACCGTCGACAAGCCCTTCCTTCTCGATCCCCTTCTTTAAGGCATAAGCCCGTGAACCATTTCGAGTACCGTGACGGCGTCCTTCATGCGGAGAACGTTCCCGTTCCCGAGATCGCCAAGGCGGTCGGCACACCCTTTTACGTCTATTCCACTGCAACACTGGAGCGTCATTACCGCGTCTTTTCGGAAGCCTTCGCCGACATGGACTCCATGGTCTGCTATGCGATGAAGGCGAATTCGAACCAGGCGGTGCTGAAGACGCTGGGCCGCCTCGGCGCCGGTATCGACGTCGTCTCCGAGGGCGAGCTGCGCCGCGCCCTTGCCGCCGGCATTCCGGCAAACCGCATCATGTTCTCAGGCGTCGGCAAGACGCCGTCCGAAATGGATTTCGCCCTTGAAGCCGGCATCTACTGCTTCAACGTCGAATCCGAGCCCGAGCTCGAGATCCTCAACCAGCGCGCCGTCAGCGCGGGCAAGAAAGCGCCGGTCTCCTTCCGGATCAACCCGGATGTCGATGCAAAGACGCATTCCAAGATCTCGACCGGCAAGAAGGAAAACAAGTTCGGCATCTCCTGGGAGCGCGCCCGCGCCATCTATGCCCATGCCGCCAAGCTGCCCGGCATCGAGGTCACCGGCATCGACATGCATATCGGCAGCCAGATCACCGAGCTGCAGCCTTTCGACGACGCCTTCAAACTGCTGCACGACCTTGTCGCGACGCTGCGCGCCGACGGCCACACCATCCATCACGTCGATATCGGCGGCGGCCTCGGCATCCCCTACAAGGACGACAACAATCCGCCGCCGCTGCCGGATGCCTATGCGGCAATCGTCAAGAACCAGCTGCGCGGCCTGGACTGCAAGATCATCACCGAACCCGGCCGCCTGATCGTCGGCAATGCCGGCATCCTCGTGACCGAAGTCCTCTATGTGAAGGATGGCGGCGAAAAGACCTTCGTCATCGTCGATGGCGCGATGAACGATCTCATCCGCCCGACGCTCTACGAGGCCTATCACGAGATCCGCCCGGTGACGATTTCGGCGGCCAACGCGCCTCGCATCCGCGCCGATGTCGTCGGTCCCGTCTGCGAGACCGGCGATTATCTGGCACTTGACCGCGAGATGGCAATGCCGAAGCCCGGCGACCTGATGGCCGTCAGCACTGCCGGCGCCTACGGCGCAGTCCAGGCCGGCACTTATAACAGCCGCCTGCTGGTGCCGGAAGTTCTGGTCAGGGGCAGCGATTTCCATACGATTCGCCCGCGCAGAACCTATGCTGAACTGATCAGCCTCGACTCCGTTCCGGCCTGGCTCGACTGAACAGGCCATCACTTTTTGGCGAATTAACGTGAAAAGCCGGTAATACCGGCCGCTCGCCCTCGCCTTCGCCACAAAGAGTGTTATCCTTTCGTTCATGAGCGTATTGCACTGCAATCGCCGGAAGCGCCCTCTGTTCCAGAACGCCAGATCGCGGAGACCGGACCGATGACAAGCCCCTCGCGGCAGAAGAAAGGTGCATTTGCGGTCCGTCCGTCGCTTGCCCGGCTGGTGACGACGAAACGCCTGCTGGCGCGCGTGGTGCTGTTTTTCGAGCAGCTGCTGCCGCCTTTGATGCCGGTACTGTCCGTCGTCGCCTTTTATCTCTGCGCTTCCTGGTTCGGCCTCTTCCGCAGCGCGCCGGACTGGCTGCGCATCCTGCTGCTGATTGCCTTTGCCGCCGCTTTTTTAGTTTCGCTTCTCCCGTTCCGCACCCTGCGCTGGCCGAGGGCGGGAGAAGCCGACCGCATGCTGGAAGAGCGCAACGGCCTGCCGCACCAGCCGGTTACTGTCCAGGAAGACGAGCCGGCCTTCGATACCCCCTTCGGCCGGGCGCTCTGGCGCGAGCACCAGACGCGCATGGCCGAAAAGATCGCAGCGCTCGATGCCGGACTGCCGCGGCCTGATATTGCCGCGCATGACCGTTTCGCGCTCCGCGCCGTCCCGGCGCTGCTGCTTGTCACTGCCTTCGGTTATTCGCTGTCGATCAACGGCGGCTCGATCCGCGACGCGTTGCAGGCAGCACCCGAGCAGGTGGTCAGCAATCCGGCGGTACGCATCGATGCCTGGGTGACACCGCCTTCTTATACCGGCCGCGCGCCAATTTATCTGACGGCCGATGGCAGCGAGCAGGCGCCGATCGGCATTCCGCAGTTTTCAGGCCTCACTGTCCGCGTCAGCGGCGGAAAGACGACCGAAAAGGTCGTGTTCCGCAAGGCGAACGGCGAGGCGCAGGATATTGCCGTGCAGGCCGATACCAAACCGCAACAAACGGTGGCATCAGGCAGCGAGCAACAGACGGCGGCACCCGTCGGACAAGCCCTCGCGCAGACGCATATGATGAAGCTGCAGGAGAACGGCGCACTCGAGGTCAATGGCCGCCGCTGGAGCTTCGACGTGCTCCCCGACAAGGCGCCGGAAATTGCTTTTGACGGCCTGCCGAAGCGCAGCGTCAACGGCGCGCTTGAAATCGGCTTCACCGTCAAGGACGATTACGGGGTCCAAGAGGCGCATGCGGAGATCGTTCCGGTCGAAACCGATCCGACGGCAACGCCGCTCTATCCGCTGCCGGAATACCGGCTGGATATTCCCCGCCGCAACGCCCGCGACGCCAAGGGCGTGACCAGCCGGAACCTGACCGAACATCCGCTTGCCGGCAAGCGCGTGCGCATCACCCTCGTCGCCAAGGATGCCGCCGGCCAGACCGGCCGCAGCCCACCGCACGAAATGACGCTGCCGTCGCGGCCCTTCAACGAGCCGCTTGCCGCAGCCGTCGCCGAGGAACGGCAGGTCTTTGCGCTCGATACGCGCAAGATGCCGCAGGCAATCGCGCTGAATGAGGCGCTGACCATCCGCCCCGAAGAGACCATCCCCAAGCTCACCAACTATCTGCTGCTCGAATCCGCCCTGGCGCGCATGAAGCTCGCAAAGAGCGAGGATGCGCTGAAGGATACCGCCCAATATCTTTGGGAGATCGCCCTCGGCATGGAGGATGGCGATCTTTCGCTGGCCGAGCGCAAGCTGCGCGAGGCCCAGCAGAACCTCGCCGATGCGTTGGATCGCAACGCTCCCGACGAGGAAATCAAGAAGCTGATGGATGAGCTGCGCAAGGCGATGCAGGACTATATGACCGAACTTGCAGAGCGCATGCAGAACGCGCCGATGCAGCAGAACCAGAATGCGCAGAACATCCTGCGCCAGCAGGATCTGGAACGGATGATGGACCAGATCGAGAATCTCGCTCGCTCCGGCAATCGTGACGCGGCCCAGCAGATGCTGTCGGAATTGCAGCGGATGATGAACAACCTGCAGGCGGGCCGTCCGCAGCGCGGCCAGCAGGGCCAGGAAAACAGCGAAGCCCGCAAGCAGATCGACAAGCTCGGCGAAATCCTGCGCGACCAGCAGAAGCTGATGGAACAGACCTTCCGACTCGACCAGCAGCTCAGGGACCGCATGCAGCGCGGTGAAACTGACATGGGCGAAAACGATCCGCTGCTCGACGAGATGAACCCCGGAGAGAACGGCGAGCCGCAGGACCAGCAGCAGGGCCAGCAAGGCAAGGAAGGCCAGCAACCCTCCGACCAGATGACGGCCGAGCAGCTGCGCGAGGCGCTGAAACAGCTGCGCGCCCAGCAGGATGCGCTCGGCAAGCAGCTCGGCGAATTGCAGAAGAGCCTTGGCGAGATGGGCATGAAGCCCGGCCCGGGCTTCGGCCAAGCGCAACGCGAAATGGAAGGTGCCGGCCGTGAACTCGGCCAGGGCCGCGGTCAACCGGCCGTCGAGGGCCAGGGCCGCGCGCTCGAAGCACTTCGCCAAGGCGCCCGCGACATGATGAACCAGATGATGCAGGCGCAGCAGGGTCAGCAGGGTCAAGGCCCGAACGGCCAGGTGGGCCAGGGCGACCAGAACGGTCGCGACCCGCTCGGCCGGCCACGCCGGACCCAGGGACCTGATTTCGGCGATAACGTGAAGGTGCCTGACGAAATCGACGTTCAACGGGCGCGAGAAATCCTCGACGCGATCCGCGAGAAACTCGGCAACAATCCGCCGCAGGAAATGGAACGGCGCTATCTCGAGCGGCTGCTGGACATCCAATAATCCTTCCGCCGCCGCACAATAACAGGCGCGAACGGGATGGTTTTAGGCCGATCCGGCCTAAATCTGAATCCCGTTCCAAATCAAGGAGGGTGAGCCGGATGCCGTCCGAAAACCGCTCACACTGTCGGCGTCATGTTTTAAGAGACGAGCGCCCGGGCGACTGCCTTGCGGATATCGGGAAGCGCGAATGGCTTGGCGACGACGTCGATGATCTTTTCGGCAAGATCGCCGGCCCGTTCGCGCTGTTCGGCATAACCGGTCATTAGCAGGATCTTCAGACCCGGGAAGGCGTCTTTTGCCTGATGGGCGAGTTCAATGCCGTCCATTACGGGCATGCGGATATCTGAAAGCAGCAGATCGTAGACCCCGTCCTTGAGCTTCTCCAGGCCTTCAGCCCCGTCGGCAGCCTCGTCGGTCTCGTGGCCGTCAAGCCGCAGGGCCCGGGCTACGAAGGACCGCAGGGAGTCCTCGTCTTCCGTAATCAGAATTCTTGCCATATGTGCATCGCTCCGTATCAGCCCCGTGACGGAAATCACCAGACTTTCCTTTTCGATCGGTAAAGATGAGGAAGCGATGGACGAGATGGTTAACAACCCGTCTCGAAGGCATTACAGCGCCGCGCGTCTTTAAGACGCGCAAAGGACGCTGTAACACTTTTAATTGCTGCATAATTTTATCCTTAAATCGATTCCGATTTAAGGAATTATGCAGTAGCTCAGGCGTCCCCGGTCACCACGCCGACGAAGGGCAGTTCGCGAAAGGCATAGGCGACATCCATGCCGTAGCCGACGACAAAATAGTCAGGGCATTCGAAGCCGACATAATCAGCCTCCAGCTTTTCCTTGCGCTTGACGCGCTTGTCGAGCAACACGGCGATCGTGACGTTGCGCGCGCCACGTTCGAAGAGCAGCTCCTTGGCAAAGAGCAGCGTCCGGCCGGATTCGAGGATATCGTCGATCAGCAGGACGTCGCGGCCATGCACGTCACTGTCGATATCCTTGACGATGCGCACGCCTTGCGAAACCGTGCCGATGCCGTAACTCGACAGCGTGATGAACTCGACCTCCGGGGCAAGCCCGCTATCATGCAGGGCGCGGATCAGATCGGCGGCGAAGATGAAGGAGCCCTTGAGCACGGCAATGACGAGCAGGTCCTTGGTCGGGCCGCTGGCGATCTCCCGCGCCATCGAATGATTGCGCTCGGCGATCTGCTCGGCGGTGAAGAGCGGCTCGATATTTTTTCCGCGCACGACAGGCATAAGGGCTTGCTCCATGAAAAGAAGGGTAAGCCGTTAGCACATATGCGAGCCTGAAACAGCCTCGCCGGCTATGAAATTAACGGGATTGGCGCGACCTGTGGCGCGAAAGTCGGCATTCCATGTCCTGTTACGTCTGTGGCAGGAAGGAAAGCCGGACTTCCGGCATTTCTCCGCCGGCATGCTGGACGCGAGCCGAGAAGCCCCTGCTCTGGCCGCCATAGATCACGTCGGCGGGCGGGTTGATGACGATGCTTGCGGTCAGCCGCTCGTCGGTCACGAGATCGGCACGGATCGGATGCACCGTTTGCGTGGCGCCGCTCTCGTTTTCGATGATGCCGTTGATGACGAGCACGCGCATGCCGTTCGCATCACGCGGCGTCACCGTGACATGGGTGAAATGCAGCGATGCTCCGGAGGTGGCTCGCTCGCCGGAAAGGCCGGAAAAACCACCCGCAAGCCCGAAGACGAGCACGACGAGCGCCAGCACCAGCGCTGCGAAGCTCCGCATCGACGCGCGCTGCAGCCAGGATTCCACGGTGTGCAGAACGGAAGCAGCCATTGCCGGCATGAACGGCGGCGGTGCGGCGTTTGCGGCAGCCATACGCTTGCGGTTGTCGTTATAGGTCCTTGCATTGAATTCCCTGGGCCCAACTTTGCCGAGGGTGACGAATTCGGCGTCGGAGATATCGGCAGGACGCGCCGAGCGGTACCGACGGTTGGCAGGTTCCGGCGGCAGGAAATCATAGGCCTGGCCTGGCGTCCGGCGACTGAAGGAGGATGCTTCCATGGTGGCTGCCTCGCAGATGTCCACATGGTTTCGCCGCCAGGGGAAATCTTGGCATTGAAACGAATCCTGCTCAGTCGTAAATTTTAATGGTTAATGCTTCGCAAAGATCGCCATCAAACGGGCGTCTTTCCAGCAAAATTTACCGGCTGTTAACGGTGTTGGTTAACAAGTCGTGCGGTGAAACCCACAACAGACTGAGCTGCCCGTTGATCCACTTCGAGAATGTCGGTTTGCGCTATGGTATGGGCCCGGAAATCCTCCGGGACCTGACCTTCGACATTCCGAAGAAATCCTTTCAGTTCCTGACGGGTCCATCCGGCGCCGGCAAGACGTCGCTGCTGCGGATGCTTTTCATGTCGCTGCAGCCGACGCGCGGGTTGATCCGCATGTTCGGGCGCGACATTTCCGAAATCCCCCGGCCCGAACTGCCGCTGCTGCGCCGCCGCGTCGGCATCGTCTTCCAGGATTTCCGCCTCCTCGACCATCTCACCACCTATGAGAATGTCGCTTTGCCCTTACGGGTGCGTGGCAAGGATGAGAGCTCCTACAAGACCGACGTCCTGGAACTTTTGAAATGGGTCGGCCTCGGCGAACGCATCAACGTGCTGCCGCCCGTACTCTCCGGCGGCGAGAAGCAGCGCGCCGCAATCGCCCGGGCGCTGATGGATCGGCCGGAAGTGCTGCTGGCCGACGAACCCACAGGCAATGTCGACCCGCCGATGGCCAAGCGCCTGCTCAACCTTTTCCTTGAGCTGAACCGCCTCGGCACGGCGGTCGTGATCGCCACGCATGACTTGGCGCTGATGGAACAGGTGGAAGCCCGCCGCATGATCCTCTCAGGGGGGCATCTCGATATCTATGACTGAGCCTCCGTCCAGAAACCGCGAGAAGGCGCCGGCCAAGGCCCAGCAGAAGCGGCCGGAATTGCGCGTGCGCCCGACCGCGCCCATCCTGCCGCCTTCCAACATCCAGGGCAGTGCCTTGATGGTGGTGATATCGATCATGGCCTTCCTCGCCTGCCTGACGCTCGGCGGCGTCAGCATGGTGCGCTCGACGGCGGCCAGCTGGGAGAGCCAAATCTCCCGCGAGATCACAATCCAGATCAAGCCAGACGACAATCTTGACATGGAAAAGGCGCTGACCCAGGCGCGCGACTTGGCGCTGACCTTCGTCGGCACCAAGAGCGGCCAGATCGTCGACGAGGCGGCGACCGCTCGCCTGCTCGAACCCTGGCTCGGCCCCGGTCTCGATCTCAAGGATCTGCCCGTTCCCCGCCTCGTCATCATCACCATCGACGAGAGCAATCCGCCGGATTTCGGTTCGATGCGGGCGTTGCTGAAGGATAGTATCCCGCAGGCCACCCTCGACGATCACCGCACCTGGGTCGACCGGTTGGTGTCCATGGCGCACACGACTGTCATGATCGGCACCGGCATCCTGCTCCTGGTTTTCACGGCGATGGTGCTGACCGTCGTCTTCGCTACGCGCGGCGCGCTGTCGGGCAATCGTCACGTCGTCGAAGTGCTGCATTTCGTCGGCGCCGAAAGCTCCTTCGTCGCCACCGAATTCCAGAAACATTTCCTGAAGATCAGCCTCAAGGGCTCGGCGATCGGCAGCGCGCTTGCCGCGCTCTTCTTCGCCACCGCCGGTTTCTGGCAGAGCCGCACCCTCGCCACCCCGGAGACCGACCAGGCGACCGCGCTTTTCGGCACCTTTTCCGTCGGCGTGCTCGGTTATGCCGGCATCTTCGCGACGATGATCGTCATCGCACTCCTGACCACCTTCACCGCGCGGCTGACCGTCATGCGGACGATCTACGAAATCGATACTCTACGCTCGGACCCGACACGCACCGACGGCATCGGAAGTTGATCGCGACCGTGCCGTTTTGCCATGAAAGCGTCTGTTCCGCGCCGCAATCAGCGTATAATCACGATTCATGACGATGGGACACACGACACCCAACCCGATTCATCAGGACCCGGAGCTTGATCGCCCGGCAGGTTTGCTGCCGCGGCGCGGGCCGATCCGCCGCCTGCTGCGCTGGGGCGGCTTTGCCTGCTTGCTGGCAATCGCCTTGGTGTTCGGGGGTTTTCTGCGTTTTGCCGATTCCGTGACGACGCTGAAGCCCCCGGCCGAACCGAAGGCGGATGCCATCGTGGTGCTGACGGGTGGTTACCAGCGCATCGACCAGGCCGTGGAGCTGCTGCAGCAGGGTGCCGGCAAGCGCTTGCTCATTTCCGGCGCCCACCCGACGACGACGCCGGCACAGATCCGCAAGATGACGCAGGGCCCGGCCGATCTCTTCTCCTGCTGTGTCGATATCGGCTACGATGCGATCGACACGATTGGCAATGCCGAGGAAGCTTCGAACTGGATTCACGCCAAGGGATACCGCAGCGTTCTGATCGTCACCAACAACTACCACATGCCGCGAAGCCTCGCCGAGCTCTCCTATGTCGATCCCGACATCGAGTTCATCGCTTATCCCGTGGTCAATTCGGATTTGAAGAGCCGCAACTGGTTCACCGACCCGAATGCGATGCGCGTCATGCTGGCCGAATATGTGAAGGTGCTGCTGACCGGCGCCCGCAACATCACCGGCTTCGGCCGCCACACCGGGCTGCGCTCGGCAGGCGTAGCCGCCTCAGACTGAGCTTTTACATCAGGGCAGCATCAAACGCTTTTTATGGCGGGCAATATCGTGTAGGCCGGTCGCGTGAGCATGCCTCGGGAAAGTTTCATGATCGCCCTGCGTTCCGTTCTCTTCAACACGATCTTCTACGCCAACCTCATCATCCGGATGATCGTGCTCTCGCCCTACTATTTCGTCGTGCCGCGCAAGATCGCCTATGCGATTCCGAAGAACTGGGCGCGCTCCAACCACTGGCTGATGCGGGTGATCGTCGGCACCACCTTCGAGATCGAGGGCCTGGAGAACCTGCCTGACGGCAGTTACATCCTGGCGCCGAAGCATCAGTCCTTCTGGGATACCTACGCACTGCTGCCCTGGCTGAAGGATCCGGTTTACATCCTGAAGCGCGAGCTGATGTGGATTCCGCTCTTCGGCTGGTATGCGAAGAAACAGCGCATGATCCCGGTCGATCGCGGCGCCCGCGGCAAGGTGATGGTGGAAGTGCTGAAGCGCACGAAGGAAGAGCTTTCAACCGGCCGCCAGCTCATCATCTATCCCGAGGGCACCCGCCGTCCGCCGGGCGCAGAGCCGCTCTATAAATACGGCATCGCCCGCATGTACCGCGACCTTAACCTCCCCGTCGTGCCGATCGCCATGCATCCCGGCCTCTTCTGGCCTCGGCGGAGCATTCGTCGTTATCCCGGCCATTTCAAGGTGAAGATCCTGCCGCCGATCATGCCGGGAATGGATCCGGACGCCTTTTTCGCCCATCTGATCGAGGTATCGGAGCGGGCAAGCGACGAGCTTCTGCTCGAAACCGTCGCGCAAAATCCGCATCTGCCGCTCCCGCCGACGGCGGCCGACAGACTGGTCGAGTTGCGCAAGCGGAACACGGCAACTGGCTGAGATCAGGCGGCGCGCAGCCGCTCCACTTCGTTGACGACCTGCTCCAGCCAATGGTCGCGAATGCCCATCTGCTTCAGATGCATCAGCGTGTTGAAGACATAGGCGTCATTCGGGCCAGACTGGCCTTTTGCTTCGTTCACCACCCGTGCCGCCGCAAGCGCATCGAGTGCGCCGGCATATTGCTCATGCTCGCGGTCGATGATGTAGGCGACCGCTTCCACCCGGCGCCGGCCGGCAAGCTGCAGCCGCACTCGGCGCTCCAGGTAGACATTGGTGACCAGCTCGCGGGCGCGGAGATAATCGATCACCTCATCCCGTTTTTCGGGCGAAATGCGGAAAGCCATGCCGCGGCAGGCGCCACCCCTGTCGAGGCCGAGAACCAGGCCCGGATTGTCGCGGGTGCCGCGATGGACAAAGGAGCGGACGCAAAGTGATCGCCTGTAGCCGTAGACCAGGGCCTCTGCCCGCTCCGTGAACTCGAAGCCCGGATTCCACATCAGCGAACCGTAGCCAAATACCCAAAATTCGTCCATATCGCACGCCAGACCGGAATCACATTTGCGATTCACCATTGGAGAACATCATGGCAGCGTCAAGCCGATCCGGCAGCAGCCAATCAGGCAGCGGCAAGAAATTCTGGTTGCTGGGCGGAGGTATCCTCCTGGCGATCGCGATTTATACCGGCGGCTGGTTCTATGCGGCGTCGGCATTGAAGACCACGGTGCTGAAAGCGATCGCGCCGCGCGATCAGGCAGGCGTCAGCGGCGAATGCTCCGATATCGAATTCCGCGGCTATCCTTTCCGTATCGGCCTGTTCTGCTCCAAGATCGATGTTGACGACAATGTCAACGGCGTCTCCGCCACCTTCGGCGCGCTGCGCTCGGCAGCACAGGTCTATGCGCCCGGCGATATCGTCTGGGAACTGGATTCGCCGGCCGAAATCCGCACCAGCAACGGCCTTTCGATCTCGGCCCAATGGACGAACCTGCAGGCAAGGCTTGCGACCAGGCTGCAGGGCGTCGACCACAGCTCGACCGTCATCGAAGGTCTGAAGGCGATGGCCGTCTCCTCCTACACCGGCCAGACCATGAGCTTCGATGCGGCTCGCACTGAAATCCATCTGCGCCAGAACGGCGCCGATCTCGACGGTGCGATCTCCGTGCAGAACGCCAACGCAGCGATCAAGGACTGGCCGCAGATCTTTCCGAAACTGTCGGCGAGCATCGATCTGACCGTCGTTGGCAAGGCCGGTCTGATCGACGGCAGCGACCGGAACGGCCTGAATGGTGCCACCGGCGACCTGCGCCGCATCGTCGCCGACATCGGCGACGGCAAGGTGATGACGCTCACCGGACCCTTCTCTTTCGACGAACAGGGCTTCCTCTCGGGAAAATTCAAGCTGGAAATCGAACAGCTCGGCCCCTGGGGGGACAGCCTGAAACAGGCCTTTCCGGATATCGCCTCGACCGTCAACACGGCGACGAAGCTCTTGAAGGCGCTTGCCGGCGGCGGCGACAAGGTCTCCGTCGATCTCGTCGTCGATCGCGGCAATGCCACCGTCAGCGGTTTTATCCCGCTCGGCCGGATTCCGCCGATCTGAATATCTCGCCTCAGGCTATCTGCTTGATGAAAAAGACTTCCGGCACCGCTTGCAGGCCGGGCAGCTCGATCGCGCCGGTTTCGAAAAATCCGTTGCGGCGATGCCAGTCCTGAGGCCGGCTTTCGTCGCATTCGCTCGACGTCATCAGCAGACGGGCGCCGTCGCCGCGCATGGCGTCTTCCCAGGCGAGAAACAGCGCCGTTCCAACGCCCGACCGGCGGTGGCCGGGCAGGACGCGGATCATTTCCATATAGGGAACCCTGCCCCAGAAGCGGGAGAAGCGCAGGAAGCCGACGATCTCGCCGGCCTCTCTGGCAACCAGATATTCTCCAAGTGCGACGCAGCGCGATACCCATGCCTCACCGGCGCTGCCATCCTCGCGCACCAGCCAGTCGATATCCGCCTGGCTCGCGTTTGCCACCTCCACCATCGCGGTGGCTACTTCTTGTCCAGCGCGTGCCGGCCGAAATCCGGCGCGTCGACATCCTGGCCGGCCTGGACGATCGAACGGCGGATGGCGCGTGTGCGGGTGAAGAGTTCAAAAATCTTGTCACCCTCGCCCCAGCGGATGGCGCGCTGCAGATAGGCGAGATCCTCCGAGAAACGCGCCAGCATTTCGAGGATCGCATCGCGATTATGCAGGCAGACGTCGCGCCACATCGTCGGGTCGGACGCAGCAAGGCGGGTGAAATCGCGAAAGCCCGAGGCGGAATATTTGATGACTTCCGACTCCGTCACCGTCTCCAGATCGTCAGCCGTACCGACGATATTGTAGGCGATGATATGCGGCAGGTGCGAGACGATGGCGAGCACCTTGTCGTGATGCTCGGCATCCATCTCGTCGACCTTCGAGCCCAGCGCTTCCCAGAAGCTGCGCAGCCGCTTCAGCGCCGCCTCGTCGGTACCGGCGACCGGCGTGAAGATGCACCAGCGGCCCTCGAAGAGGCCAGGGAAACCGGCATCCGGGCCGGATTTTTCGGTGCCGGCCAGCGGATGGCCGGGGATGAAATGCACATTATCAGGCATATGCGGCTGCATCTGCGCGATGACCGAGGCCTTTGTCGAACCGACGTCGGTAACGATCGCCCCGGGCTTCAGGCTTGCCGAGATCTCCTTCGCCACACTTTCCGAAGCGCCGACCGGCACCGAGACGATCACCAGATCGGCATCCCTGGCGGCATCCTGCGACGACGTCGTATAGCGGTCGCCGAGCCCGAGTTCTTCGGCGCGCTTCAGCGTATCGGCGCTGCGTGTGGCGACGACGATCTCCCTTGCAAGACCAAGCCGCCTGATGTCATAGGCGAGCGAAGAGCCGATCAGGCCGATGCCGATCAGCGCGATCCGATCGAACTGCACGCTCATGCCTGATGTCCCATGAATTCGGTGAGCGCGGCAATGACGCCGCGGTTGGCCTCTTCGGGACCGATGCTCATGCGCAGCGCGTTGGCGAAGCCATAGCCGCGCACGGCGCGCAGGATGTAACCGCGGCTCGTCAGGAATTCATCGGCATTCGCGGCGCGCTTGCCGTCGATCTCGGGGAAATGGATGAGGACGAAATTGGCAACCGACGGCGTCACCTTCAGGCCGATCGCTTCGAACGCCTGCGTGAGTCTCTCGACCCACATCTGGTTGAAGGAGACGGCCTGCTGGATGAAGGCCTGGTCGCGGATGGCCGCGGCCCCGGCGGCAATTGCCGGTGCGTTCAAGTTGAACGGCGCGCGCACGCGGTTTAGCCCGTCGACAATCTCGGCCGGTGCATACATCCAGCCGACTCGCAGCGCCGCAAGGCCGTAGGCCTTCGAGAAGGTGCGGGTCATCACCACGTTGGCATTGGAGGACACGACCTCGATGCCGGCTTCATAATCATTGCGGCGCACATATTCTGCATAGGCGGCATCGAGCACGAGGACGACATGTTTCGGCAGTCCGGCCTGCAGGCGGCGGATCTCGCTGACGGAAACATAGGTGCCGGTGGGATTGCCGGGATTGGCGATGAAGACGATCTTCGTCTTCTCCGTCACCGCGGCAAGGATCGCATCGACATCGACGGTATAATCTTTCTCCTTGACGACGACGGGCGTAGCGCCTGCGCCCAGGATCTGGATCTTGTAGACGAGGAAGCCGTGCTCGGTGATGATGCCCTCGTCGCCGGCGCCGAGATAGACATGGCAGAGCAGGCCGAGCAGTTCGTCGGAACCGTTGCCGCAGAGGATGTTTGCCGGATTGAGGCCGTGCACAGCGGCGATCGCCTCGCGCAGTTCGATCGCCTGCCCGTCAGGATAACGCCCCAGATTGTCGGCAACCGCCTTGAAGGCCTCGATTGCCCTCGGGCTGGCGCCGAGCGGGGTTTCGTTGGACGACAGCTTGTAGACGCGGGCGACGCCCGGTGCATGTTCCTTGCCCGGCACATAGGCTGCGATATCGAGAATACCGGGACGCGGAACGGGCTTGCTCATCTCAACGCTCATGGGTTCGACCTTGGAATTGCCGGAAATCCGGGCTGAAAAACACCAAGTGGCATTAAAGCGGAATGCGATTGTTGTCGAGAGCTATGGGCGTGACACAAGCAGTTGGAGACCGCCGGGAGCAGCGTCAGCTTCTACATAATTCCTTAAATCGGAATCGATTTAAGGATAAAATTATGCAGCATTCAAAGTGCTACAGCGTCCTTTGCGCGTCTTAAAAGACCCGCGGCGCTGTCGTGCGTGTGGTCGGCACGCCATGCGGTGCGAGAACCGGCACGAAAACGCGGCGCGAGGCCCGCGCCGCCACCGGCAGCCCCTGATAGAGGCGCTTCTGCGCTTCGACGATGATGACGCCCGAGAATGCCGGCCACAGCGTTCGGCCGATCCGCTCGAAGGCGCGGCGAAGGCGCAATATGGTCCTGAGCTTCGAGGGCGGGAAGAACAGCGCTTCAGCCGTCGCGCCCGGCGTAAAATTCGTCTCGCGCAGCAGATTTGTCAACTGACCGCGGGAATAGGGCCGGCCCGAACCGAAGGGCGTATGCTCCATGCGTGCCCAGACGCCGCGCCGGTTCGGCACGACGATGACCAACCGTCCGCCCGGCGCCAGCACCCGCCAGAGCTCCTTCAGCGTCTCACGCGGGCTTTCGGCGAATTCCAGCGAATGCACCATCAGCACCCGGTCGATCGAGGAGTCCGGCAGCGGCAGCTCCTCGTCGAAAATCAGCGCCGTCGTCGAGAGCAAGCCCATCGGCCAGTTCACCGCACCCTGCCCGGCCGGCATGAAAGCGAAGGTGCGTTCGGTATCGGCCTGGAAGCGGTCGAGGAAGGGCACGGCATAACCGAGGCCGACCAGACGCTCTTGCGGCAGCCGCACCCAGAGCGAGGACAGCGCCATGGCGATCGACTGCTCGGCAAGACGTCCGAGCTCGGAGTGATAGAACTGGCGTAAGTCGACGATATCGGCGTGCATTGCGACAAATGTTATCAGCGGGCGGTTGGACTTCAAGGCCGGAACCTCTACATTTCCGCGAGACTCCTGGGATAAGGGATTATTGAACGATGAAACCTTTGGAATTAGACGTTTTTCTCTGCCGCACCGACAATTTCGGCGTTCTCGTGCACGATCCGGAGACAGGCTTTACCGCGGCGATCGATGCACCGGAGGAGGCGCCGATCCTGGAAGCGGCGACACGTCGCGGCTGGAAAATCACCCATATCTTCACCACTCATCATCACACCGACCATGTCACCGCCAACCTGGCACTGAAGGAGCAGTTCGGCTGCGAGATCATCGGCCCGATCAACGAGGCCGTCGCCATTCCTGGCCTCGATCGGGCGATGGCCGATGGCGACAGCTTCCTTTTCGGCGATCACACGGTCAACGTGATCGAAACGCCCGGCCACACCGCCGGCCACATCTGCTATCACTTTGTCGACGAAAAGCTGCTGTTTGCCGCTGACACGCTGTTTGCGCTCGGCTGCGGCCGGCTGTTCGAACGCCCGGCCGCCGATATGTGGCATTCCCTCCAGAAACTCGCCGTGTTGCCCGATGAGACCGCCGTCTATTTCGGCCATGAATACACATTGTCCAATGCCCGCTTCGCGCTGACCGTGGACCCCGACAATGAGCGCCTCAAAAGCCGTGTCGCCGAGATCGAGGCCTTGCGCGCCGACGGCAAATTCACCATCCCGACGACATTGGGGCTGGAAAAGGAAACCAACCCGTTCCTGCGCGCCGCCGACCCGGCGATCCGCCGCAATCTGGTGATGGAAGGCAAGACCAACGAGGAAGTCTTTGCGGAAATCCGCAAACGCAAGGACCATTTCTGATGTCGCCCGAGAACATCATCCGCGAACTCGGCCTGCAGCCGCATCCCGAAGGTGGCTGGTACGTGCAGACATTCCGCGATACGGCGGGCGGAGAACGCGGCCATTCGACAGCGATCTATTATCTGCTGACCAGGGGACAGCGCTCGCACTGGCATCGTGTCCATGACGCGGCAGAGGTCTGGCACTATTATGCCGGCGCGCCGCTCTCGCTGCACCGCTCGGAAGACGGAACGGCGAGCGAGACCCTGACGCTTGGAACGAATCTTTCTGCCGGCGAGCGGCCGCAGGCAATCATTCCCGCCAATTGGTGGCAATCGGCCGAAACCCTTGGCGATTTCACCCTGGTCGGCTGCACCGTCTCGCCCGGCTTCGAATTTTCAAGCTTCGAGATGGCGCTACCCGATTGGAAGCCCGGCGGTTGAGGCCTACTCCGCCGCAGCAGGCTGCGCCTGGCTCTTGCGACGGAACATGTCCTGTGCGGCGAGCACTGCCCCGCCGGTGACGAGCAGGCAGGCAAGGGCGATGCGCCAGTTCGGCTCGGCAAATCCGAACAGCACCAGAATAAGCGTCGAAAGCAGAGGTGCGGCATAACTTGCCGCGCCGAGAATCTGGATATCGCCGTTCTTGACGCCGTAGTCCCACGCGTAGAAGGCAGCACCGACCGGAAAGAGCCCGAGCCCGGCGACGGCGACCCATTCGAAAACCGTTGCCGGCCAGACGGTCGTCTCCAGGCCGAGATGGCAGAAGAACGACAGGATGGAGGTCGCAAGGCAGAAGCCGGTGACGACATCCGTGGAGACGGCGTCGAAACGCCGCGTCAGCAGCGAATAGCCGGACCATGTGAAGGCGCAGAGAAAGGCAGCGCCGTAGCCGACGGCATAGGCGCCGTCGAAATCGATGCCGTTGCGGCTAACGATCAGGAAAGTGCCGCAAAGCCCGGCAAGCGCACCTGCCACATGATACCAGCGCAGCCGTTCGCCCGGCAGCAGCGCCGAACCGACGACGATCAGCAGTGGCCAGAGATAGGCGATCAGCCCCGCCTCCACTGCCGGCGCGTTCCGGAGCGCGGTAAAATAGAGGAAGTGATAACCGAACAGTCCTGAAATGCCCGTCATCCAGACCTTGGCCGGCTGCTTCAGCAGCGCCAGCCGCGCGGGATTGAGGGAGAGCACGACGAGGCCGGGAATGCTGCCGGTCGCAAAGCAGACTGCCGAAAGCTGGAACGGCGGCATCTTGCCGGAGGCGGCGGTGAACAACGCCAGGAACGACCACATCAGAATGGCCGTAAAACCGATCAACGTCGCGCGAAGCTTCACCTGTCCCCCTTCACGGAGACAGAAGCCCCGTCAGCTGTTGCTGCCGTATTTGACGGCAGTGATCGTCACCATTCCATACTCGGTTGGAATGCGCACATAGACAGGAGCGTATACATTTGCCGCGTCCGACTTGGCAAACCAGATTTCCATGCGGTTGCTCTTACTGAGATAGTCGATGTCCTTGCGGCCTTTCTTGTAGCCCGAGCGCGGCACGAAGCGCACGCTGCAGACGGTTGCCTTGCCCTTGAAGCCATTGGTGGAAAAATCCTCGTCGCCCTTCGGCGACAGCACCAGATCCATGCGCGTCTCGCCGTCGAAGATCGGCAGCGTCTGCGAGCAGACCTTGGTATCGCCGGTGAAGACCAGGCCGGAGATCGGGTCGAGCACCGAGCGCATGTCGCGCGGCGAGACGTCGATCCAGTTCTTCGGACGCTTCGGCATCGGTGTCGTCGTCGCCGAGATGATGTTGCCGTTGCGGTAGCTGACCTCGTAGACGCGGGCCTTCCTCTTGCCGCTCTTGTAGTAGAGCGAATACTTCAACGCCTGCAGCCTGTTCTTGCGCACGACGCCGGTGACGCTGGTCTTGGCCGAAATCGTCGTGACGAGATCGGCAAGACCGGCAGAATTGATGTCGCCAGCGATCTTGTAGCTGTGGTCGTCCTCGATCTGCGTCAGGAACGCGGCGCGCGCGATCGGCAGGCCGGCGAGCGCCACCCGGTATTCCGTCCGATGCTGGATTTCGGCCGCCGATGCCGGTATGGCAAGAAGTGCGGCGATGGCCAAAATGAAAATCCGTCTGCCCGAATGAGCCATGGAAAAAGCCTTGTCTTGCTGCGCGCTGGCAGGCCCTTGCTGAGCGCTCTATACTCCTGCCGCGAAGGGAAGAAAACAGCAGCTTTTTGACAGAATTGCGGGAAAGGCCAAGGTTTGGCTTGACGCGAGCAGCCTGTCTGACTATAGAACCGCAACTTTCCAATCATGCCCGTTGGATTGCGCGCCTGGCTTTGCCGGGAATGGCAATTCGATGGCCCGAGAAAAACAAGAATAGGTGTTCCATGTCCCGCGTGTGCGAATTGACCGGCAAGGCCGTCCTGACTGGTAACAATGTCAGCCATGCCAACAACAAGACCAAGCGCCGGTTCCTGCCGAACCTGTGCCAGGTAACGCTGATTTCCGACGCTCTCAACCAGCGTTATCGTCTTCGCGTTTCGGCTGCCGCTCTTCGCTCCGTCGAGCATCGTGGCGGCCTCGATGCCTTCCTGCTGAAGGCCAGCGAAAACGAACTGTCGATGCGCGCTCGCCTGCTGCGCCGTCAGATCGCCAAGAAGACCGCTGAAGCCGCTGCTGCTGCGTAAGCTTCTGCCCTTCTTTCATACGGCTTCAAAAGGCTTGAACGGATAATACCGGACAAGCCTTTTGCTTTGCCGGTTTGCTCCTCCAACTGGTGGCATCACCCAGGATAAAAAAATGCTGAAGACCCGCTATACCATTGCCTATGTCGCGCTGATGACGCTCGTCGTCGTTGCCTCCAACTTCCTCGTCCAGTTTCCGCTGAACGCCGAAGTCGCCGGCATCAACCTCGCGGACATCCTGACCTGGGGCGCTTTCTCCTATCCGATAGCCTTCCTCATCACCGATCTGACCAACCGCCAGTTCGGCCCGCAGGCAGCCCGCAAGGTCGTCTTTGCCGGCTTCGTCGTCGGCGTGACGCTCTCCTTCTTCACCTCCGTGCCGCGCATCGCCATCGCCTCCGGCTCGGCCTATCTCGCTGGCCAGCTGCTCGATATCGCCGTCTTCAACCGCCTCCGCCGCCAGGCCTGGTGGCGCGCGCCGCTGGTCGGCTCGCTGATCGGCTCGGCGCTCGATACGGTGATGTTCTTCTCGCTGTCCTTCGCCGCCTTTTTCATCTTCCTCGGCCCGAATGATCCCTTTGCGCTGGAAGCGGCCCCCATCCTCGGTGTCTTCGCCACCGAGGCTCCACGCTGGATTTCCTGGGCGATCGGCGATTTCGCTGTGAAGATGATCGTCGGCCTCGTCATGCTGCTGCCCTACGGCGCGCTGATGAACGTGCTGCGGCCGATGCGGGCTGCTCGCGCCAGCTAATTGAAGTTACGGACGCCGCCGGACCGCGCCGGCGGCGAGGGCCGGATGCAGCAGCACCTCTGCCGTCAGATCGTCGATACCTAGCGATGAATCGAGCCGCAGCACCGGCGCTGTCTGTGTTTCCAGCCATTGCTCATGTGCCGCAAGGCTGCGGCGTTCGGGACCGGCCGTATCGTAACTCGCCGCCCATTCCAGGAATTCCCCGCTTTTTACGGCCATGTCGCCGCCCGGCCCGATCCTGTTTCCATATCGGGCAATCTCCCGCGCGCGGATGCGCGCCATCCGCAGCTCCGCCTCGATCCTGAGGAATATGATCAGATGGTAAAGCGGCTCGAGCGGCCTTCCCCATTTCAGCGCCGATCCGGAGAGGATCCAGCCTTCGTGCCGCGCCACCTCATCAAGCAGCAACTCGATGCGCTCGTCGGCGTTCCTCGGCGTCGTGAACGGCGGATCGGTCGGTAACCAGAAGAAATCGTCGGTGTCGAGATGGGCGATATCGAGCTGTTCGGCAAGCGCACGGCCGAGTGATGTCGTGCCGGAACCGGACGCGCCCATGACATGAATATGCACCACGAACTTCCCTCCGAGGCTGTTTTCCCGATGTCACGGGGATAGCCGAGGCATATGACAACGCTCTAACATTTTGAATCTACGCATCGTGCTTTCCGAAAATCGATTCCGATTTTCGGGCCGATGGCTAGGATCAATTCCGCTTCCGGGAATTCGGCGCTGACCACGCCGCCTCTTCCGAAAGCCGGAATTCCAGCATCAGATTGCGCTGCAGGATCGAATGATTGTCGTCCGACACCAGAATGATATGGGTCGTGCCGTCGGCGGCCTGGAAAGCATCGAGCCCTTCCATATTGTCGATCTGCGAGTTGAAATTGCCCTCCAGCAGCAAGTCACCGTCAACGACGGCGCCGGGCCTGATGTCGGCGCCCTTGATGCGCCGAAGGCGCATGCCGATGCCTTCGGCCATGTTGAAGCGGCGCTCCAGCAGCAGCAGGTCGCCGTTCGGCAGGAAGGCACCGTCGGTGATGTCGAAGCTGCCGTCCCGCTTAACCGAGAAACGGCCTTTCAGCGGCCCGCTGAGAATGGCCGCCAGCCGGTTGCCGTCGCTGTCGAGACCCCGTTCGGAAACGACGACCACGCCGCCCCGTAGCGGGCTGGATGCCGGCGCCGCGGTGATCGTTTCGATGCCGCGGTTGTCGCTCAGCATTCTCCGCGGGATCAGGATCGGCAAAGTGGCGATCGCTCCCGAGCCGGCAAAGCCGGGATCGGGATAGACATCGACGCGATGAGCCTGCTCGAAGGAGACCAGGATCCGGTCGCCGTCGAGCGCCAGGCCCTCGGCATCCATATGTCCCTTGCCTTCGAAGCTGCGCCCAGCGCTGTTCTTCATCGGCGTGATCTCGACATCCGAAAGGCCGGAAAGCCTGCCCTTGACGTCGCGCTCGATGCCACCGGTCAACCACTGGCCGGTATCGAGCACGACGACGAAATGTTTTTGGTCCGGCCGGAAACGGATGGAGGAGAGCGAGCCGAACAGCGCTCTGCTGGAGACCATCTCCAGCCCGCCGAGAAATTCCAGCGATCCGAATTGCGTCTCCGAAGAGCCGATCCTAAAATCGGAGATTTGCCGGCTAATGACAGGCACGTCGTCGCCGGCCCATGACGAGGAAGCACCGGCTGCGATACAGAGCGCGATCGCACGACAGAGGCGCTTGACCGTCATTCTTCCCGCGATGTCAGCCGGCACGGCGTATCCGGCCGCCGCGCGGCTGGACGGATTGGTCCTCGAACAGTGAAGCAAGCTGCTCGGTCATCGCACCGGCAAGCTCGTCCGCATCGACGATGGTCACGGCACGGCGATAATAGCGCGTCACGTCGTGGCCGATGCCGATCGCCAGCAGTTCGACAGGCGAGCGCGTCTCGATCTGTTCGATGACGGCGCGCAGGTGCCGCTCGAGATAATTGCCCGGATTGACCGACAGCGTCGAATCGTCCACCGGCGCGCCGTCCGAGATCATCATCAGGATGCGGCGCTGCTCGCGGCGTGCGAGCAGGCGATTATGCGCCCAGATCAGCGCCTCGCCGTCGATATTTTCCTTGAGCAGCCCCTCGCGCATCATCAGCCCGAGATTGGCGCGCGCGCGCCGCCACGGCGCGTCGGCCGACTTGTAGATGATATGACGCAGGTCGTTGAGACGCCCTGGCGTCTGCGGCTTGCCGCCGGCAAGCCAGTTTTCACGCGCCTGCCCGCCCTTCCAGGCCTTGGTCGTAAAGCCCAGGATCTCGACCTTGACGCCGCAGCGCTCCAGCGTGCGGGCGAGAATGTCGGCGCAGGTGGCGGCAACCGTGATCGGCCGGCCGCGCATCGAGCCGGAATTGTCGATGAGCAGGGTAACGACGGTATCGCGGAACTGGGTGTCGCGCTCCATCTTGAAGGAGAGCGCCTGCATCGGATCGATGATGATACGCTGCAGCCGCGCCGGATCGAGATAACCCTCTTCCAGGTCGAAATCCCAGGAGCGGTTCTGCTGCGCCATTAGGCGGCGCTGCAGCCGGTTGGCGAGACGGCCGACTGCGCCTTGCAGATGCGCCAGCTGTTTGTCGAGGAAGGCGCGCAGGCGCTCCAGCTCGGCGGCGTCGCAAAGTTCCTCGGCGGTGATGATCTCGTCGAATTCTTCGGTGAAGACGTGATAGTCGACCTTTTCGTTGAAATCGGCGAAGGGCGTATTCGGCCGGCGGGTCTCGCCCGGCGTTTCCGAATCGTCCTCGCCTTCTTCCATCATGTCGTCGTCGGAAATTTCGGCGCCTTCGGTTTCGCCGTCCTCCATCTGCTCGTCGGCAACTTCACTGTCCTCGACGGGGGCGGCGTCGGTGCCGGCATCCTCGTCGACCTCGTCCTGGTCCTGTTCGTCGCCGCTCGACTGGTCTTCCTGCTCCGACTGGTCGTCATTGTCGGCGTCGCTGTCATCGTCGCCGTATTCCTCGGCCATTTCCATGGCCGACAGCATGTTGCGGATGACCTTGGCGAAGGCCTGCTGGTCGTTGATCGCGCTCGACAGATTGTCGAGCTCGGACCCTGCCTTGTCCTCGATAAAGTCGCGCCAAAGGTCGAGCACCTTGCCGGCGGAGGCCGGCGGGCGCTGGCCGGTCAGCTTCTCGCGCACCATCATCGCAACCGCTTCGCCGACCGGTGCGTCTTCCTGGCGCTCGATGCCGGTAAAATTCGCCTTCGAATATTTCTCATCCGTCATGGAGCGCAGGTTCGACGCCATGCCCTCCATGCGCAGCGCGCCGATCGATTCGACACGCGCCTGCTCGACCACATCGAAGATCGCCCGGGCATCCGAGCCCTGTGGCGCCATCGTCGCATGCACCTTCTCGTCATGGCAGGCGAGCCGCAGCGCCATCGAATCGCCGAGACCACGAGTGACCGCCAGCTCATGCGCTGTCGGCCGCTTGGAAAGTTCCGGCAGCCGAATGCGCTCGCCGGTCATCCCTGGCCGTTCATTGGCGAAGGTCACCTCGACGTCGCCGTCGCCGGCGATCGAGCGCACGCAGCCGGTTATCGCCCGGCGCAATGGCTCGACGTCGACAGGCGCGCCGGGTTTTGCTTTCGAATTGTCACCGCGAGCTGCCATGATCGGTCGGTCTCAAGCTCCGAGAACGATATTGGCGGCACTTTCCTTCAGCTCGACGCCGAAGGCCCGCTGATAGTGCTCGGCGACCAGCGGACGCTCCAGCTCGTCGCACTTGTTGAGGAATGTGACGCGGAAGGCGAAGGCGAGATCGCCGAAGATCTCGGCGTTTTCGGCCCAGGTGATGACCGTGCGCGGGCTCATCACGGTGGACAGATCACCGTTCATGAAGGCAGCGCGCGTCAGGTCGGCGACGCGCACCATCTTCGACACGGTCTCGCGGCCGCCCTTGTCCTTGCCGAAGCTCTTCACCTTGGCGGAAACGATATTCACTTCATGATCATGCGGCAGATAGTTCAGCGTGGTGACGATCGACCAGCGGTCCATCTGCGCCTGGTTGATCTGCTGCGTGCCGTGATAGAGGCCGGTCGTGTCACCGAGGCCGATCGTGTTCGCAGTCGCAAACAGACGGAAGGCCGGGTGCGGCCGAATGACGCGGCTCTGGTCGAGCAGCGTCAGGCGGCCGGAGGATTCGAGCACGCGCTGGATGACGAACATCACATCGGGACGGCCGGCGTCATATTCGTCGAAGACGAGCGCAACATTGTGCTGATAGGCCCAGGGCAGGATGCCGTCTTTGAATTCGGTGACCTGCAGCCCGTCCTTGACGACGATCGCATCCTTGCCGACGAGATCGATACGGCTGACATGGCTGTCGAGGTTGATGCGCACGCAAGGCCAGTTGAGCCGCGCCGCCACCTGCTCGATATGCGAGGACTTGCCCGTGCCGTGATAGCCGGAGATCATCACGCGGCGGTTATGGGCGAAGCCAGCGAGAATGGCGAGCGTCGTGTCGCGGTCGAACAGGTAGTCGGTATCGAGGTCCGGCACATAGGCGTCGCCCTTGCTGTAGGCGGGAACGCGGATGTCGGAATCGATGCCGAAGGCCTCGCGAACCGAAACGGTGGTATCGGGCAGTTCTGATATATCCAGGTCGATCTTGCTCATCATGTCTCCAAGGCGGGTGATGCCACCCGGCCATACTGTCTCAGGCCATGTCGCAACCCAGACGCCGCGTTTTTTATTCCGCGCCCGTCCAGGTCGGAACGTCGGCGATACTTCTCCGGGACTGAAACGAAACCTCGGCGGGATAATGACCGCGTGCGAGCATTCTTGAAAGAGTCCCGGACAAGAAACGCCGCGTCCGGAAGGTCGGCGGAGGCGATGTCGGGAAAACGCACAAATATGAGCCGCGTTTGCCTGCGGCCTCAGCCGATTGGGACCATACCCGATTGAAGCCCAAGAGCAAGGACGGGAATTAACAAAAACCGTTCTGCTTCAACAATTGATAGGCCTGGATGACCGCGCGGAAACGCTCCTCCGAGCCGCGGTCGCCGCCATTGGCATCCGGATGGTGTTTCTTCACCAGTTCCTTGTAGCGGCTCTTGATCTCCGCCGATGTCGCATTGGCATCGAGGCCCATCGTTTCGAAGGCCTTGGTCTCAAGCGATTTCAGCTTGCGCGCCTGGGGGAAACGCGGTCCGCTGCCCTTGCCGCCTTCCTTGACGAAGCCGAAGGGATCGCGAACGCGGGTATAGGCGCCGGAGCGGATCTCCGAATGCAGCGGACTGTCCTTGGCCGCCTTGTTGACGCCGACCGTCCATGTCGGCCGATGGCCGGTGATCGCCTCTTTCTGGTAACGCGCGATCTCGCCGTCCGAAAGACCGGAGAAATAATTGTAGCCCTTGTTGTATTCCTTGACGTGCTCGAAGCAGAACAAGAAGAACTGGCCTTCCGCATTGCGGCCGACGGGAGCGCGATGCGCCCCCTTCTTGTCGCAGCCGTCCCATTGACAGGTAGGCGGCGCCTGCTCTGTCTCCGGTTCGCGTTTGCGGCGTGTTCGGATGCGATCGAAATATTTGGAATCAAGTCTCATGACGGCGCTAATTATGAGGCTGTCGCGAAGCGACAACAAGAATTGACAAACGGGAATGTTGCAGGCTTGGTAGGAACCCTTTTCGCGAACCAGCAAGACCGGATGATGACCCTGCGAACCCGCATCGAAGAAAAACTTGTTAAAGCCTTCGCGCCCGAACGCCTGAGCGTCATCGACGAAAGCCATCTGCATGCCGGCCACCAGCCTGATATCACAGGCACCGGCGAAACCCATATGCGGGTGAGGATCGTTTCCGGAAAATTCGCCGGCATGTCGCGGCTGGCGCGCCACCGGGCGATCACCGACCTGTTGAAACCGGAGCTCGATGCCGGCCTGCATGCGCTGGCCGTTGAACCGGCTGCACCTGATGAACCGACCCGCTGGTAGCGGCACCGAAGCCTATATGGATATTCGCCGCCTAAAACCCAAGCCGAATTAGGCTGGCTTTGCGCCGTCTTCCCCGGCCGGGCGGATGCGCAGCTTGGTGATGCGGTTCTTCTCGCGCTTCATGACGACGAAACGCTTGCCGTAGAAGGTGAAGGCCTGGCGCTCTTCCGGGATGGTCATCGATTCGTGGATGACGAGGCCGGCGATCGTCGTCGCTTCCTCATCGGGCAGGTTCCAGTCGAGCGCCCGGTTCAGGTCGCGGATCGGCACGCCGCCGTCGACGACGACGGAACCGTCGGCTTCCTGACGCACGCCCTGTATCTCGATATCGTGCTCGTCGGAAATGTCACCGACGATTTCCTCGAGAATATCCTCCAGCGTGACGATGCCCTGCACCTCGCCATATTCGTCGACGACGACGGCGAAATGCTGCTTGCGCCGCAGGAAGGCGTTGAGCTGGTCCTCGAGGTTGGTGCTGTCGGGCACGAACCACGGCTTCTGCGCGATCTTCACGATATCGAGGTTCTGCGGCTCCATGTTCGGCTCGGCGAGCGCCCGCAGCAGATCCTTGGCGTGGACGACGCCGATGATATTGTCGATCGTACCGCGCCACAACGGCATGCGCGTATAGGGGCTTTCGAGGATGACGCGCACCACCGCTTCCGGCGCATCGTCGGCGTTGATCGCCCGCATCGCAGTGCGGTGGACCATGATGTCGGACAGTTCGAGCTCGCTGAGATCGAGCACGCCGCCGAGGCGGTCACGGTCGGCCTTCACCACCGATCCCTCGCGGTGCAGCAGATCGACGGCGCCGCGCAGCTCCTCATGCGCCGTCAGCATCGATATCTCGCGTGAGAGATTGATGCCGAACAGCGAAAGAATCTGCCGTACGATCGCATTGACGAAGGAGGAAACCGGGCCGACGACGGCAACGAACAGCCTGGCCGGCAACGCGATGGCGAGTGCGAAGCGCTCGGGCGCCGAAATCGCCCAGCTCTTCGGCAGCACTTCGGCGAAGATGACCAGGATGACAGTCATCGCGAGCGTCGCCAGCGCCACGCCGGAACTGCCGAACAGCCCGAGGAAGAGGCTGGTGGCGATCGAGGAGGACAGGATATTGGCGAGATTGTTGCCGATGAGCAGCGCGCCGATCAGCCGGTCGCGTCGCTCGATCAGCTGTCGGACGAGGCCGGCGCGTTCGTCGCCGTTGACTTCGAGCGTATGGACACGGCTGCGCGAAACGGCGGTGAGCGCGGTCTCGGAGCCGGAAAAGAAGGCGGACATGAGCACCAGCGCCGTGATCGAAAGGATCTCCGGCCAGTATGTCGAAAGAAATGCCAGAGCGCCTTCGACCGACATCAGGCGTGTTTTTCCCGGAGAAAGCTGATCACTTCGGACGCCGGAACGTCGTCGGCGACGAAGGACTGGCCGATGCCGCGCGTCAGGATGAAAGTGAGCTTGCCGCTCTTGACCTTCTTGTCCTGGGCGATCGCGTCCATCAGCGTTTCGGCTGGCGGCAGGTCGCCTGGAATGTCGGACATGCGGGTCGGCAGGCCGACCTCCTTCAGATGCCGCTCGACGCGCCGCGCATCGTCCGTGCTTGCAAGGTTCATCCGTGCGGAGAATTCGTGCGCCAGCACCATGCCGATCGAAACGCCCTCGCCATGCACCAGGCGAGAACTGTCATAGGCAGTCGCCGCTTCCAGCGCGTGGCCGAATGTATGGCCAAGATTGAGCAGCGCCCGCTGACCATTCTCACGCTCGTCGGCAACGACGACATCGGCCTTTGCCTGGCAGCTGGCGGCAATCGCCTCGATGCGCGCGGAGCCGCCGGTAAAAACCGCTTTCCAATTCGCTTCCAGCCAGGCAAAGAAATCCGGCTTGTCGATCAACCCGTATTTCGCGACCTCGGCGTAACCTGCGCGGAATTCACGCTCGCTCAGCGAATTCAGCACATCCGTATCGGCCAGAACCAGATCCGGCTGATGGAAGACGCCGATCAGATTCTTGCCATGGCGGGAATTGATGCCGGTCTTGCCGCCGATGGAGGAATCGACCTGAGACAGCAGCGAGGTCGGTACCTGCACGAAGCGCACGCCGCGACGGACGATGCCGGCCGCAAATCCGGAAAGATCGCCGATGACGCCGCCACCAAGCGCGATGACGTAATCATTGCGCTCGACGCGCGCCTCCAGCACCTTGTCGCAGGCCGTCATCAGATGTTCGAAGCTCTTGGTCTTCTCGCCGGACGGCAGGACGACCTCAGCCGAGGCGATACCTGCTTCATCCAGACTTGCGACAAGTGCTTTGAGATAGAGCGGCGCGACATTTTCATCGGTGACAACAGCCGCCTTGCGGCCCTTGAGGCGAGAGGCGATCTCGGCGCCGGCCCGCGCAATCAGCCCCGGCCCGATCAGGATGTCGTAGGCGCGCTCGCCGAGCGGCACATGCACCGTTCGGATGGCGGAGGCGGAGGTTATCGCATTCATGACGCTGCACTTTCCTTCTGAGCTTCGATCAAGGCCTTTAAGACTTCGTCGGCCATGATTTCCTTGCGGACGTCGCGCGAAAGCACGGTCAGATCGGCCTGCGCATAGATCGGATAACGCGCATTCATCAGGCCCTCGAGCGTCTGCTTCGGATTTTCGGTCTTGAGCAGCGGCCGCGTGTCGCGCTTGGAGACCCGGTCCCAGAGCACGTCGAGATCGGCCTTCAGCCAGACGGAAAGGCCGCCCTTCTTGATATGCTTGCGCGTCCGGTCGTTGATGAAGGCGCCGCCTCCGGTGGAGACGACGCGCGGCCCGCTCTTCAGCAGCCGCTTGATCACCCGCGCTTCCAACGCCCGGAACTCCTGCTCGCCATAGGCGGCGAAAAGTTCGGCGATCGTCATGCGCGACACCCGCTCGATCTCGAGGTCACTGTCGATGAAAGGAATGGCGAGCTGGCTGGCGACGATGCGCCCGACAGAGGATTTGCCGGCGCCCATCAGGCCGACAAGGATGAGATTGCGTGAACCGAGCGCGGCGCGAGCTCTGTCTTTCAAGCTTTCAGCAACGGTCAGCAGTTGTTCACTCATCGGTCCATTCACACTTTGTTTGCAAACGGTATCGACAAATGCAGATGGAGCGTCAAGTCGCAGGCAAGGGAATCATGGCTTGAATACCGCTTCTTGCACTTGCAGATAGGCTTCTTATAACAGAAGCAGAGCATGAAGGAGTTGCTGGATGCCGACCCTGTTCCGTTTCCTGTTCGTCTGCGCGATCCTCGCCGGGACGGTCTACGGAGCGATGCTGGCGCTTGTGACCTTCGTGGAGCCCGAGCCGCGCGACGTGACCATCCGCATTCCGTCCGAGCGGGTCAATCCGCCTCCCACGGGCGCGATCGACACGACCAGGAAGTGACCGGCATGGTGGATCTCGGCCGCGCCCACGTGGAATCCTTCCTGGAGATGATGAGCGCCGAGCGCGGCGCTGCCGCCAACACGCTGCAGTCTTATGAACGCGATCTCGACGACATCAGATCCTTCCTCAAGGAGCGCAGCATACGGCTCACCGAAGCCGCTTCCGCCGATCTCGCCGCCTATCTCTCCTCGCTCGCCCGAAAGGGCTTCAAACCCTCGTCCCAGGCGCGCCGGCTTGCCGCCATGCGGCAGTTCTACAAGTTCCTCTACGCCGAGGGACTGAGGACCGACGACCCCACCGGCATACTCGACGCACCGAAGAAGGGCCGTCCGCTGCCGAAGACGATGGGCGTCGAAGAGGTCGGCAGGCTGCTTTCGCAGGCAGAGGCCGAGGCGGAGGATGCAAGCCCGGGCCAGTTGCAGCGCCTGCGCATGCTGGCTCTGCTGGAACTGCTCTATGCCACCGGAATGCGGGTCAGCGAACTTGTCTCGCTTCCTGCCCGCGTGCTCGATCAGGAAGGCCGTTTCCTGATGATCCGCGGCAAGGGCAACAAGGATCGGCTGGTGCCGCTGTCGCAATCGGCGATATCAGCCCTGAAATCCTACGGGCGCCTGCTGGCGGCCGAAAATGCAGCGGCGAAGGAGCCGCAGGAAAGCCCCTGGCTGTTTCCCTCCGTCTCGAAGGAAGGATACCTGCCGCGCCAGGTTTTTGCCCGCGACCTCAAGAACCTGGCGATCCGCGCCGGCCTGACGCCGTCGCTGATCTCGCCGCACGTCATGCGCCACGCCTTTGCCAGCCACCTGCTGGCCAACGGCGCCGATCTGCGCGTCGTACAGGAACTCCTCGGCCATTCGGACATTTCGACCACACAGATCTACACACATGTCCTCGAAGAGAGGCTGCAGCAGCTTGTCCAGACGCATCACCCCCTTGCCAAACAGGCGAAAAAGCACGAATAGGACCGGCGACAAGGGGCGGAGCCAGGAAAACGCCCCGGGCACAAGGAACGGAAACGCACCTCATGCACAATTATCTCGACTTCGAAAAGCCGATCTCCGACCTCGAAGGCAAGATCATCGAGCTAAAGAAGCTCGCAACGGAAGACGAGAGCATCGACACCACCGATGAGATCGGCAGGCTGGAGGTTCGCGTCCGCGACGCGATCGTCGAAATCTATTCCAAGCTTAATCCCTGGCAGAAGACGCAGGTCGCCCGCCATCCGCAGCGCCCGCATTTTGTCGATTACGCTAAGACGCTGTTCCAGGAATTCACGCCGCTTGCCGGCGACCGCAAATTTTCCGAGGATGCCGCGATCCAGGCGGGCCTTGCCCGTTTCCGCGGCCAGCCCGTCGCCGTCATCGGCCAGGAAAAGGGTAATGATACCAAGAGCCGCCTGAAGCACAATTTCGGCAGCCCCCGCCCGGAAGGCTACCGCAAGGCGATCCGTATTCTTGAAATGGCCGATCGTTTCGGCCTGCCGGTGATTTCGCTGGTGGATACGGCAGGCGCCTATCCCGGCGTCGGTGCCGAAGAGCGCGGCCAGGCCGAGGCGATCGCCCGCTCGACGGAAATGTGCCTCGGCGTCAAGGTTCCCCTGGTTTCCGTCGTCATCGGCGAAGGCGGCTCGGGCGGCGCCATCGCCATCGCCACCGGCAATAAGGTCTATATGCTCGAGCATTCGATCTACAGCGTTATCTCGCCGGAAGGAGCCGCCTCCATTCTCTGGCGCGATTCCACCCGCGCCCGGGAAGCGGCGACCAACATGAAAATCACCGCCGAGGACCTGAAATCGCTCGGCGTCATCGACGGCATCATTTCCGAGCCGCTCGGCGGCGCACATCGCGATCCCGACAGCGTGATAGCAGCAACCGGTGACGTGATCGCCAGTGCTCTGGCCGAAATGGCGTCCCGCTCGGGCGAGCAGCTGCGCAACGACCGCCGCCAGAAATTCCTCGCCATGGGCCGTAATCTCTAACGGACATTCGGCTCTTCACCGATTGGGGCCAAATCTTGGCCACATTGATGTTATCTGTAGCATTCGCGCTTGCGGGGATGTTCCAGGCACGTCATAGGCTGGTAAGGACTTGTAAAGTATAAACCGTCTATGATTCCGTTTGATGCCCGGGCTCCATGGGCGGACCGGGTCGCATTATCTTTATGGGCTAGTTGGGATGCGCATACGTCATTTTGCCTATATTTCCCTCATGGCGCTGGCTCTGTCCGGCTGCAATGACGCGTTGGAAACCGCGCAGGTCGATCTTTCCAAGGTCAAGAACAAGGTCGAGCAGCCGCTTCCCAGCCATATCCTCGCTCAGATGTCCGCCAAGGGCATGGACCGCAATTCGCCGATCATGATCCGCATCTTCAAGGAAGAAGGTGCCATGGAGATCTGGAAGGCGAAGACCGACAACCGTTTCGACAAGATCGCCGATTACAAGATCTGCGCCTGGTCCGGCCGTCTCGGCCCGAAGGTAAAGACCGGCGACCGGCAGGCGCCGGAAGGTTTCTACGACCTGACGCGCGCCAACCTGAACCCCAATTCCAAATATTATCTGGCGATCAACACCGGCTTTCCGAACCGCTACGACGCGGCGAACGGCCGCACCGGCTCCGATCTGATGATCCACGGCGCCTGCTCCTCCTCCGGCTGCTACTCGATGACCGATCAGCAGGTGCTGGAGATCTACGCCTTCGCCCGCGACGCCTTCAAGGGCGGCCAGTCGACCGTGCAGCTGCAGGCCTTCCCCTTCCGCATGACGGCGGAAAACATGGTCAAGCACCGCCTCGACAGCAGTTACGACTTCTGGAAGATGCTGAAGGTCGGCTACGACAATTTCGAAGTGACGAAGCGCCCGCCTGAGGTGAACGTCTGCGAGAAGAAATACGTCTTCAATCAGCAGGCAGCCGACGGCGGCGCCTTCAATGCCGCCGGCAAGTGCCCTGTTATGTCGACGCCGCCGGCGCTGACGGCAGCCCTTGCCGCCTACGGCAAGACCTACGATGCCGATTATGCCAAGGCGATGAGCAAATTTGACGGCATGGCCTGGTACGATCCCACGGAAGCCGAGCGCAAGGCCGTGGTCGCCAAGCTGCGCAAGGGCCGTGAACTTGCTTACGCTCCGACCGGCACCTCGCTGGAAGCCGGTCGCATGGTCAAGGTCGCCGAACTTGAAGACCTGATGGCCAAGCGCACCGCGCAGGGCCTCGCCGCCAAAACCGCGCCGGGCGCCACGCCTGCAGCCCCTGCCCAGCCTCAGGCAACAGCCGTCGCTGCGGCGACACCCGCGGTCGTGCCGGTGCCGATGCAGAACCCGCTGGCCTTTGCGGCGCCCGAACCGCAGGAAACGGCAGACGCCACGGCAAAGAAGCCGTTCTGGAAATTCTGGGCGAGGAACTGAACGGCTTGAACCCCGTTCTCTACGATCTTCGCGGCCTGAAATGCCCACTCCCCGTGATCAAGACACGCAAGAAGCTCGCCGCCATGGCGAGCGGCACGCTCATTCGCGTCGACACCACCGATCCGCTTGCTGTGATCGACATGCCGCACTTCTGCAATGAGGACGGCCACGAACTGGTCGAGACGGAAAAGACCGAAAGCGGCCACCGCTTCCTGATCCGCAAGCGCTGAAGCGCGTCTCCCAAACCAGTAAGCAGCTCTAAAAGAGCCACGCGGTTGGGTATCTGACCCATGCTCTTTGCGGCGCATATCTTGCCGAAGCATGGGACCAGCAAACCATCGGGCAAAACCAGCGTAATTAAACGAGCCTGACGGTTCACGATAGGCTTCACCGTCAGCTGCCGTCCGCGCCTCCGACCTTGCCTGCTCGCGCTTTCACAGCGTCGACAGGAGAGCAAGCAGCGGCGAAAATTCATCATACAACTACACAGCTTTTGTATGTTGACATTATACTTTACAGGTTCTAGCCATAGTGAGCCGTTGGAGGAACGGCAAGAATAGAGGAGGCTACCGATCCAAGTCTTCTGTTCCGCGAGAAGAGCGACAGAGTTCGCGTGCAGAGGTATGCAACTGCTTCATCGGATCCGATGGGCACGTTGAGCCATGTTCCTATGTCTCGATGAGCATCTTCCAACGCGCGCAACCTTTCGGGCCGGACCATCAGTGCCCGATTGTGGAAATATCGCTGGAAGGCGAAGCGCACAGAGGACCTTCCTCTAAGTCGCAAAGCCGGGATACCGACTCTGAGAATTAATCGTCATGCAAAACGGGAGGAGAGCATGAAAAACTTTGTTAAACTGGCGGCCAGTCTTATGGTTGCCGCTTCATTCATGAGCGGCGCGGCCAGCGCTCAAACGGTGCTGAAATCGTCCGATACGCATCCGGACGGCTATCCGACAGTCGAAGGCGTCAAATATTTTGGCGAGCTGTTGAAGGAGCGCACGCAGGGCCGTTATTCCCTCGAAGTGTATCATTCCGCCCAGCTCGGCGAGGAGAAGGACACGATCGAGCAGGTGCGCTCCGGCGTCATCGAGCTGAACCGTGTGTCAATGGCGCCCTTCAACGGCACCGTGAAGGAATCGATCGTTCCAGCTCTGCCCTATATCTTCCGGTCGGAAGAGCACATGCACAAGGTCATGGACGGCGCCATCGGCGACCAGATCAAGAAGGCGTTCGAACCGGCCGGTCTCGTGGTGCTTGCCTTCTACGATGCCGGCGCGCGCTCGTTTTACAACAAGACGAAGCCGATCAATTCGGTTGCCGACATGAAAGGTCTGAAGTTCCGCGTCATCCAGTCCGATATCTTCGTCGACATGGTGGCGGCCCTCGGCGCCAATGCCACGCCGATGCCCTATGGAGAGGTCTATTCGGGGATCGAAACGGGCGTCATCGACGGCGCGGAAAACAACTTCCCGAGCTATGACACCGCCAAGCACGCCGAAGTGGCGAAGAACTATTCGCTGGACGAGCACACGATCCTGCCGGAAGTGTTCGTCATGAACAAGGCGGCGTTCGACAAGCTGACGCCGGAGGATCAGGCGGTCTTCAAACAGGCGGCCAAGGACAGCGTCGCCAAGCAGCGCGAGCTGTGGTCAGCCAAGGTCGCTGAATCGCGCGCCAACGTCGAAAAGCTCGGCGCTCAGATCACCATGCCGGACAAGCAGGGGTTCATCGACGCCATGGCCCCGGTTTACGAAAAGCACGTGAAAGATGACGTGCTGAAGAAGATGGTCGAGGATGTAAAGGCTGTGCAATAGCCATAGCCTGCCTTCCTTTTTGCAGAAAGCGGCGTCGGTTATCGGGGTGGACAATTATCGCCACCCCGGTTCACCCGCCGCTTCGTGCACATCTTTCTCGTTTCCTCCCGCCAAGGGAGAGTGAGCGCCCAAATTCGACGAGGCCTTTATGTCGAACAACCTGACACCCGTCGTCAATTTTCTGACACGCCTGAGCAACGCCGCCCTTTGGCTGGCGGGCACCGGCTTGGTGCTGATGACGGTCTTTGTCGCCTGGCAGGTGTTTTGCCGCTATGTGCTGAACGACTCGCCGAGTTGGACGGAGCCGGGCTCGGTCATGCTGATGAGCTGGTTCATCTTCCTCGGCGCCGCCGTCGGCATCCGGGAGAATAATCATCTTGGTTTCGACGTGCTGCTTTATGTGCTGCCGAAATCCGGCAAGCGCGTCCTGCGCATGATCTCGGACGTCGTCATTCTCGCCTTTGGCGCCGGCATGGTCTGGTACGGCGGCGCGCTCATAAGCCTGACCTGGAACACAACCTTGCCGTCGCTAGGTATCTCAGGCGCGTTCGACTATCTGCCGCTCGCAGGCGGCGGCATGCTTGCCGTCATCTTCTCGCTGGAGCGCATCGTGCTCCGCCTCGCCGGCGAACCGATTGACGATGCGCTGGATGAGATTCTGCCGGCGGAGATCGCCGTCGAGATCGAAAACATCAATGCCGATCCGAACGTCAAATTGAAGGTGTAGCACGATGGAACTCTGGATCCTGTTCGGTGTTTTCACCACCTTGATGCTGATAGGCACGCCGATCGCCTTCTGCCTCGGCGTCTCCAGCTTCGCCACGGTGCTCTACATGGGCCTGCCGCCGCTGGTCATCTTCCAGCGGCTGAATTCCGGCATGAGCGTATTTTCGCTCCTCGCCATCCCCTTTTTCATCTACGCCGGCGACCTGATGGTGCGCGGCGGCATCGCCAGCCGCATCGTCGCCTTCGCCGCTTCCCTGGTCGGCCACGTACGCGGCGGCCTCGGCCAGGTCAACATCGTCACCGCCACACTGTTCGGCGGCATCTCCGGTTCGGCGGTGGCAGAAGCCGCAGCCGTCGGCGGCCTGATGATCCCGCAGATGAAGCAGCGCGGCTATGGCGCCGATTATGCGGTGAACGTCACTTCAATGGCAGCGCTGATCGCGCTGCTCCTGCCGCCCTCCCACAACATGATCATCTATTCGATCTCCGCCGGCGGCAAGATCTCCATCGCCGACCTGTTCACCGCCGGCGTGTTGCCCGGAATATTGCTTGCGGTCGCGCTCATGGTGACCGCTTACATCGTTGCGCGCTCGCGCGGCTATCCGACAGAACCCTTTCCGGGCTTTGTCATGGTGGCTCATTTGCTCGCGGTCGCACTCCCCGGGCTGCTGCTGATCGCCATCATCTTCGGCGGGGTGAGGTCCGGCATCTTCACTGCGACGGAAAGCTCTTGCATCGCGGTGCTCTACGCGCTGCTGATAACGCTCCTGGTCTACCGGCAGATGAGCTGGAGAGACTTCGTTCACGCCACGCAGGGAGCCGTGCGCACGACGGCAATGGTGCTTTTGATTATCGGCACAGCCGCCGCCTTCTCCTGGTTGATGGCCTTCCTCAAGGTGCCGGCCTCGCTGGTGATCTGGATGAAGAGCGTCGCCGACGACCCGCTGACGGTGCTGCTCCTGCTCAATGTCCTCATGCTTGTGCTCGGTACTTTTATGGACATGGGGCCGACCATCATCATCTGCACGCCGATCTTTCTGCCGGTGGCGCAAGCCTACGGTGTCGACCCGGTGCATTTCGGCGTGATCATGATCCTGAATTTCGGCATAGGGCTGAACACGCCTCCAGTCGGCGCGGTGCAATTCGTGGCTTGTGCAGTCGGCAAGATCTCTGTCTGGGAAGCCATGCGCTCGATCTGGCCGTTCTACGGTGCGGGCATCGTGGTGCTCGGGCTGGTCACCTACATCCCGGCGATTTCGCTGTGGCTGCCGAGCGTGTTCAAATAGGAGTGCGAGATGGCGACCGACACAGCCGTAGATTTCAGGGTTGAGCGAAGGCCGAAACTCTCCGAAGGCGTCGTTTCGGCCATCCGCGCTCAGGTCGTGTCCGGAGTATACGCGCCCGGCCAAAAGCTGCCGACCGAGACCCGGATGGGCGAACTCTTCGGCGTCAGCCGCACGGTTGTCCGTGAGGCGGTTGCAACGCTTGCCGCCGACGGCCTCGTCGAGGCGCGGCAAGGCGCCGGCGTCTTCGTCAAAAACCATCCGACGATTGCCTTCGGTTCGATCAGCGGCGATGTCGGCAATAAGGTTTCCCATGCGCTCAACATTATCGAGGTGCGCATGGGGCTGGAAATCGAGAGCGCAGGGCTTGCTGCGCTACGGCGCAATGCGGCTCAAGAAGCGCAGATTCAGGAAGCATTCTTCGAATTCGACCGGCTGCTCGAGCGCGGCGAAGCAACCGGCAAGAGCGACTTCGCTTTCCACCGAGAAATCGCGGCTGCCACCAATAATTCATATTATGTCGAAGTTCTCGATGCGCTTGGTATGCGGGCCATCCCCTGCGACGTCGCCTCGCCCTGGGGTACGGACAGCACGCTGTCGCGTAACTATCAGGAAGGCCTGCAGCGCGAGCATCTGGCGATTTTGAAGGCGATTTCCGCCGGGGACGCGGAAGCCGCCCGCGCCGCCATGCGCGCCCATCTGGCGGCAAGCCAGGAGCGCTATCGCACCCTTCTCAGCGGCCAGCAGGCCAAGTGGATGTCAAGCATTCTTAAACGCAAGACCTGAAGAAGATCGCGCAGCGACAAAAATCAACGGTTTAAATCCGCATGCCGGGGATGGCGAGCGGATTGTCCGACAGCACCGCACGATCGGGCATATCGATGCGCGGCTTGCCGAGGAAGGCGTCGAAGAGATCCTTTACGAAGGCTTCCGGCAGATCCCGGGTAATCAGCACC
Organism: Rhizobium sp. 25PS6; assembly: GCF_032464655.1. Classification (NCBI taxonomy): domain Bacteria; kingdom Pseudomonadati; phylum Pseudomonadota; class Alphaproteobacteria; order Hyphomicrobiales; family Rhizobiaceae; genus Rhizobium; species Rhizobium sp. 25PS6. The sequence goes on from NZ_JAWDIV010000027.1 coordinate 84,450, forward strand.
ATGCGCGTGCGCCGGTCTTCCCCCGGCCAGGCGGGAAGCCGCACCGGCGGATGAAAGATGCTCTGCACCCCATGCAGCACCAGCGGCCGATCCGGCCGGTCGGAAACGGACACGATCGCCTTCATCCTCAACAGCTTCTCGCCATGGGCCGAACGCAGCAGATCGATGAACATGTCAAGCGCCATCGGATCGATCGGCTTCTCCTCGATGATCGAGAAAGAACGGATCGAGGCATCGTGACGGTTGACGTCGTGCGGGTCCTGGTGCGCATGCCCCTGATCACCAAGATGGTGATGATCATGATGGTGGTGACCATGGTGATCATCATCATGATGGTGATGTCCATCACGACCGTGGTCGTGATTGTGATGCGCCTCGTGGGCATCCTCGTCCTGCAGCCAGCGGCCGACATCGGCGATCTTCGTCGCCGGATCGTAGAGCCCGTTGACCAGCACCGCGGCACTGCCCGCCTCGGCGCTGTCGGCATCCATCATCGTCGCACGCGGATTGAGCGCCCGCAGCCGCTTTTCCAGCCCCTCGGCTGCCTCGGCCATCGTCTTTTTCGAGACGATCAGCCGGTCGGCGACCGCCGCCTGCTTGCGCGCTTCCTCGTGATTGTCGAGCGTCTGTAGCCCATTCACCGCGTCCACGACGGTGACGACGCCGTCGAGCTCGAAATTCGTGGCGATGACGGGATTTCCCATGATCGCCTGCATGACCGGTGCAGGATCAGCAAGGCCGGTCGTCTCGATGACGACGCGCTTGACCCGCTTGACGCGGCCCGTCTGCACGGCGTCCATCAGGTTCGCCAGCGTATCGACAAGCGCGCCGCGCACGGTGCAGCAGAGGCAGCCATCGGACATCTCGATGATCGAATCGCCGGAACTTTCGACCAGAAGATGATCGATGCCGACATCGCCGAATTCGTTGATGATGACGGCCGCATCCTTCATGACAGGATCTTTGAGGATGCGGTTGAGCAGCGTCGATTTGCCGGCGCCGAGAAAGCCGGTCAGGATGGTGACCGGAATCCTGTCGTTGAGCGCGCTCATGTTATTTTACCTTAAAAGCTTAAAATGATGTCGGGCGCGGCATCGGCACCGGCACGTTGGCGATCGCGGCCGCGGTATCCCCGCGCGCCATTTTTTCCGGCTGCGCGGCCGGCTGCGGATCCTGGCCGGGAATCAGGGCGGCAAAGACGAATTGCGGATCGTGGTCCATCGGCTGGATATAGGGTGACTGCACCTTCATGCGGCCGACTTCGTCGCGCGTTTCGCTGCGCACCTTGGCGCCCTTGGCGCTGCAGATATCGGCGCTGATGTCGGTCACCTGGTCCTGCCCCGACCCATAGGGTCTCAGCGAACCCAGCGTGTCGTTGCTGGCAGGCTGCGTGGTAAAGCCCTTCTGCAAAAGGTTCGCCGTCGCATCGGCGCGGGCTGCAAGGCTGTCGGTGCCGAGCACGACGGAGATCAGCGTGCGGCCGTTGCGCGTCGCCGACCCGATCTGGTTGAAGCCCGAAGCGCAGATGAAGCCGGTCTTCATGCCGTCGGCGCCGGCGAAACGGCCGATCAGCATGTTGAGGCTCGGCACGTTCTGCTGGCCGTTGGTGAAACCTTCCAGCGAGAAATAACCGGCATATTGCGGAAAATCGCGGCGCAGCGCCACTGTCAGCACCGCCAGGTCGCGTGCCGTCGTATACTGGCCCTTGCCGGGCAAGCCGTTCGGATTGACGAAGTGCGAATCCGTCATGCCGAGCTTCAGGGCCTCGCCATTCATCCGCGTCACGAAGCCTTCCTGCGTGCCGCCGATGGCTTCGGCAACCGCGACCGCCACATCGTTGGCCGACTTCACCAGCAGGATCTTCAATGCGCTGTCGAGCGTTAGCTTCTGGCCCGGCTTGAAATACATCTTGGCGGCCGGCTGCGCGGCGGCGCGTTTGCTGATGACGACGGGCGTATCGAGGCTGATCTGACCGGCGCGGATTGCGTCGAACACGGTATAGACGGTCATCAGCTTGGTCAGCGAGGCCGGATACCATTTGCGGAAGGCTTCTTCATGCTCGAGCACGCGGCCGGTCTGGACATCGACGAGAATGTGCGGATTGGCCTGGGCGAGCGGAACGGAGGCCAGAAAAACGGCAGTCGCCGCTGACACGAAAGAAAGCGGCCGCAAGGCAGCAAACAAACGGAAGTGGCTCGTCGACACGGTTCGTCCTTCGGATATCAGGAAAATCTCGAAATCTTCCCCTATTTAGCCTATATGGCTATGACATGGCAAAGGTCATTGACTAAGTAATTTCCACAGCCTCACACCCTTGTGATGCGATGAAAGATTGTCGAGATTTCATAACAGGAACGCCGATATGCCGATTTTGAACAGAGCCGCGGAGTTGCAGGACGAGGTCGCCGAATGGCGCCGCCACATCCACGCCCGGCCCGAACTCCTCTTCGCGGTGGAAAATACGGCCGCCTTCGTCGCCGAAAAACTCAAGGAATTCGGCGTCGACGAGATCGTCACCGGTATCGGCCGCACCGGTGTCGTCGGCCTGATCAAGGGCAAGGGCGAAGGCGGCCGCACGGTCGGCCTGCGCGCCGACATGGACGCTCTGCCACTCACGGAGATCACCGGCAAGCCCTGGGCTTCGAAGACGCCGGGCAAGATGCATGCCTGCGGCCATGACGGCCACACCGCCATGCTGCTCGGCGCTGCGAAATACCTGGCCGAGACCCGAAACTTCAACGGCAATGTCGCCGTCATCTTCCAGCCCGCCGAAGAAGGCGGCGGCGGCGGCAATCTGATGGTCAAGGACGGCATGATGGAGCGCTTCGCTATCGAAGAGGTCTACGGCATGCACAATCTGCCGGGCCTGCCGGTCGGCCAGTTCGCCACCCGCAAGGGCGCCATCATGGCGGCGACCGACGAATTCACCGTCACCGTCAAGGGCCGCGGTGGCCACGCCGCCCAGCCGCATAAGACGATCGACCCGATCGCCATCGGCGCCCAGATCATCGCCAACCTGCAGATGATCGCCTCGCGCACCGCCGATCCGCTGCGCTCGGTCGTCGTCTCGGTGACCAAGTTCAATGCCGGTTTCGCCCATAACGTCATTCCGAACGATGCGACCTTCGCCGGTACGGTCCGCACCCTCGACCCCGAGGTGCGCACGCTCGCCGAAACCCGGTTCCGGCAGATCATCGAGGGCCTGGTCGCAGCCCACGGCGCCGAGGCCGAAATCAGCTTCCACCGCAACTACCCCGTCACCGTCAACCACCCCGACGAGACCGAGCACGCGGTCGCCACCGCCAGCGCCATCGCCGGCGAGGCGAACGTCAACGCCGAGATCGATCCGATGATGGGCGGCGAGGATTTCTCCTACATGCTGAACGCCCGCCCCGGCGCCTTCATCTTCATCGGCAACGGCGACAGCGCCGGCCTCCACAACCCGGCCTACGACTTCAACGACGAAGCCATCGCCCACGGCATCTCCTACTGGGTCCGCCTCGCCGAACAGCGCCTCGGCCTTTGACAACAATTAAGGCTTGGCTTCCCGCCAAGCCTTTTGTATGCATGGCATGCAAGTGGTCCCGTAGCTCAGCAGGATAGAGCACCAGATTCCTAATCTGGGGGTCGCGCGTTCGAATCGCGCCGGGATCACCAGTCAATCAGATGGTTTCTCCCTCGACAGAACGCACGTTCCTGCAGACATGCAAGAAATGCAATTATGATCTCATGAGAACCGGCCTTTGACCGGTAGTGGCGAGGCCGCACGACCGAGTTCTTGGGACGAAGAAATTGGCGATCGATTAGACTCGTTCAACTGGCTAGTTTTTCAACATCGGCGTCGATCCACGGTCAGTTCGCTCAAAATGGACGATCGCGTCTCAGTGCAGACCGCCCCACCGAAAAAGCACTCGAGCCAGAACCACTGGATCAGGACGATCAACGAATATTTGCGCAATCGGTGTCGAGCCGGGCGCAAATCTGCGCACATCGGAGCACGTTATCGTAAAGTGGATACAACCACCCTAGCGAATTAACCGCCCTAAATTGAAAACAGTCTCTGCGATAGCCACGCCAGCGTAAGCGGTCATGGTCCAGCCATGCGAAGCCTTCGGCACGGCGGCCTCGGTATCTTAGCCAACAAGAATGGCACGCTTCTTGCCTTGCTTAGTGTAGGGCCGAGCAAACATGCTCGGCGGAAGCCCGCGAATGCCCACAAAAATCGGACGAGTTCTCGGGCATCGAGAATAGGCCGGCCGACGGCCAGGAGCAGATGACAACATATTCGATCGTTCTAGGACGCGAACGCCATGTCTTTCAGGATCTGAAATCGGTATTGGCTTGCGCTTCGCCGCTGAAATCCGGTGACGTGCTGGCCGGGATCGCAGCATCCAGCAACGAGCGGCGGGTGGCCGCCCGCTACCTGCTCGCGGATATGCCTCTCAACACTTTCCTGGAAGACCTCGTCATCCCATACGAGACCGACGAGGTCAGTCGGTTGATCGTCGACCGCCATGATTGGATGGCATTCGCGTCGGTATCTCATATGACGGTCGGTGAGTTTCGCAATTGGCTTCTTTCTTATGACGCGACCTCCGAAAAACTGCTTGCCATTGCACCAGGCCTCACCCCCGAAATGGTGGCGGCGGTCTCCAAGATCATGCGCAACCATGATCTGATCACCGTCGCCGGCAAATGCAGCGTGGTCACTGCCTTTCGTTCCACGATCGGTCTGCCCGGCCGACTATCGAGCCGTCTTCAGCCCAATCATCCCACTGATGATCCTGAAGGCGTCGCCGGCTCGACGCTTGATGGACTTCTCTATGGGATCGGCGATGCGGTGATCGGCATCAACCCGGCGACCGACAATCTTGAGGCCTGCACAAGATTGATGGTTCTTTTCGACCGGCTGCGCGAACGGTTCGAGATCCCTACGCAATCCTGCGTGTTGACCCATGTCACCACGTCAATCAAAGCAATCGAGGCCGGAGCGCCGCTCGATCTGGTGTTCCAGTCAATCGCCGGCTCTGAGGCCGCCAACAAGGGTTTCGGCGTCGATCTCGCCGTCCTCAGGGAAGGCCAGCAGGCAGCCCTTTCCATGAAGCGCGGCACGGTCGGAAACAATGTCATGTATCTGGAGACCGGCCAGGGCAGCGCGCTCTCGGCGGACGCCCATCACGGTGTCGACGAACAGACGATCGAGACGCGGGCCTATGCCGTTGCACGTGAACTCAATCCGCTGCTCGTCAATACGGTGGTCGGCTTCATTGGCCCCGAATATCTTTTCGACGCCAAGCAAATTATCCGCGCCGGGCTCGAAGATCACTTCTGCGGCAAACTGCTTGGCGTGCCGATGGGGGTCGACGTCTGCTACACGAACCATGCGGAAGCAGACCAGGACGATATGGACAATCTGATGGTGTTGCTGACTGTCGCGGGCGTCAGTTTTCTCATCGCGGTGCCCGGCGCCGATGACGTCATGCTCAATTATCAGAGCCTTTCCTACCACGATATTGTCGGCCTCAGGCACCAGTTCAATCGTCCTCCCGCCCCGGAATTCGAAGCCTGGCTTCATCGTATGGGCATGCTTGACCACACGGGTCGCCTTGCACCGGCCAGCGCCTCGGGCACTTTCTCTCGCAATCTCTTGAGCTACAGGGCATCGGCATGAGTTCCATCGAACGAGATCCATTTGCGCGGTTCCGCAACGCCACACGCGCCCGGATTGGGCTTGGAAGAGCAGGCGACGCCTTGCCGACATCGGCAATTCTCGACTTCCAGCTTGCCCATGCCCGGGCGCGGGATGCCGTGCATGGTCAAGTGGATTTTGTCGCCCTTGCCAAGGAACTTGCGCCCGTGGCCACGGTCCATATCCGGTCTCGCGCCAAAGACCGTACGATCTATCTGGCGCGCCCGGATCTCGGCCGTCAGACCCATGCAGCCGATCTCCCGAGCCCAGGCGATCGTTATGATATCGCCTTCGTCATTGCAGATGGGCTTTCAGCCTCGGCGGTCGAGCACCACGCCGTGCCGCTGTTCAAGGCTTGCATGAAGCGTCTCGGCGACTTCAGCGTCGCCCCGGTGATATTGGGCGAACAGGCGCGTGTGGCATTTGGTGATGAGGCAGCGGCGGCGTTTGGTGCGGAAGTTGCCATTGTGCTGATCGGCGAGAGGCCGGGGCTCAGCGTGCCTGACAGTCTCGGTGCCTACATCACGTTCCGCCCGCAATCGGGACGGCGCGACAGCGAGCGCAACTGCATTTCGAATATTCATGCCGACGGGCTCGGCTACGAGGTCGCAGCCGACAAGATTGTTTGGATCGTCCGGGAGGCGCTTCGCTTGCAGCTGACCGGCGTCGATCTCAAGGAAAACGCCGAAGGCGCCATAGAAGCGCTGCCACACCAAGAAGCATAAAAGTTCAAGCTACAAAAAAGGGGAACAATCATGTCAAATTCTCAACCGACGCTCGCCAAGAGCCTGACCGGGCTGCATTTGTGGGGACTTGCCGTCGGCCTGGTCATTTCCGGCGAATATTTCGGCTGGAGCTATGGCTGGGCGGCCGCCGGCACACTCGGCTTCTTGATCACCACGATCCTGATCGCCGTGATGTACACCACCTTTATCTTTTCCTTCACGGAATTGACGACGGCCATTCCGCATGCCGGCGGCCCTTTTGCATATGCGCTCAGGGCTTTCGGCCCACTCGGCGGCTTCGTTGCGGGCTTTGCGACATTGGTTGAATTCGTCTTCGCCCCTCCGGCCATCGCGCTCGCCATCGGCGCCTATCTCAATGTGCAGTTCCCGGGGCTCGATCCGAAAATGGCGGCTGTCGGCGCCTATATCATTTTCATGGCGCTCAATATCGTCGGAGTTACCATCGCGGCAACCTTCGAACTCCTTATCACCATTCTGGCGATCGCCGAACTGCTGATCTTTATGGGTGTCGTCGCGCCGGGCTTCTCTTTTGCCAATTTCGCGGCCAATGGCTGGGCTGGCGCCCCTGAATTCTCGGTCGGTGCCATTGGAGGCATCTTTGCCGCCATTCCATTTGCCATCTGGTTTTTCCTGGCGATCGAAGGCGCGGCGATGGCGGCTGAGGAGACCAAGAACCCCACCCGCACCGTTCCCATTGCCTATATTGCGGGTATTCTGACACTCGTCTTCCTCGCCTTCGGCACCATGATCTTCGCCGGTGGCGTCGGCGACTGGCGTGCGCTGTCCAACATCAACGATCCGCTACCGCAGGCGATGAAGGCGGTCGTGGGCGAATCCTCCGGTTGGCTGCATATGCTGGTCTGGATCGGCCTGTTCGGCCTGATTGCTTCCTTTCACGGCATCATCATGGGCTATTCCAGGCAGATTTTTGCGCTGGGCCGCGCCGGCTACCTCCCGGAAGTCCTTGCAAAAATCCATCCGAAATTCCGCACGCCTTATCTCGCAGTCCTTGCAGGTGGCGCCGTCGGCATCGCAGCCATCTTTTCCGACAGCCTGATCCAGATCGGCGGTTTGCCGCTGACCGCCAATATTGTCACCATGTCGGTGTTCGGCGCGATCATCATGTACATCGTCTCGATGGCGTCGCTGTTTAAACTACGTCAGGCCGAACCTGAACTCGCCCGACCCTTCAGGGCCTGGGGTTATCCCGTGGTGCCAGCCATTGCCCTCGGACTCGCCCTCGTCGCGCTGGCGGCGATGATCTACTACAACTTCATGATCTTTGTGATCTTCCTCGCGATGGGCGTGGTGGCATTCGGCATTTGGCGTTTGCTTTCAGGTGGCATCATCAAGGAAGCGGCAGCGTCCACGTAACAAGGCTCTCTGGCCCAATCACCGGGAAGACAACCGGACGAACGGGTTCCGATTAATATCAATGACCCCCGCCAAAGTGTGGCGGGGGTCATTCCAGCGCAAAGCTTGATTGATCTTATCATCATGTTCCGGGGCCAGTGCCACGTTCGCCACCGATTGGTTCACCGCACCTGACGATGGACGCGCCGTGTCCTCGCGACCCGCCGCGCCCCCAATCCCAGCAGCGCCGCCACGACCCAACCTCCGACAAAGCCGATCGAGCCCCAGACAAGACCGGCAAAGCTGACGGGGACGCCGGGCACGAAGTCGCGCCAGGTATTGGCGAAAACGACGTCATCGGCATTCCCCAGCAGAACAAAGGGCTTGGCGACGGGTGCGGCGGTGCCGAGGTGGAGCTGCTGCGACAGCAGCGTTTCGTAGCGCGTGATCGTGCTCTGCATCGAGACGCCGCGGTCGCGCAGGAAATCGTCGGACGATTGCGCATAGGTGTTCAGCGCCTGCTGGCGATCGAGATGGTGCTCGGCGGCCTGAGTATTGAAATCCTCGACGATGACGCGCAATTCGTCGATCGCCCCGCCGATCCGCTGGCGGTATTGCTGCGCAAATTCCGGCGCCTGCGAAAACACCGTGCCGCCGGCAAGCCCGGCGACGATGGTGATGATCCTTGCAATCGGTCCCATGCTCGATGCCTCCGGCTATCCCCAGCGCTAACGATCCGGCGCGTCAAAGGTTTCTGCCTTCGACACGGTAACCCTATGTGATTGAACCGACGGCTTCCGGCGGGTTGATGCCGTGACCAACTCAGAAAAGAGAGGCGCTCGTCATGAAACGGTTTGTCCTTGCCTGCACGCTCGCTGCTGCGTCCATCTTTTCCGCAATGCCGTCCCAGGCGGCAAGTGTGACCATCACCACGGATGATGCGCGGCCTACTTACCGTCATGCCGAACGGCCCTATTACCGTCATCATATGAGGCCGCGCCACGTCTCCCAGGATTGCTTCACCAGGACCGAAAAAATCCGCCGTCACGGCCATACGCTCGTCAAGGAAACCCGGATTTGCCGATAAGGCAATCCATGCAGGAAAAGCCCGGCCGATCCTCCCCGGCCGGGCTTTTCTTTCTGATTTCGCCGATGAGGAACTTCGCCATATCAGCCGCGTTTATCGCGAAACAGGAGTATTCATCATGCGTATCAAGATGACTCTTTTGACAATCGCCTATGTCGCCGTCAGTGTCCTGCTGCTCGCCATCGCCTACCAGCCGCAGGGGTCGGGCGCCGCGCAGAAAACGGATCGTCTGGCCGGCTCGTCCTTCCTCGTCGAACGCTTCGCCGGTTGATCGGCGGCTTATAGGCGACAATGTGGAAACAGTTCTCGCCCGGCAAGCTCCGGGCTCGGAGCGGCCCGCCGCTGGTTAATGCGTACCGTCGAGCGACGATCCGCCGAGCAGGATTCGGTTCTGCACCGCATGCACACCCTCGACCGCCTTGGCGACCGCAGTTGCCCGTTCGATTTCGCCGACCGTGCCGACGGTGCCGCTCAACACGATCTGGTCGTTCTCCATCGTCACCTCGACATCGGAGGCATCGATGCCGCCGGCGATCGCCAGCGCATTGGCAACGGCCGCCTCGACCGCTGCACGATTGGCGATCTCTATTTCAATCTCGGGTTCGAGCCCGTGAAATGTCTGCTCCTTGAAAACCATGATCCGTTCCTCCGTGAAAACCTCGTAGGAAACGCTGATCGGCGGAGTTTGGTTCAGCACCCGCTACCAGTTGACGCGATAGCGGAGATTGACGCTGCCCGCCTCACCTCCTGAAAATGGATTGCTGACCGAAGCATCGAAATTGAGGTTCGGCAGAATGGCCTGGCTGACCCCAACCGTGCTCGAGAAGTCGCCGCTCGCATTGCTGACGCCTGTCCCTGCCGAAAGCGCGGTTCCCGTCCAGGGATGGATCAGCTTCAGCGCCTGCGTTGCCGTTACCGAAGCCTGCCGGGCCTCGACCGCGTCATATTGCACGCTGATGGATCGGCTCGATTGCATGTCGAGCGAATCGGACAGGATCCAGCTGCGCGAGCGGCTGAGGGTTAGCGCGCCGCTGCCGCGCAGCGTATCGACGCTGACGCTGGCACCCCGCTCTGACCGGCCTGCCGGGGTAACGCTCGTCCTGGTGATCCTGCCCCAAAGCATTGCCTGTTCGGAATCGGGCAGCAGCGCTCCGCCTTTGGTCGAGGCCAGCGCGATGTCGGCGCCAGCGCTCGTTTCCCATTCCGCCGGCAGGCGGAAACCCACCGTCGCCTTGTAGGACCGGTCCGAAAGCTTGGCTGGCGACCAGATCAGCAGGTCGTCCGCCTTCGCTGCGGCTGTGAGCGAGGGTAGGATGGCGAAAAAGATGCATACTAATTTGAATGTCGTCATGAAGTTCAGAACGTTTTGACCTGTCACAGGGCTGCGGCGCGGAGTGGACGCAGCAGCGCATATGAAAGCGTTCGCGACGAACGCAATGAGGGATCACGGCCAAGCCGTCCATCCCGGTTTCATCCTCGATTTAATGTATGGCCCAAAGGCCGGCGGCACCGGGTGCCTGTTCTTCGATGGACGCCACAGCGCCCGACTTGCCATGCGACCGTGACCGGCCGCGGCGGAAGCGATTCCGCCAGCAATGTTATAAGGATCACATCCGGCCGCCGCTCTGTAAACCCCTCAAGGGTTGAAATCTGCTGCACCGCACACTTGCCGCCCCCTCCAAAGCCTAGTAGAGCCTGAGCCTACGAGAGAAATTTTCGCGAAATTCTACATGATGACCGGCAAAAGCGCGCCGCGGCGCCTCAGCATCTTCGGTTCGACGGGTTCGATCGGCCAGAATACACTCAATGTCGTCGATCATCTGGGCGGACGGGAGAACTTCGAAATCTCCGTGCTGACCGGCAGCGGCAATGTCGAATTGTTGGCCCGGCAGGCGAAATCATCCGGCGCGCGGCTGGCGGTGACGGCAAACGACCAGCATTACGAATCACTGAAGAGCGCACTTTCCGGCACCGGCATCGCGGTCGCTTCGGGAAAATCCGGGCTGATGGAAGCCGCCGACCGCGAAGCTGACTGGGTGATGGCGGCAATCGTCGGTACTGCCGGCCTAGCGCCGACGCTTGCCGCGGCCCGCCGCGGCGCCGATATCGCCCTTGCCAACAAGGAATGCCTGGTATCGGCCGGCGATCTCTTCATCGCAGCGATCCGGGCGGGCGGCGGCAGACTGCTTCCGGTCGATAGCGAGCACAACGCGATTTTCCAGGTGCTGGAAGAGAACCAGCGCCACGCCGTCGAGCGGGTCATCCTGACGGCGTCGGGTGGCCCCTTCCGCACCGCCTCGCTGCGTGACATGGCGGATGTGACGGTGGAAACCGCGCGCGCCCACCCGAACTGGTCGATGGGCTTGAAGATTTCGATCGACAGTGCCTCGATGTTCAACAAGGCGCTGGAGATGATCGAAGCCCGGCACCTTTTCGGCCTCAGGCCCGAACAGATCGAGGTCATTTTTCATCCGCAATCGATTATCCACTCCATGGTCGGCTATACCGATGGATCGGTGCTGGCGCAGCTCGGCGCGCCCGATATGCGCACCGCCATCGGTTATGCCCTATCCTTTCCGCGCCGGTCGAACCTGCCGGTCGAGCGGCTGGATTTCGCCAAGCTCGCCAGGCTGGATTTCGAGGCGCCGGATGAGGTGCGGTTTCCGGCGCTGCGGCTCGCGCGCCTGGCGATGACGCGCGGCGGTGTTCAGGGCGCGGTGCTGAACGGCGCCAAGGAAGTGGCGCTCGAAGCCTTCATCGAAGGGCGGCTCTCCTTCCTCGCCATGGCCGAGGTCACCGAGAGGGTCATGGACGATCTGGCCGGCCTGCCGCCGGCTTCCGGCATGGATGATGTCTTCGCCGCCGACAGGGAAGCCCGGCAAAGGGCGGCGGAGCTCATGACACTAGCGATTGCTGAGTGAAGTTCGCACGGGCGGCCGAGTGGTCGTCCGCTTGTGACCGTGACTGCCGCGATTAGCGCAACCGGTTCCCACCCTCGTCGAACAACCGGCAATCCGACGGTTCAAACAGCAGGCTCACTTGCTCGCCCGCCGCGATACTGATCGGTGACCGATGCTCGACGGTCAGTGACTGGCCATCGGCAAGCTGGCAATAGAGATATTGCGTTCCCCCGAGATACTCCGAAAAATCCACCCTCGCCGTCAGGCTGCCCGATAGATCGGAGGCCACCATCAGATGCTCCGGCCGCAGGCCGAGCGTCACCGCGCCACCAACCGGCCTGTCCGCCGGCGTCAGGCCGCTTTCGATCTGCCGGCCGGCGACCTCGACCAGGCCGCCCTCACCCCAGCGGGCGTTTAGGAGGTTCATCCTGGGCGAGCCGATAAAGCCGGCCACGAAGGTATTCGAGGGATTTTCATAGATTTCTCGGGGCGTTCCGGCCTGTTCGACGCGGCCGTCGCGCAGCACGACGATCTTGTCGGCGAGTGTCATCGCCTCCGTCTGGTCGTGCGTGACATAGATCATCGTGTTGCCGAGTTCGCGGTGAAGGCGGGCGATCTCGATGCGCATCGAAACGCGCAGTTCCGCATCGAGATTGGACAGCGGCTCGTCGAACAGGAAGACATCCGGCTTGCGCACAATCGCCCGGCCGATCGCCACGCGCTGCCGCTGGCCACCGGAAAGCTGTCCCGGCCGCCGGTCGAGAAGATGGTCGATCTTCAGGATCGCGGAGGCGGCCTTGACGCGCGTCTCTATCTCCGCAGCATTCGTGCGCGCCATCTTCAAGCCGAAGGCCAGGTTGTCGCGCACGCTCATATGCGGATAGAGCGCGTAGGACTGGAAGACCATGGCGATGCCGCGCTCGGACGGATCGAGATCGGTGACGATACGTCCCTTGATCTCGACCTCCCCGTCGGTCACGTCTTCCAGGCCGGCTATCATGCGCAGAAGCGTCGATTTTCCGCAGCCGGAAGGGCCGACGAAGACGACGAATTCGCCCTCCGCGATCGTCAGGTCGATCCCGTGGACCACCTGCAGATTGCCATAGCTTTTTCGCACGTCCTGGAGCACGACGCTCTTGTTACCCATACCGTTCGTCATCCCCAAAAAGACCTATCTGTCCGACTGGACCCAGACGAGCATCTCTCCGGGCGCGCGGTTGTCCCAGAGATGATAGGGCACGAAACGTGCGGTGGCGACCTGCCTTTCGGCCGGCGCCTTGCGGTAAAGCGCTGTTCCCCAGTTCGATGTTTCCTCGCGCTCGACCTTGAGATCGAGGGCGACGGCATCATTGAGATCCTTCAGCACGACGGTTTCGGCCGCCGGGAGTTCGCGGGGCAGGACGATCGCGTTGAGGTCTTCGCCGTTGTCCGTGGTTTCCAGACAATAGACCAGCGGGCCGCGCATCAATGCGACGCGACCGGCATCCTGGCGCACCTTCGGGTTGGCATATTGCGGCCGAAGCGCCAGCGGCAGGTAGAGAGCGACACGATCACCCGCGGCCCACTCGCGATCGATTCTGGCATATCCGTCCCGCATATTGGCGTTGAGATCCAGCATCTCTCCATTGACGCTGAGGGTTGCGCCTTCGGCCCAGTCGGGAATGCGCAGCGACAGCGCAAAGCGCGCCGGTTTTTCCAGCCTGGTGGTAAAGGCGACGGCACCTTCCCACGGATAATTGGTGGTCTGCTCGAGTTCGACCTCGGCGCCGTTGGCCAGCTTCAGCCGCGCGGTGCTTTCGCCATAGAGGTGCACGGCGATCTCGTTGTCGGAAACGGCGTACATGTAGGAGCCGATCGAGGTCACCAGCCGGGCGATGTTCGGCGGGCAGCAGGGGCAATGGTGCCACTTCCACCGGTGGTGCTTGCCGGCACTTTCGAGCGGATTGTCGTAGAAGAATGTCTTGCCGTCGGTCGAAAGCCCCGGCAGCGCGCCATTGTAAAGCGCCTGCTCCATGATGTCGGCATAGCGTCGATCCGGACCGCGGCCGAGCATGCGGCTTGCCCAGAACACCAGGCCGACCGAGGCGCAGGTCTCCGCATAGGCGGTATCGTTCGGCAGATCGAAATAATCGGTGAAACCTTCGTTGGACGCCGCCGGCCCGATACCGCCGGTGATATACATCTGCTTGGTCGTCAGATCGCCCCAAAGCGTTTCCAGCGCTGCCGTCAGGCTGTCGTCCTTGTATTCGGTGGCGATGTCGGCCATGCCCGAATAGAGGTACATGGCGCGCACGGCGTGACCGACGACCTTTGCCTGCGCGCGCACCGGCTGGTGCGCCTGCGCATATTCATAGGTTTTCTGGTGGTACTCGGAGACATCGCGCCCATCGCGGCTTGCCTCGGCGGTGAAGAAATGCGGTTCGGTGCCGCGTTCGTCGATGAAGTATTTCGATAGCTCGAGATATTTCTTCTCTCCCGTCACGCGGGCGAGCTTGACCAGCGCCAGCTCAACTTCCTCATGGCCGCAATAGCCTGGTATCTGGCCTTCGCCGTGACCGAAAATCTTGATCATGTAATCGGCATAGCGGCACATGATGTCGAGCAGCTTGCGTTTGCCGGTCGCCTGATAATAGGCGACCGCGGCTTCCATGAGATGGCCGGCGCAATAGAGTTCGTGATGGTCGCGCAGATTGGTCCAGCGGCGGTTCGGCTCGACGCGCTGGAACCAAGCGTTCAGATAACCGTCCTCGTCCTGCAGCTTCTCATACATGTCGATGATCTCGTCGGCGCGCGCCTCGAGCTTCGGGTTCGGCCGGCGATAGAGCGAATAGGCGATCGTTTCGATCGACTTGCCGAGGTCGGAATCCCAGAACATCTGCGTCGTGCCGCCCCATGGCTGAATGGGAATGACGACCCCGGGGCTCGGCTGACTGACATCGATCGCCTTGAGCATGCCGGCCTCGACGCAGCGGTCGAGCAGGGTCTCGGCAGTGGAATTGCAGACAGCGTCCTGCCATTTGCCCCAGAAGCCGCCGAGCTCCACATCGGGAACGGCGACGGGACGAAACTGGCGGTCGTTGCTTGGTTTGTTCATGGGTTCCACTTTCTCTAAGATCATTTCACCGCGCCGGCCATCAGCCCGCGCATGTAGTAGCGTTGCAGGAGCAGGAAGACGATCAGGCAGGGGATCGTCATGACGACGACACCGGCCTGGACCGCTCCCCAATTGATGGCGCCGAGCCGTCCGGCGCGAACCGCCGTCATCAGCACCGGCAGGGTGTATTTCTCATTGCTGGAGAGCAGCACGAGTGCGGCGAGAAACTCGTTCCAGGCATTGAGGAAGGCAAAGATCGCCACCGTCGCCACACCGGGAAGCACCAGCGGCAGAAGAACCCGCACCAGAAGCCTGAGGTCACGCGCCCCGTCGATGCGCGCGGCCTCTTCGATCTCCTTCGGCACGGCGTCGAAGGCGTTGCGCATCATGAACACCGAGAAGGGCAGTTGCAGCGTTACATAGACGAGCGTCAGCCCAAGCAGCGAATTGTTGAGGCCGAGCTTTGCAAGGATGATGAAGAGCGGCGTCAGGATCGATTGGAACGGGATCATCAGCGTCGCGATGATCAGCACGAAAAGCGCATTCTTCATCGGGAACCGGTAGCGCGAGAAACCGTAGCCGGCGAGCAGGCTGACGGCGACGGTCAGCACCACGGTGGCGACCGAAACGAACAGCGAATTGATCATGTGCCGCCAGATGCCGGCGCCGAACGTATCGAGCAGCGCGTAAGAATCGATGCTTACGCCTGAGGTCGGCCACGGCGGCAAGGGTGGCAGGCTGGCCTCCGTGCCATGCCGGAAGGACGACAACAGCGTGATCACGAAGGGGGCGAGAAAGAAGATCGAGATAGCGATGCCGGTCAGATGATAGGCCGACTTTGTCCGAATGGCCTTGCGGGCGCGGCGTTCCCTTGACGTGGTCATGAGCGCTCCTCCCCGACGCGAAGCAGCCAGAGCTGCACGATGCTGATCGCCACCAGGATGGCGAGAAGCACGATCGACAGTGCTGCGCCATAGCCGAGATTGAACGACACGAAGGACTGATTGAAGATGTAGTAGACCACCGAGATCATCTTGTTCTGCGGTCCGCCTGACGTCATGATGTAGAACTGGTCGAAGGCGAGGATCGAACCGGTGACGGAGACGATCAGCGCCAGCGCGATCGTCTTGCGCATCAGCGGCAGCGTCAGATGCCGGAAACACTGCCAGCGGCCGGCGCCGTCGATGCGGGCGGCCTCCGTCAGCTCGGACGGAATGGCCTGAAGCCCGGTCAGGAGAATGATCATGGTGAAGCCGGCGATCTTCCAGACGACCATCACCACGATCGTCAGAAAGGCGGTGTCGAAAGTTGCAAGCAGATTGGGGCTCTTTTCGACAAGGCCGAGCGCCTTCAAGGCCGGGCCGATGAAGCCGCTATCGACATTGGCAAGCCAGACCCAGAGCAGCGAGGCTGTGGCAAGGCCGACCACGACGGGCAGGAAGATGATCGTGCGGTAGGCGCCGACGAACTGCCGTTCCTTTTCGACGAAGATCGCCAGCGGAAAGGCGATCGCGAAGATCGCGATGGTGACGATCACGGTATAATAGGCCGTGAAATTCAGCGCCGTCATGAAACGGGTGTCGTTGGCCATGCGAAAATAATTGTTGAAACCGATCCAGCGTGACCCCCCCATCAGCGGCCAGTTATGCAGGCTCATCCATCCGGTGAAGAGAACCGGCATGATGAAGAAGACGATGACCAGCGCCATGGCCGGCGCGATGTAGACGAGGCCGCGCCAGTTCGATCTGCGCCGTCGCCTGCGTCGAGGCAATAGAATCTCTGAACCGGAACCGGTCATCAAAACGCTCCGTATCTGTCGAGTGAAATTGGCCGGGAAGCTGCCACCGCTCCCCGGCCGCGGCCGAGGGAGAGTTTACTGGCCGCTATCGATGATCGATTGCATTTCCGATTGCGCACTCGAAAACGCGCCGTCGACGTCGTCGCCGAAGATCGCGGCGTTGGTGAAGCTGGCCCATGGCCCGTTAGCGCTGTTGATCAGGTCGTTGAACTGCAACGTATAGGGGGTCTTGGCCACACCGATTGCCTTCAGGCCGACCTGCATGCGTGGATCGAGGCCCTCAAGCACCTTGTCGGCGATATCGCCGCGCGTTGGCAGGCTGCCATACTTCGCCATGATCTTCTGGCCGTCCATCGAATACACATATTCGAGGAACTCCTTCACCGCGTCGATCTTCTTCGTGCCCTTGGTGATGACGAAGTTGTCGCCGCCGGCAAAGGACGAAGGCTTCCCGTCGACGCCAGGAATGAGGGTCACGCCAAAGTTGATATCGGGATGCTCGGTCACCAGCGTGCCGATGGCAAAGGCGCCAAGGCTCTGCTGGCCGATCTTGCCGTTGGTGAAGGTCAGGAAGTTGGCGCCGTTGTCGCTGGCGGCTCCCGCCGGCACGAGGTCCTTCTTGATCATGTTGCGGTAGATATCGACGGCCTTGCGCATCTGAGGCGTATCGAGAGTCGCCGTCTTGCTGTCGGCCGACAGGATATCCGCGCCCGCACCCCAGACCAGCGGCGTGAAGGTGAAGATCATGCAGCCGCCGCAGCCGCCGCCGGAGAAATAGAAGCCGTAGGTATCGTCACCCAGCGCCCGGATCTTCTCGGCATTGGCGGTAATTTCGTCCCAATTCGCCGGTGCCTTTTCCGGGTCGAGACCGGCCTTCTTGTAGAGATCCTTGTTCCAGGCAAAGACGGAGGTCTCGACTGAAAGCGGCAGGCCGTAAATCCGATCCTGATAGGTGCCGAGGCGAACATGCGATGGCGAAAGCGAGTTGAAATAGGGCAGAGACTTTGCCCAGTCCGTCAGGTCTTCCAGCTGGCCGGCCGCGGCAAAGGCAGGGTTATAGATGAGATCCATCGACAGCGCGTCCGGCGCCTGTCCGCCGGCGATCGCCGTCGCATATTTCTGCACGAGCTCGGAGAACGGCACCTCGGTCATCACGACCTTGTTCTCGTGACCGGAATTATAGGCTTCGACGACCTTCTTGAAGGCGTCGCCGATCCCCGAGCGAACCCACATTTCGACATTTTCGGCAGCCGACGCGGCCGACACCAGACATAAGGTAGCGATGCTGGTCGCCGCCAAAAGACGCTTGATCATGACACTCCTCCCGATATGGCGCATCTCCTCGCGCCTTTGCTCATTCTCTTGTTCTCATCCCCGGGGGCTTTACCCCCCGCATGACTGCCGGACGATCAGCCGGCACGGCAATTTCCTCACTCCCGGTTCGACAGGCCGTCCTTCCGCAAGCGCGAGCACCGTCAAACCGGCTTGCCGCCCGAGTTCCTTCAGTTCCATGTCCACCGTCGTCAGCGGCGGCCGCGTCTGGGCCGCGACAATCTCCCAATTGTCGAAGCCGATGACCGAGACGTCCTGCGGCACCTTGACGCCGCGCTCGCGCAACGCATCCACCGCGCCGCGGGCGATCTGGTCATTGCCGCAGAAGAGCGCATCCGGTTTTTCTCCCGGTCTCTTCCAAAGCTGCTCGACCGCCTCATGCCCCCAGCTTTCCGACCAGACGCCGTAGAGCACCGGCTCGCGGTGACCGGCCACCTCGTGATAGGCGCCGGCACGCTCCCGCACCGAGAAGAACTCCTCCGGCCCGGTGATGTGCGCAATCCGCCGCCGTCCGATCTTCACGAGCCATTCCACCGCCAGTCTCGCACCCTGTTCGTCGTCCGACCGGAAGGTGACACTGTTCTGCGCCCCCTCCGTAAATGCGTAGACGACAGGCACATGCAAATTCGACAGATCGACAGGCAGGCGCCGATCCAGGCGTTTTCCAGTTGCGATAATGCCGTCGACCTGTTTGTCCAGCATCGCATCGACATGGATCTGGGCGAGCGCCGGATCGTCTTCGATGGCGCACAGGAAGACCGAAACGCCGTGATCGACGAGAGCATCCGAGATACCCGCCATGACAGGCAGCGTGAAACGGCCGTAAGTATCGTTCGTCAGCAGCCCGATGGTGAAGCTGCGCTTGCTGAGAAGACCTCTCGCCAGCGCGTTCGGCCGGTATCCGATCTCGGCGGCTATCCGTTTCACCCGTTCGCGCGTTTCCGACCCCATCCGACCCGTATCATTGAGAGCCTTCGACGCCGTCGAGATGCTCACCGCGGCAGCCGCCGCCACCTCGTGGATGGTGATCCTGCCTCTTTTTCCTCCCGATATGTTCAGAACGTCCTCCTTCTGAAGTGATCTGAGAAAAGCTTTTACCAATCTCTATGTCAAGTGAGAAAAGGTTTTCTCACGCGACCCCAAGGCTCGGATCGTCAACGCAGTTTGCGGGAGGGGCAAGCGCGGGGAAAGATCGATGCGCATCGGTCAGGCCGATTGCGATGTGCCATCGGTGTTGAGACCAAGCGTGGAGCGGATGATCTTGGACGGGCAAGGGAGGTCTGCTGCGGCGTCTTGCGGGAGCAAGACCGATCGCTGTCAGAGCCTCCAGTGGAGGCCCTGAATTACGGTTCGAACCGAGCGATCATCGAAAAATCAGGCGACGTGTCTTGCGAGCGCGCAACGCGACCAGAGCGAATGCAGCGCCTCGACCAGATGGGCGATATCGGCGTCGGAATGCAGCGGCGTCGGCGTGATGCGCAGGCGCTCCGTCTTCTTCGGCACTGTCGGATAGTTGATCGGCTGAACGTAGACGCCGCAATTGTCGAGCAGCAGATCGGAGATCCACTTGCACTTGGCCGCATCGCCGACCAGCACCGGCACGATATGGCTCGGATTGGGCATATGCGGAATGCCACGCTGGTCGAGCAGTGCTCTCAGCTTGCGGACACGGTCCTGATGGCGGGCGCGCTCGAACTGGCTGACCTTCAGGTGCTGGATCGAGGCAACCGCGCCGGCAGCAAGTGCCGGCGGCAGCGCCGTG
>NZ_JAWDIV010000028.1:0-99015 GCF_032464655.1 Rhizobium sp. 25PS6
ACGGTCGTCGCATAATCTAGTTTATGGAACCTATGGTTGGCTTCAGGTGTGTTGCTTTTACTATCGGCGACTGCCACGTAGCGGAGATGACGGAGATCCATGTCTTGCCCCTGGGCACCCGGGTTTGGATGCCTTATCGTTTCGTATCGTGGTTACGCTGAGGCCAACCACGTGTGACTAGCATCGTCAGGCTCCAGTTGGATCCGGCTTGGTCAGGTGGCCGCCGTAAAACTCTTGCATGCGGCTGCGATCGCTTTGATGCCGATGGGCCGTAGTTTTGCAAGATTTCATTTGCTTTCTGGAATTTGGGTATCTGGTGGCACCGCGTCCCTCAATTGAATGATGCAAATAAGTTCTATTCATGGGTCGCGAGTGCACGCTTCACGCGAAGCACTGTGGCTGTCACAGTCACGAACACGAGCGGGAGCGACCCAAGCATCAGCAGCGGGCTTAATTCCCACCCGGCATGTTGACATGCCTCGAAAGCCGTTTTGATGAGACCGACGAGGTAGTAGCTGATGGCGATGATTGAGAACCCCTCGACCGCGCGCTGGATCTTCACCTGCGTCGCTGCCCGTTCAGCCACCGACCTGATCTGAATTGCATTGTGGAACTCGACCTCGACCTGGATGCGGGTTTGGAGCAGGTTCAGGAGATGCAAGGTGGCACCGGACAACTGCTCGAGCCTATGGGCTGCGGCCTCGCAGGTGCGAACCGCTGGCTTGAAACGCCTGGTGATGAACACACCAAAGCGCTGGAAGCCCGGCACATGTGTCTCGCGCAGCTCGCTGATGCGTTCCTCGACGATCTTAGCATAGGCCGCAGTCGCGCCGAAGCGGCTGCGAGTTTCCGCCGAAGCGGTGATGATGGCGGCTGAAAGCTCCGAGATCTCGTTGAGCAGGTTCTTGTGCTGATCTGCCGGCGTCGACTGATTGCGGTCTGCCAATTCTCCAAGCCGCGCATCGAACTCGGCAAGCCGCGGCGCGAGCCTTCGTGCGAGTGGCAACCCAAGCAGCGCCATCGAGCGGTAGGTCTCTACCTCGTAGATTCTACGGACCATTCGCCCAAGCCGATAGGCGTTCAAATCCTTGTTGAACAGCAGCGTATGGCTCCACCCGTTAGAACGAACCCGGAAGTCGGAGCAAACTTGGCCAGCCCCTCCTCCGATCATTGACGCGGCGCTGACATCAAACCCGAATTTCGGCAGGAAGTCGCCCAATTCATCCGGCGCAGGCCCCATTACCAGGATACTGACCTGACCGATAATCGATGCCGAAGGCAGACCGAGCATTGCGAGAATGTCGGACGTCACCAGCGTTGGCGCCGGCCATTGTTCCGGTTCGTGATCGAGCATTGTCACGCGTGTGACGGTTACGAACTCTGTGTGATACTCGACACGCGTCTTTATAAGGTCGGTGTCATGCTTGCCCAAAGATATGGAGCCGCCCGTTTGTCTAGCAGGCGACTGAGCCGGCATCAGAGCGAAATGCTCGACGAGTGCCGGCCCGGCGAAATATATGGACGGCCGCGCATGAAGTTCGGCCGTAAAGTCCGCTGCCGTCGGCTGATCCGTCTCTCCTGTTAGCATGCCGCGCCCCCGAACTAAATCCCGATTGCCTCATAGGTGTCGGCGACCTGCCGGATGGAAGCGACATAGGCTGCGGTCCGGTAATCGCCGAGTTCGGGCTGTGTCTCGAGAAGATCGCCGATGCGTGCCCAAGTGCTGCGCATGACGTCTTCGAGGCCGGAGCGGACAAGATCTATTTCGTCGCCGCGTTCGAGGAACTCGTCGCGGATGTCGGCGGGGAACTCCCTGCCGGTCATCCGCTCGAGCGCCGCCGCAATCGTCTGGTTGCGTCGCTCGCGCCGACGACGTTCCATCAGGCCGAAGGGGATATGCGTCAGGTTCTTGACCCACTCGAAGTAACTGACGACAACACCGCCGGCATTGACATAGAGATCGGGGAGAATGGTGACGCCGCGGGAGCGGAGGAGCTTGTCGGCCTCGAAGGTGACAGGACCATTGGCCGCTTCGACGACGAGGTGGGGCTTGATGCGTTCGACGTTCTCGGCGTGGATAGCATTTTCCGTCGCCGCCGGGATGAGAACGTCGCAGCGCTGTTCTATCTCAGTCATGTCGCCAGCAAAGGGCCTGGCGCCTTCAAAGCCGAGAATGTTGCCGGTGCCGATTTGGTGCTGCTTGAGCGCTTCGATGGAAAGGCCTTCGGGGTTGGCGACGTAGCCGTCGCGATCAGCAACAACGTTGACGCGTGCGCCGTCCTCTTCGGATAGGAACTTGGCGGCGTGATAGCCGACATTGCCGAAGCCTTGCACGATAACGGACGCGCCTTTGAGATGGCGCCGGCCATCAAGACCTTGCGTGCGAGTGTCGCGAAGATAGCTCTGGATGGCGAATTGCACGCCACGAGCAGTGGCCTCCGTTCGGCCGGCGATCCCGCCCTTCGACAGCGGCTTGCCGGTGACGCAAGCGCGAGCATTGACGACGTCGGTCGGATTGGCACGGCGGAATTCATCCATCATCTAAGCCATTTCCCGTTCGCCCGTGCCGCCAATATCGGGGGCTGGAACGTTGACACCGGGACCGATCAGGCAGCGTTTGTTCAGTTCCTGGGTAAAGCGGCGGGTGATGCGCTCAAGTTCCTGCGGCGACCACTCGCTCGGATCGATCTTCAGTGCGCCCTTGGAGCCACCGAATGGCACGTCGACGAGCGAGCACTTGAGCGTCACTAATGCGGCAAGAGCCTCGACCTCCTCGGCGTCGGGCATTCGAGGCATAGCGGATGCCGCCTTTGACCGGTTCGCAGTGCTCACTGTGGACCGATCGCCAGCCGATGAAACTGTACATTTGACCACGAAGGCGCACGCCGAAGCGAACCGTGTAGGTCGAGTTGCATTGGATGATCCGTTCAGCCAGTCCCTCCCCCAGATTGAGGAATGACATGGCATGACGGAAGTTCTGGTCGACACTTTCAAGGAAACTGGCGGAATTCATCGGGCAATGCTCGTTGGGGCCTTCTGTTGTTGTAAACGACTGGCGGGTTGCCAACCCCACCCTGCGAGGGGTGAGCCGCAGCCCGCGTTCAGAGCGACACGCCCGACACCATCAACGCCAGGCGCCTGAAGTCATGACAAGGGACTAGACCGCCTTCTTCAGACGCATGGCCTCAGGATCGTAAACCTGGCCAAAGCGATTGTTCAGGAAATCTGCGAGCGCGACTTCCTCCTGCCGAACGAAGCCCTTCTGAGGCAGTTTTCCATCGGCGAGGAGGTCGAGAACCGTCGTGATGCCGGCGGCCGTCGTGATTTGGATCGCGCTCATCGTTTTGCCCGCGACGACACCCGAATAAACCTTGTTGGCGTAGGTTTCCTGCATGTAGCGGCCCTCTTTCCAGCCACACACGGTGACGAAGATCACGACCACGTCCTGCATCGTGGCCGGCAGAGCATTTTCGAACAGGTCCTTGAGCACGTCCCGGCGGTTCTTGAGATTGAAGTCGTTCAGCAGCGCCTTGATTATTGCCTGATGGCCTGGGTAGCGGATCGTGCGGTAGTTCATCGTCCGAACGCGGCCCTCCAGCGTCTTGGCCAGGGTGCCGAGACCACCAGATGTGTTAAATGCCTCGTAGGTAACACCATCCAGCGAGAATTCTTCGCGCTCTTCCATGGCCGGCACTGTAATGAACTTGCCCTCAACAATCGCCTCACATGGCTCGATGTATTCGTTGATCAGACCATCCGTGCTCCAGGTCAGATTGTAGTTCAGAGCGTTCGACGGATATTGCGGCAAGGCTCCAACGCGCATGCGCACGCTATCCAGCGTGTCAAAGCGCTTGGCAAGGTCGTTGGCAACAATCGAGATAAAGCCGGGCGCGAGGCCACACTGGGGAATGAAAGCAACATCTGCACCTTCGGAGAGCTCCTCGACCTTCTTGGTCGTTGCGACATCTTCCGTCAGGTCAAGGTAATGCACCGAGGCTTCCAGTGCAGCCTCGGCGACTTTGCCGGTCAGGTTGAAGGGCGCCGCGGACAGAACGGCGAACTTCCCGCGAAGCATCACTACGAGTGCCCCGATGTCGGTGATATCAACGACTTTTCCGGAAATCGCAGGATGCTTGTCGAGCTTGTTGATCTGCGCCTGATCACGATCGGTTACGACGACATTGTAATTGCCTGTTTCGGCCAGCATCAATGCGATGGCGCCACCGATCTTACCTGCGCCAATGACCATTATATCCTTCATTTCAGTCCCCTTCGCTTCAGGATTTGAATGTTGTCAGTTTGACTAGATCACCCGCCATATCATAGGGTCACATTGCTATTTTTGTTGGCTTGTTTTAAGCACTTCGCCGTATTGGATAGTCTGAATGCAGAGGTTCTGATGAATGTAACGGAAAAAGACCGCGAACTGCTCGATTTGCTTGGCGAGGATGCGCGCGCGCCCGTGGCGAGCCTTGCCAAAAAGCTCGGTTTGTCGAGAACGACCGTTCAGTCCAGACTTGATCGCCTGGAGCGTGAAGGGGTCATTGCCGGATATAACGTGAGACTGTCCGATGAGTATCAATCAGGTCTTGCGAAAGCGCATGTCATGATCACGCTCGCGCCAAAAGTCTTATCACAGGTTTGCGTTTCGCTGCAGGCAATCCATGGTGTGAAATCACTGCATTCGGTGAGCGGCACATTCGATCTAATTGCGGTTCTCGAAGCTCCGTCGATTTCGGAACTTGATCAACTCGTCGACGGGATCGGAATGATCGATGGCGTTGAGCGAACGCTTTCCTCGATCATCATGTCCACCCGGCTAAGCCGCTAGAGCGTATCTGGATTTAGTTGAATCGGCAGGGATTCCGTTTTTGTGTGTTTTGTGATTCAAGATGCTGGCTGGAGTGGAGGCCAGCATCGAATGACGCGACCTCTTTCCAATGATCTTCGTGAGCGTGTTGTTGCTGCAATCGAAGCCGGTGAGAGCTGCCGGTCGGTTGCGGCGCGGTTCGGTATTGCCGTGTCTTCAGCGGTAAAGTGGTCGCAGCGTTATCGTTCGAGCGGATCTGTCGCGCCTGGGAAGATGGGCGGCCACCGCAAGCGGGTTCTGGAACCGCACCGGACGTTTATCGTGGAGCGGATCAACCAGACGCCGCATGTGTCACTGCACAGGTTGAAGGAAGAGCTGGCCGCGCGAGGGGTGAAGGTATCCCACGATACGGTATGGCAGTTCCTGCGGCGTGAGGGATTGCGGTTCAAAAAAACCACTGTTCGCCCTTGAGCAGGCGCGCGCTGACGTCGCGCGACGGCGACAGCGCTGGCGATCCTGGCAGGCTGGCCTCGATCCAAGACGGCTGGTCTTCATCGATAAAACCTGGATCAAGACCAACATGGCGCCGCTTCGAGGGTGGGGGCCGAAGGGCAAACGCCTGCGCAGCTTCGCCCCGCACGGACATTGGCGCACCCTGACTTTCCTCGGCGCGTTGCGCTGCGATCGGCTCACCGCACCCTGTGTCTTCGATGGACCGATCAACGGTGAGTGCTTTCGCGCCTATGTCGAGCAGCAACTCGTACTGGTGCTCAAACCCGGCGACATCGTCGTGATGGATAATCTCGGCTCCCACAAGTCGGTCGCCATCCGTCAGATGATCCGCAACGCTGGTGCTCGGCTCTGGTACTTGCCGCCGTACTCCCCCGACCTCAATCCAATCGAACGGGCTTTCGCCAAAATCAAGCACTGGATGCGCCTGGCTCAGAAGCGAACCATCGATGACACCTGGCGCCACATCGGACACCCCGTCAAAACCATCGAGCCCAGCGAATGCAGCAACTACTTCGCCAATGCCGGATACGCTTCCGTCAAAACCTGAAACGCTCTAAATACATCCAGCTAGATGCGCCTCGCCGCTGATTGCGACGCCAGCATCTATACTTTGAAATTGACAAGGCGTTCTATGACTTGAAGGGGATGCTCAAGACCAACAGCGTCAAGGGTCTTGACCTGCGACCGGCAGGAATATCCAGTGACCATGACAACGTCCCCTTTTTGTCGGCCTGCGATTGGAGACTTCCAACTCATTTCATAGAGCGCTTTCGATAATCTTCTGTTGCGCGTCTCGTGCCCAAACGTGCCCGCCATCCCGCAACACCCCGTCTCGGCAACTGCGAGTTCAATACCCAATTGCGCGAATACCGCCTTCCACTGCCCGATGGCGGCAGGCGCGTTGGTTCTTTCCGTGCAATGGGGCATGAGCGTGTAACGTATACCTTCGATGGATTTGGCTAGAGGTTGCTCTGCTAGAACATTTGCAAGCCACTCTTGCGGCAGGGCTACATCGGCCCCTAGGGGCTTGCCGGGCACCGCGCTATATTCGCTGCGGAAGGCAAGCGTCATTGAAGGATCAATGCCAACTAATGTTACGCCAAGGTCAGTAAGCCCTTTCAGGTAGACGGACGTTCCTCTTGCCGCCCTTTCAAAGCGGCCGAGATAGCCATGCACATGCAGCGCTTTCCCGTTGATGTGCGGGGCGGCAAGCAAAGGCTCATAGCCCAGCTTGCGGGCAAGGCTGATCGCCGCCAGTGCGACATCCGGATCGAAATAGGAGGTGAAGACATCCGGCACGAATACGACTGTCCGGGACAGTTTTGCATTGGAGAACCGTGTCAGGTCCTCGGCATGCGCAATGGCCACTCCCAGCCGCCTGGCTTCCTTGGGTAGCGATACTGCGGGCAAATGTGGAAGTGCCGTCAGCCCAGCCAGACGCGTCAGTGCCTTGCCAGGCACAGTGCCTGCGACGAGGTTATATAGCGGCCGCACACGCGCCATCATCGGCAGCATTGTTTCGATGGATGCAACGAGCGGGTCCTTGAGGGGCCGCAGATAGCGGCCATGGTAGATCTCCAAAAACTTGGCCCGGAAAGAGGGGACACTCACCTTAATAGGACATTGCCCGGCGCAGGCTTTGCAGGCGAGGCAACTGTCCATCGCCGCCTTGACCTCATGCGAGAAATCGCCCGCGTTTACCGGGGAAAATGAATTGACGATACGGCGTGGCAGTTGCCACAGCCTGCCGGCCTTGCGCAAACCCTCTGCTTCTCTCCGTGGATCAATATTTTTCTCGGCCAGCATTCGCAGCCATTCGCGCATGAGTGATGCTCGTCCTTTGGGCGATTGACGCCGATCCCGTGTCGCCTTGTAGGAAGGGCACATAGGACTGGTTTCATCAAAATCGAAACAGGCACCATTGCCATTGCAATAGGCGGCGTTGTCGAACGCGGCGCGGATTTCGTGCCCAATAATCCTGTCGAAACCGCCGCGGAGCGGCACCTCATCGATCTTCAGCAAAGGTCTTCCGTTGATGCTGGTGATCTTGCCTGGATTGAGCCGGTTTTGCGGATCGAAGCCGCGCTTGATGTCCTGCAGGCAAGGGTAAAGGTCTCCGAAGAATTCCGGCACATATTCCGAACGCACGCCCTTGCCATGCTCGCCCCATAACACGCCGCCATATTTGCGGGTGAGCGCCACCACCTCATCACTAATTTGGCGAACCAGGGCTGTGTGATCCGGTCGAACCAGATCAAGAGCCGGGCGGACATGCAGCACTCCAGCATCGACATGGCCGAACATGCCGTAGGACACGCCTGCCCTATCGAGAAGATCGCGAAACTCGCGGATATAGGCGGCCAAATGCTCAGGCGGCACGGCGGTGTCCTCGACGAACGGCACCGGCCGAATCGATCCTTCGACATTGCCGAGCAAGCCCACCGCGCGTTTGCGCATGGTCCAGATCGCCTCGGCATCGGCATGGCCGCGCGCCACCGTGAATCCCAACCGGTTTGCACCGGGCCGCGCCTCGAGCGTGGTAGCGACCTCCGCGATCTTTTGCTCAAGTTCGTCGGGGCCGCCAGCCAAGATTTCGACGATGTTGATGCCGTTTGCCGCCCGCTCCCCGTCGGAGGGAAAGAAACGGCCGATCGCGTTCCACACAATATCGCCCTTGGCAAGATCGAGAACTTTCTCGTCAACCGTTTCGATCGAGGCGACGCCGAGGGAAACCAGGTTGCGGGCATCTTCCAGCGCAGCATTGAAATCGCTATAACGGACGTTGATGAGGGCCACCTCGGCAGGAAGCGGCATGAGATTGAGTTCGGCCTCAGCAATCAGGGCGAGGGTTCCCTCCGACCCGCACAGCACGGCGTTGAGATCAAAAAACCCGTCCTGTCGTCGCACATGCGCCAGATCGTAGCCGGTCATGTACCGGTTGAGATTTGGGAAGACCTCGGCGACCCGCTCCTGCGTTTCCCACGTGATGCGCTCCACGATCCGATGCACTTCACCGATGCGGTCATCGCGCGCACATATCTCCGTAAGCTCCGCGTTTTCGAGCGGGCGTGACCAGAAATCCGAGCCGTCCGTCAGCACGACCCGCAGACCCAGAACATGGTTCGACGTCTTGCCATAGAGGCAGGAGCCCTGCCCGCAGGCATCGGTGGAAATCATACCGCCGATCGTCGCCCGGTTCGAGGTGGAAAGTTCCGGCGCGAAGAATAATCCATGCGGCTTCAGCTCCCTGTTGAGTTGGTCCTTGACGACGCCCGCCTCAACGCAAGCCGTACGTCGCATCGGGTCGATTTCGAGAATACGGTTCATGTGCCGTGAACAATCGACGACTACGCCATCGGTCAGAGCTTGGCCGTTGGTGCCTGTGCCACCACCACGCGGGGCGATGACGATGGTGAGGAAAGCTGGCTCCGAAAGGGTGCGGGCGATGATTTGCATGTCTTCCGCATCGCGGGGAAAGACAATCGCCTGCGGCTCCACCTGATAGATGGAGTTATCCGTAGCATAGACCGTGCGGGAGGCCGCCCGCGTTTCAATATCGCCGCGAAAGCCCGCCTCGATCAGACGCTCGGAGAAGCTGACAGGAGCGTCAGCGATGGAAGCTGGGCGATCGAGGCATGGAATCATGGCGGGAGAATTGATCCTTTCAGAGCCGCACAAGCCCGTTCGATGCGGTTCAGCGCTTCGACCAGTTCCTCCTCCGATGTCGCATAGGAAATGCGGAAGAAGGGGGAAAGACCGAAAGCAGAACCGGGCACCACAGCTACCTGTGCGTCTTCCAGGAGGTAATCAGTAAAGTCAGCATCAGTGGCGATGGTCTTTCCATTCGGGGTGACCTTGTTCAGTATACCGGCGCAGCTCGAAAAGGTATAGAATGCTCCCTCGGGTGTGCGGCATTCCAGACCCGGAATGGCATTGAGTCGACCGACCACCAGATCGCGACGTCGCTTGAAACTTGCCTGGCGGTCCTTCAGGAACTCTTGTGGACCGTTGAGCGCGGCAATAGCAGCTGCCTGACTGATCGAGCACGGGCAGGACGTCGCTTGGCTTTGGATGACCGCCATGGCCTTGATCAGCGCCTTAGGGCCACCGGCATAGCCGATACGCCAGCCGGTCATCGCGTAAGCTTTGGACACACCATTTACCGTGAGCGCTCGCTCTTTGAGCCGCGGTTCGAGTGCCACCGGTGTAACGAACTCAAATCCGTCATAGACGATATGCTCATACATATCGTCCACCATCAGCCAGATATGCGGATGACGTAGTAGTACATCGATCAGGGGCTGGTAATCCGCCGCACTGTAGGCCGCGCCGGACGGATTGGACGGCGAGTTCAACAGCACCCAGCGGGTCCTTGGCGTAATCGCGTTCTCAAGTTGTTCGGCCTGAAGACGAAACCCGGCCGCCGCATCGCACGGCACCAGAACAGATGTACCGCCGCAGACTTCCACAATGTCGGAATAGGAGGTCCAGCAGGGCGTGGGTATGATAACCTCGTCTCCCGGATCTATGGTCGCCATGAAGGCGTTGAATAGGATCTGCTTGGCGCCGGCGCCGGCGGTCACTTCGTCGATGGCGTAGTCGATGCCGTTTTCCCGCTTAAACTTCGCGCAGGCCGCCTGCTTGAGAGCCGGCGAACCATCAAGCGCGGTATATTTGGTCTCACCTGCGTCGATGGCCGCCTTCGCAGCCTGCTTGATATGGTCCGGTGTGTCGAAATTCGGCTCGCCCGCGCCGAGAATGATGACGGGGAAGCCCTCTCCCTTCATCGCTGCGGCTTTGGCGCCAATTTGCAGGATTTTCGAAACGCCGACAGAGGCGATCCGCGCGGCGGGTCGGAAGCCCGCCTCACCAATGTCTACTGAGATCATCATGGCGTAGAGCTCTATTCAATAATGAAGGAGACACCCTGCGCTAGCGGCAAGGCTTTCGAATAGTTGATCGTGTTGGTGGCGCGGCGCATATAGGCCTTCCACGCGTCGGAACCGGACTCACGGCCCCCGCCGGTTTCTTTTTCTCCGCCGAATGCCCCGCCAATTTCAGCGCCGGAGGTGCCGATATTCACATTTGCGATGCCGCAATCTGAACCATCCGCCGCCAGGAAACGCTCGGCTTCGCGCATGTCCAGCGTGAAGATCGACGAGGAGAGACCGGCACCTACTGCATTGTGGTCGGCCAGAACAGTATGGAAGTCGCTGTACTTTAGGACATAAAGAATTGGTGCAAAAGTCTCTTCCAGCACCGGACCTTCATGCGCGGGCATTTCCACCAGGGCCGGCTTCACATAATAGGCGTCCGCGCTACCGGCGTCGAACCGCTCGCCACCATGTACCGCACCACCATGGGTCTTGGCTTTGGCGATTGCTCTTTGCATCGCTTCAAAAGCCAGTTTGTCGATCAACGGACCGACCAAGGCGCTTCCGTCAAGCGGGTTGCCGACGGAAACGCTGGAATAGGCCGTCTTCAAGCGCGGTACGAGCTGGTCATAGACGCTTTCATGAACGAAGAGGCGGCGCAGCGTGGTGCAGCGCTGGCCGGCCGTGCCCATTGCGCCGAAGGCAATGGCACGCAGTGCCATGTCGAGATCCGCGGAGGGACAAACGATACCGCCATTGTTGCCGCCCAGTTCGAGAATGGCCCGGGCGAAACGCTTGGCAAGACGCGGACCGACCTCGCGGCCCATCCGGGTAGAACCAGTTGCCGAGACCAGCGGCACTTTCGGGTGATCGATCAAGACTTCGCCTGCGGTGCGATCGCCGATGAGCACTTGCGCAAGATTAGCTGGTGCATCGCCGAAGCGCTTCAGGGCGCGCTCGAGGATGCCCTGCGCGGCAAGCGCGGTCAGGGGTGTTTTTTCGGAAGGTTTCCAGACGACGCTGTTGCCGCAAACCAGCGCCAGAGCCGCGTTCCAGGCCCAGACGGCAATTGGGAAGTTGAAGGCGGAGATGATCCCTATGACACCGAGCGGATGCCAGGTTTCCATCATCCGGTGACCGGGGCGCTCCGTGGCGATGGTCAGACCATACAACTGACGAGACAGGCCTACCGCGAAATCGCAGATATCGATCATTTCCTGTACTTCGCCCAGGCCTTCGGAGGGGATCTTGCCTGCCTCGATGGACACGAGACGGCCCAGATCGGCCTTGGCAGCGCGCAGTTCCTCACCAAACAGTCGTACCAGTTCCCCACGCTTCGGCGCAGGCACCAGACGCCATGCGCGGAATGCAACATCTGCGCGATCGACAATCTGAACTGCTTCAGTTGCAGACACTGTTTTCAGACTGCCGGTCTGCTCGCCTGTGACGGGAGAGAAGGAGCTAAGGTTCCCGCCAGTGTAGGCGGCTTTATCCACGTCGAGGCGGTTCAGAATGGAAGCAGCTTCCGCCTTGAGGGAGAGATTTACAGGAACATTGTTCATCTATGGAAACTCCGGAAAACGGTTGGTTCGGCCGGTCACTCGGCGGCAGAACGCTTCTGAATCGCATTAAGGCAGGCTTCGATCGACGCCTTTTCGATGCCTTCGTAGTGATCGAATTCGTTCAAAACTTGTGCTCCGAGGCCAGCTGCGAATCGCACCTGGTTCGGGCTCGCTTCGAATTCCTGCTGAGCACCGTCGCCCAGATTTGACTGGAAGATTCCGGCCGCACTGACGGGCAGAAAGTCTTCATAGACGATGGGATCGAAGCGGATAAAGCCTTCGGCGATCAACGTATCGAGATCGACCGACGCCGTACGCCCAACCTTTTCGGTCACTGCATAAGTGAAGTAACCGAGACCCTTGGAGCGGATTGACGCCCAATCATCTGGAAAAGCCTTGAACGTATCGGCAAGTGCGGCCGCATAAGCTGCGGCATTGGAGCCATCGGCGGCCGGACGTACGATCTTGCGAGTGTCGTTCAGCAGCTTGTCGTAAAGGGCGCGGCCATTCGGAGTCAATGCGACGCCGCGCTGCTCGATCTCGCCGAAGCGGGCCGTATGGGTGGCAGCCTGCCAGCCCCCCTTGCCATCCTGGAAAGAAACTGGCTCTTCCAGAGCCTTGAACGACGTCTGGCGCAGAAGGATCGGGCATTTGCGTGTGGGCGGACCTTCGATCACAGCCTTGGGCGCAATGCCATATTCCGGCATAAGCGCTTGCACCTTGTCGATGTCCAGGGTGCGGGGCGTCAGGTGGTTGATGTGCGGCCCCTTGAACGAAACGACATCCGCTAACAATCGGTGGGCGTCGTGAAGGCGATGGTACATGGAAAGCTCTACATTGGCCTTTTCGTGCCAGCGGAAGGTCTCCAGTACTTCCGATACGAAACGGGCAGCATCTTCCTTTCCGAACCCGCTTTCCCTCTCCGCCTTTTCCGTCAGGGAAACAGCACCATGCGTGAAGATCTGGCGCTCGGCAAGAACGGCCTGCGCCTCTCGCCGCAGGTCTTCGTCCGCGATCAGGTCGAGGCGCAGGAGCGAGGTAAATACGCGGAAGGGATTGCGCTTCAGCGCCTCTTCCCCAACCGGCCGGAAAGCCGTCGAGTGAACAGGAACAGCCGCGGTCGACAGATCATAATAGCCGACCGGATACATTCCCATCACCGCGAAGATGCGACCCATCATTGCAAGCTCAGCTGCGGTGCCGAGCCGGATGGCCCCGTGCCGCTCCTCGGAAATGCGCTGCAAGTTGTCAGTCGCTTCGAGACGGGATTTCAGCTCCGGATCGCTGGCCAGCGCCTGTTGGTTCACGCGAGCGACCAACTCCATGAGTGTGCCATATGCCGGAACTTCTTCTCGATACATTGCGGACATCGCACTCGAAAAGGAAGCCCGGATGTCGCTTGCGGAAACCTTCTCCGGCATGGTGGAAATTCCTGTAGTTAGCGCTTATCATTCACTTTCATCACCGTAACCCGGATTTTCGTAGCCGTGTTGTGAGATATTCGGTTAAATTAATGAGCGATTGGAATGTATATGCGAAGAGCCATGATCCCGGACATCATAAATCTGCAGGCATTCGAATGCGCTGCGCGTCACGAGAACTTCTCCAGAGCAGCTGAAGAACTCAATCTCACCCAGGGTGCCATTAGCAGGCAGATAGCTGAACTTGAACAGCAAACTGGACTTCGGCTATTCGAGCGCATCAAACGTCGTGTCGTGCTTTCTGACGCAGGACAGAAACTGTTGCCTGAAGTCAGACAGCTTCTAGTGCAGTCTGAGCGGCTGATGATTGGAGCCGTAGCAGCCGGAACCATGAGTTCGTCCCTGCGAATTGCCACACTGCCGACTTTCGGGGCCAAGTGGCTTGTTCCCAAGCTCGGAAGGTTCATTGCCGATCATTCCGACGTTGCTATATGCGTTGAGTCCCGCTCGAGCCCGTTCAGTTTCGCCGAGGAGAATTTTGATATGGCGATTCATTTCGGGCAGCCCACATGGGCAGGTGCAACCGCCACGTTCTTGTGCAACGAATCCGTTTTGCCTGTTGCAAGCCCGGCTTTTCAAGAGAGGACTCGTGCGGCAACGAACGACCCTTTCTGCAGTGCGCAATTGTTGCACTTGACGACAAGACCAAAGCTGTGGTCTGACTGGTCCGCCCATCACGGCATACGGATTCCGCGCGCGTATCAGGGTCCGCGATTTGATCAATTCTCCATGATCATTTCGGCTGCGGTCGCGGGCCTTGGAGTCGCTCTCCTCCCTACATATTTGGTTGAAGATGAGCTTGCCTCCGGCACGCTGGCCCCGTTTGTCCCTCTATCAATGCAAACGGAGAATGCGTACTATATCGTTCGCCCCGAGCAGAAGCGAACGCTAGGGCTCGCAGTGGAGTTTCAGGAATGGCTTCTTCAAGAAATCAATAGATCAATCTCTATCACCGCTCTGGGGCCAAATATTTCATGAGTCCCGAACAACATGCTGCCGCGAGCAAAGCCGCTATCTCGTTAGGGACTTTCCCTGACTAACGAGAAGTTGCAGCCGAAAAATACAATGACGTAGAGGTTCGTTTGACTTGGCACCTGGCGTCGACACCTCCTACGAGAAGGTGTCGACGAATTTCCAAAACAACCTTGCCTCAATCCGCCAAAGGGGTGCCAGGTACTCTCATTGGGAAAGAATTGACACGCAACGCTCAAGCGCTAGCTCATAGTTAGTGCGTCCGTCAGCTTGTGTCTGACCCCACCATTCATAGTTCTGCGGGATTTCTTTGCCTTTCCGCTCGGGCGCGCCCGGAAGGGCTTCAACCAGATCCTTTGACAGTAGCGCGAATGCGTCGCTATTTATTGGACCGTACGGAATTTCTGTGGAGAATGCCGCCTGGGGCTTCGCTTGGGAAATATAGGCCAGGAATTTAAAAGCATTTTCCTTGTTGGGTGCATCTTTCAGCACCACCCAGTAATCATATTGCAGCAAGGCTTGTTCCCAAGATAGGGCGAGTGGCGCTCCCTGCTTTTTTGCACTTATGATCCTACCATTGTAGGAAGCAGCCATATCGACCTCACCGCTCACAAGGCTTTGAGGCGCGTCCGCGCCAGCGACCCACCAACGGCCAACATTCGGTTTCATTTTTGTGATCTTCGCAAACGCGCGCTCCACGTCGAGAGGATAAAGCGCTTGAGGCGAAACACCGTCACCCAAGAGTGCTGTTTCTAACAGCCCCCCGTTTAACAGACTTTCACATTTCGGAAGGCCTCGTTTACCTGGATATGCATCAACGTTGTAGAAATCTACCCAATTCCTTGGAGCATTCTCTTCAGAGAACATCCTAGTGTTATAGGCTACGTTCAACGAGAATATAACAGCGCCGACCCCATACTTGGACTTTAGATAATCGGGCATACCATTCAGTGTATCCTTCCCGAAGAGGCTGTAGTCAATTTCTTCAGCTGCGGATTTATTGACCCAGGTAGGTAACGAACCTCCATTTATCTCAGTTATGTCTGCGGCCGGTTGACCCAGTTTAATTGAAGCCAACATCTTGCCGTCGTCTTGCGGCACGACGACAACTTTGATCCCCGTGTCACGAGTGAACGGCTCAAAGAAGGCTTTGCGTTGAGCAGCCTCCCAAGCGCCACCTCCAGATGTAACAACGACCTCTCCAGTTCCGTTTAGGTTTTCAGGCACAGTTTGTGCCCAGGCGGATGTTGCCACTACTGACCAGCCCAGCGCGGTACTGATGGCGATGGCAAGTACTGATGTATTCATGCTTT
Source organism: Rhizobium sp. 25PS6 (assembly GCF_032464655.1). Classification (NCBI taxonomy): domain Bacteria; kingdom Pseudomonadati; phylum Pseudomonadota; class Alphaproteobacteria; order Hyphomicrobiales; family Rhizobiaceae; genus Rhizobium; species Rhizobium sp. 25PS6. Next base: position 15,526 of record NZ_JAWDIV010000028.1, read on the forward strand.
CTTCCTCCTTGACTAAGGCTCCCACTCAAGCAGTGTAAGGGTACGCGCCTGTTTGGCAGAGCGGACGCCTTAAGCGTACGTAGCTTCAGCCTTGAACGGTCATTTCCCTGAGTTCTGGACTGCCCAATAGGAAATCACGTTTCAAGCATTTGGGAAGCAGCCCTGACCACTCTGGTTATTATTCTCACCATCTGTTTGGAGGTCCGAGACTAGTAGGTGGGCGGCGTGATCGCGCTGAGGATTTCGCTCTGTCGGTCATCGACGTTGCGAAAGCGGTGAGGCAGCCGGCTGTCGAAATAGTATCCGTCACCCGGTTGCAGCACTCGTTTCTGATCTCCAACCGTGACCTCCACCTTCCCCGATAGCACCATGCCAGCCTCCTGCGCGGCGTGTGAAAACTCCTCGCCTGTATCAGCGCCGGGCGCATAGCGCTCGTGCAACATCAACAACTGTCGGTTTGGATGATCCAGTCCGATAACCCTATATGAAATTGTATCGACCTTTCCAATCTCGGCCAGGTCAACAGACGCGTAGAACGGAGAGTATGGAAGGGTCGACTGCAAATCGGAGAAGAAGCCAGGCATTGTCGTGCCCAAGGCTTCGAGCACCGCGCTGAGCGTATCAATCGAGGGGCTCATCCGATCTCGTTCAATAAGGGAAATTGTTGAATGAGATATCCCTGAACGGGCGGCCAGTTCTCGAGCACTCAAATTGCGGCGACGGCGCAACTCATGCAGCTTGCTCCCGATCTTGGGCATGTGACAGCTCTCCCCGTATCATTCAACCAGACCCACAACGACACCATCCATGTCGAAGGGAAGACCAGATGCAACATACAGGCTAAATGCTGGTGAATATACTGAACAGGCGGTTGACTGGCGATTGCCGGGCCGCTGAGCTTCCACGATGCTGGCGTGGATTATCCCAATTTCAGGAGATTTTGATGACGCCGCGTCTTGAAGCGTTGAAAGGCAAATTCGTCCAGCTGAAGCAACCGACCAGGGACGCCGTCTCCGATACAGCGCAAGTCGAAACAACCGTAAAGGAGATCATCGCAAATGTCCGCAAGCGAGGTGACGCGGCGGTTCGCGAATACTCCCTCGCCTTCGACAAGGCTGACGTCGCAAACTTCGAGGTCACCGAGGAAGAAAAGCTGAAGGCTGTTGCTGATCTTGATCCGCAGACCCGCGAAGACACCGAGTTCGCGATTGCCAATGTCCGTCGCTTCGCCGAGGCGCAACTTGGCACTATTTTGCCTCTCGAAATCGAGAGCCTTCCCGGTCTTCACCTCGGTCATCGTGTAATCCCGATTGAAACGGTTGGCTGCTATGTACCGGGCGGTCGTTACCCGCTTCTTTCGGCTCCGGTGATGACCATCGTACCGGCAAAGGTCGCTGGCTGCGACCAAGTCATCGCTTGCCTTCCGCCAAATGCTCACCCGGCCATGATCGCTGGCTGCCATCTCGCGGGCGCCGATCGCATCTTCCGCGTCGGCGGCGCGCAAGCAATCGCCGCCATGGCATATGGCACCGAGACGATCCCGGCCGTCGACAAGATCGTCGGGCCCGGCAATGCCTTCGTTAACGAAGCAAAGCGCCAGGTGTTCGGCCAGGTCGGTATCGACCAGCTTGCCGGTCCCAGCGAAATATTCGTCGTTGCTGACGAAACGGCCAATGCAGTAACGATCGCAACGGACCTGCTCGCCCAGGCCGAGCATGATGTCCGCACCCGTGTTGGTGTGGTCACAACCGACCGCAAACTCGCTGAAGACATTCTAAGCGAAGTCCACAATCAGTTGGAAACCCTGCCGACGGCACCGGTGGCAGCGGTCGCGTGGAAGGACTACGGCGAGATCACCGTTGTCGAGGACGAAGAGGCGATGATTGCCTACTCCGATCACATCGCAACGGAGCACTTGCAGGTCCACACCCGTGATCCGCAGGCAACCGCGCAGAAGCTACGCAACTACGGCTCGATTTTCATTGGGGAACTTGCCAGTGTCGTCTATTCCGACAAGTGCTGTGGCACGAACCATACCCTGCCGACGATGGGTGCAGGGCGCTACACGGGCGGGCTCTGGGTCGGCTCCTACGTGAAGATCGCTACCCACCAATGGCTGGACGAACGCGGTGTTGCCGCCGTTGCTCCCGCAGCTGTTCGCCAGAGCGCGACCGAAAAACTCGAGGGCCATCGCCGCGCCGCCGCACTTCGTCTTAGACCGAAGCAACTCGCCGCAGAGTGATGTGGTCCCACCTTGAAGTTTGCATGACCGATGCGATCGATGGGATTGGCTCCTCATGGGAAAGGAGTTGGCTTTGCGGCTCTCATGGAGACACAGGGCGGCGGGAACCCAAAAGGAGCGCTTACTTCAACGCACCCATTGCGAGCAGTTGGGTCATTTCCGACCGATGGGATTTCTGAATTCATTCGCGGCTCTGAAACGCTGAAACTCGGTCTTAGCAGTAGACAAAAGGCCTCCGTTGATGAAGAGGTCTCTGGCGACGGCGGCCATTGCCTTGGCTGCAAGTGCTATGCCCTTGTGTGCGGCCGGTGCCTTGCCTTGCGCAACGAGTTGCCACGAGTGGGGCGGCGTTCCGACGGCATAACACGGCACATGGCATTGGACGGTTGGTACGATCCAACTCAGTGTTCCTACGTCCGTCGACGACGATGGGGTCAACCTTCCGTTCAGCGGCGAATAGATGTCGCTTGAAAGCACCTCATTCTTCTCCGGCAGCCCATACTCCGCGTAGGACGTCCTTATGTCCGTAGGCGACAGGGTCTTTTGAATCTCGGCGGTAAACCTCTTGTCCGCGTCGTCTAATTGTGGCCCACCAAGTACGGCCAGGTTCCGATGCGTAGCCATTTCGAGCGGAGCATTCCCAACAAGATTGGCTGCCCCCGAAAGCTGCTTGAACGCCATTGTATCTCGGTCATTAGCGCAGCGCCTTGCACGATCTTCCAAAGCAGTAAGCGACTATAATCGATGGTATACCTTGGAGCGCGCGCTCCAAGGTGGCAGCTACGCTAGATAATCGGTTAGTATCGTGTCTCCTTATCTAAGGGCCACAATGGTCGTCGGATCTGCTTATAGTCGTAGCGGGTCAGGTCTTGGCTCATCAGGCCAGGGCTATCCGCGAGATAATCACGCTTGATTATGCTGGCGAAGCCGTCCCTCCACTTGTTGGTCGATTTAATTCCCACGATCTTGAAGCGCGATACATCGATCCCATGCATCAAAAATATCTCAGGATCGTACACCTGGTGGCGCTCGGAAACGACGATGACCTCGGTGCCACCTACTTGTAGCCGCACGGTCGGCCCTACATTCATCGACCGTCCTTTTTCTTCAGCGGACATACGGATGAAGCGGCCATCAGTTAGGGCTTTTACATATGCGTTTGCCTCGATGGGCGCACCATGCATTTCATCGGTCTTACCGCCGAGGGTTATCTGGATCGTCTTACCGACACCTGCCTCGTGCGACTGTCTGACAACCGCTGGATCGCAAACGGCAGCGTAGCAAGCCTCTCGCAGATCCGCCTCAAGCATTGCGCGCAAGAGATAAGTCCCATCGCCAGGGCATCCTCCCCCCGGATTATCTGCCCCGTCGAGTACAGCCACAGGCCAGTCGCCCGATGATAAAGCGATTTCGACGGCTGCTTCTGGGGAAAACGATTGTGCTCCAATGGTCTCTCTAGAATCCCAGACCAAACGGGCAATCTGCTTCGCGGCACCACCGGCCTTTTCCGCATTGCCATTGGCCACCACAAGTACCGATGCCCCCAAGTCCGAGTTGTCGACGTACGGGAAGCCATGAAAGAACGTGCACGAGACAATGTCGTCGTCCTTTTCAAATTGTCGACAAAGATCGTTCACTGCGGCGGCAACACCATACATTGTTGTGACGGGCGCTAGTAGGAAGGGGATCTTCTCAATATACAGTTCTGGAATAACGCTGCCATCCAGCAGTCTAGGGATGATATTTACCGCGTCCTGACCCCTTTCGAACATATCCGTATGAGGATGGTAGCGAGTGCCAAATGCCGCGTCGACTAATTCAGATAATCTCGGGTTTAAGTTCCCATGCAGATCCAGCGTTATCACGATTTTCACTTCTGGACCGACGAGTTGCCGAACCTTTTCGCAAATGTCTACTTCAATATTGCTCACGCCATGGGCGACCCCTGCGCCATGTAGAGCCAGAGCTACCGCATCGAGAGGAAGAGCTCTCTTGATGTGTAAAAGCAGATCATCGACCATTTGTGCATAGGCGTCCGCGTCAATGATACCCGAAGGCTCGTCATCCGCATGTAAAGTTGGCACCACTGTTGCACCTAAACTAGCCGCAGCATCCAGCATTCCGCCTAGATAGGATCGCACCCCTTCGTGCTTAAGAATGAGCGCGTCTCCCCGCACCACATCAAAGTCGGAAGACTTCGCGTCTTGGAGCCGAAATGTATTCGTTTCATGCTCGATGCCGCCAACTGCAAGCTTAAAGGTCATTGTAACTGTAGTCCCCGTTGAAGAAGAGGCGCTGAGTAGAAGGATGTCCGTTCAACTAGCTCGGCCATACCTCAACCCCTTCCGATGAAGTGTCGTAGCTAATTGCCCGGACACGTCCGGATCAAAAGCCGACGTTTATCCTCGATTGCGACGCCGCCCGCCTCAGTTAGTTCAGCATGACGCAATGCTCGGGTTTCCAAGACACCGTTACCGAGGTGCCACCGGTATAGTGGGGTTGACCGCGGTTTTGCCGCTTAGCGATGATGGTTTCGTCACCGCACCGAATGTGGTATCTGGTCATCTCACCAAGGAAGAGCACGTTCTCGATGACGCCGGCGACGGAGTTCAGTGCCTCGGAAGACGTTGACACAGGGGTGATGTCGATATGCTCTGGGCGAACAAAGAGCCAACCATCGTCACCCTGGGACTGACCCGTCAGTTGTGCTGAGCAGGTAGAAATCCCTGCCATCGTCACCTTGCCCGCTCCGTTTTCCGCCTCATCGACGCGACAGGGAATCATGTTCGATTCTCCAACGAATGACGCGACGAAGCGGTTTTTGGGCTTACTATAAAGACTTTTGCTGTCATCTACCTGCACGAGCCGACCTTCGTTGATCACGGCTATGCGGTCGGACATTGTTAGCGCCTCGTCCTGGTCGTGAGTTACGAAGACAACCGTCATGTTGAGTTCTTTCTGAATCCGCATGATTTCGATCTTCATGTGCTCTCGCAGATTCCGATCCAATGCCCCGAGCGGCTCGTCCATAAGCAGGATGCTCGGATTGAACACGATCGCTCTGGCCAAGGCGATGCGTTGCTGCTGACCACCTGATAGTTGGTTGGGATAGCGGCTGCTGTACTGATCCATCTTGACGAGTTGCAAGGCCTTTGCGAGCTTTTCCTCGACGTCTTTGCGAGGCGTCTTCCGGACTGTGAGGGGGAAGGCGACGTTTTCTGCGACCGTCATATGCGGAAAGAGCGCATAGTTCTGGAAGACCATGCCAATTCCGCGCTCATAAGCGGGAAGATCGACGATCGACCGAGTGCCCAGGAAGATGTCACCTGATGTCGGTGTTTCGAAGCCGGCGATCATCTTGAGGGCGGTCGTTTTGCCAGAGCCCGATGGTCCCAGGAACGTAACGAACTCCCCGGGTTGGATGTGGAGATCGAAGTCTTTCACCACATGCAGAGGGCCATAGAACTTCTGAATGTTTTTCATTTCAAGGCTAGTGGACATATTTGTCTCCGATCATTCGGCCGTACTGGCCGCAGTGCGCTTTTCGTAACGCACGCGGATCAGTTGGACTGTAATTATCGATGCCGTAACGAGCACGACGATGAGAGTGGATGCTGCGCTAAGAAGCGGATCGATCTGATACTTGATATCGGCCCAGAACTTGATTGGAAGCGTCGGTGTCTGACGTCCCAGAAGGAAGAGGCCGACAAGAAGTTCGTCGAACGATGTGAGGAACGCGAGCAGGCTTGCCGTGAGAAGAGCCGGCTTCAAAATCGGAAGTGTCACAAGGCGAAGCACCTGATGCGGACGAGCGCCATGGACTGCGGCAGCTGGTTCAAGTGAGGCGTCGAAGTTCCTTAATGCGGCGGCCATCACTACTATGACGTAGGGCACGGACAGCAACACATGTCCGATCACCAAGCCCGTGAAGGTTCCAAGGATTTTGAGACGAGCCTCGAATACATAGAGAGACGTTGCGATGATTACAACCGGGACCATAAGAGGAGACAGTGAGACCAGGAAGAGCATCTTCTTAAACAAGAACTTCGTGCGCACGAGCCAGAAGGCGCCCATGGTCCCAATGATCGTAGCGACGAATGCCGCGGCGATCCCGAGTTGGATCGAGAAGAAGAAGGACTGGTGCCAGTCCGCAGCATTCGCCAACTTTTGCCACCATTGCAGCGAGAAACCCGGGGGAGGAAACACCACGAACGGCGAAGAGCTAAATGAGAGAATCACCACGACGATCAAGGGCGCTGTGAGGAACATTAGGATCGCGACCGTGTAAGCCCAAAGCCAACCGCCATTTTTGGTGAGCAGGGCTCTTGTGACCGCATGGGTGCCTCCCTCAATAGCGGCGACGAGTGGAGCAAGCATTCGCTTTGCGCGCTTAAGCAGGCGAGCCGCAGCACGAGGCTCGCTATCCGGCGAGCTCGTCGCCGACGACCAGATCATTTCGAGGGGAATGAACAAGCTCGCGACGAAGAGGATTGCGATCGTGACGAAAAGCAGGACCATAGACGAAGCGTATCCGAGTTCAAAGTTCAGAAGCGTCGTCATTTGATCTACAATGAGTTGCGAAATCATCGTGTCGCTCGGTCCACCGAGGAGAGCTGGCGTGATGTAGAAGCCGATGGCGGTGATGAAAATCAGGATTCCCGCCGAAAATACGCCTGGCAGCGTCATCGGCAGATACACACGAAGGAAGGCTTGAACGGGTTTCGCCCCAAGGATCTGGGCCGCATGCGCGTAATCGTGGTCGATACGTGCCATTGCTGAATACATCGTGAAGATGGCCATCGGCACGAAGACGTGTGTCATACCGACTACAACCGCGAAGGTGGTGTTTAGGAGTTGCAGAGGCGCGCTGATCAGGCCAAGCCAGATCAGCGCGTTATTTATGATCCCTTCACGCCCCAGAATGATCATCCAGGCATAAGTCCGGATCAAAAAGGCTGTGAAGAGAGGGATCAGAATGAAGACGCTCAGAATGGACAGAGAGAGCGAGCGAACCTTGGTCAGGAGATAGGCTACCGGGTAGCCCAGCAGAAGCGAGACCACGGTGACAATAAGACCTACGCGAAGTGTATGAAGGAGAATGTTGAAGTTCACGGCACTGGCAAACACGCGTCCGTAATGTGCGAAATTCAGCTTCGTACCTTCGAAACTTCCCCAGAAGATGTAGGACAGCGGAATGACAAGGAACCCGATCAACAAGACGAGAAGTGGAGTGGCTGCGACAACGCTGCCCATCTTTAATTTGCGGTTGGATCGGTTCATCGGTTTTTGTCTTTCGGCCAGCCCCTCAGACGCCGAAGCGACGGGATTGAAAGCTGCCACGTCCATGATGCCTTTCTCCTTCGCTGCTCGTCAAGGACGAGCGGCGTGTATCGAATTCTTCGTTAGGAGGTGGCGCGTCCCGCGCCACCTCACTGCGACAGGAGAGCTACGCAACGCTCGAGTGCTACGTCCCAGTTCGTGCGTCCATCGGCATTCTTGGTGTTCCACCATCTGTAGTCCTGGTAGACCTGCTTCTTTGCGATGGAGGGAGATCCTGGAAGGATATCGAGCAGTTCTTTCGATACGAGGCTGAAAGCTTTTTCGTTGACCGGGCCGTAGGAGATAGCTTCTGAGAACGCAGCCTGTGGTTCCGGGCGAGAAACGTATGCCAGGAATTTCTCGGCGTTTTCCTTATTCGGGGAACCCTTCATGACGACCCAGAAGTCATACTGAAGCAAGGATTGATCCCAGGAAAATTCCAACGGCGCACCTTCCTTCTTAGCGCCGAAGATACGGCCATTGTAGGCATCGGCCATATCAACCTCGCCACTGATCAAACTCTGAGGGGCATCTGCACCGGCGACCCACCAGCGACCGACATGGGGCTTCAGTACCGCCACTTTCGCGAATGCTCGGTCCATGTCGATGGGATAGACCTTGTCAGCGGGGACGCCGTCGCCCATAAGCGCACCTTCAAGCAAACCGCCGTCGACGAGCTTTTCGCATTTGGGAAGGCTTCGCGCGCCTGGGAATTTCTTTACGTCATAGAAATCGACCCAGTTTTTCGGTTCTTGGCCTTTCGGAAACTTCGTGGTGTTGTAGGCGACACCAACCGAATAGAGTAGCGCACCTACACCGTTCTCGTTCTTCATCTGCTCCGGCATTTCCGCAAGGGTGTCCTTTGCGAATAGGCTGTAGTCGATTTTCTCGACGGCGTCCTTTTCGACGAAGCCGGCGAGAGCACCGCCGGGAACAGATGTGAGGTCGGCTTCAGGCTGGCCAAGCTTCACCGAAGCTAGCAATTTGGCGTGATCTTCCGGTACCAACACCACCTTGATGCCGGTGTCACGTGTGAAAGGATCGAAGAAGGCTTTCTTCTGCGCCGCTTCCCAGGTGCCGCCGCCGGAAGTGATGACGAGTTCGCCTGTACCTTTAAGATTTGCGGGTACTTCGTCAGCCTTGGCGGGTGCCGACAGGGCAGCAAGCAACAAAACCGCGGTGAGTGATTGAGTAATCGTTGTGGTTTTCATCTGTATTCCCCTTTTTTTGAAGTAGCTCTGGTTTAAATCGAACGTTGGTCCCGTGCCATGGCCTGATCGTTGTCTGGCTTTGCTGTGTTCGAATGTCTCCCTTACGCTGGCTCGCTGCTCGTTCTTCCACAGCGATCGCTAGCACCGGCGACCCATTCGGAATGGAGGGGTGCGTTATGCGCCACAGCAAGAATCCTGTTTCGGGCGCGGCAATCTCCGCGACGGTTTCCCCAAACAGATCGCAGATAGTTCCGAGCCGCTGATCTTTATGAATTCGGTCGCCAGGCTCTACCTCCGAGTAAAACTCCCCGTCTGTCGGACAGGCCACCCAGATATAGTCGTCACAAGGAACCCGTGCTCGTTGGAATTCGGTTGACGGCGTGTCGAGTATTCCTAGAGCCCGTGCGACATTAAGGACGCCGTCGACATGAAATTGCACTGAGGCTTCGTCAACTAATCCATTCGCGCCGGCCTCCGACATGATTGCGAGCCTGTTCTTCGAGGCAAATCCTGTCGGCGGGCGGCCTGGCTTCGGTATATGAGCAACGGGGAGGCCGACGACGAGTTCGGCGTCGAAGCACATCGCCATCCGTCTTGCACGTTCGTCCAGGACTGGGTCGTCCGTGTGCTGGAAGATGGTGAACTTGGAAACGTTTTCTCGAAGATCACCTCCGTGCATATCTACGTAGCAATCCGCACCCACGCACCACTCGTTCATTATTGCGTCACAGAGGATCTCAGAAAACGAGCCGTTGGGGTCGCCTGGGAACGAGAAATTGATGTTTTTTCCATCGAGGGGACAGACGTATTCGCTGTATTTGTACAGTGCGGGCTGGTTCACAAGCGGGATAATCGAAACCGATCCCTGAATTTTTCGGGGATCGAACAGTTTCTGAAGGCGAACAGCAGCCTCGATAGCGGCGACCTCATTCACATGAACGCCTGCCGAGATACAAAGCCTCGGCCCATCACGATCGCCACGGATCTCGCACAGAGGCCACATGTATCCTGAAAGACGAGGGTCGGCGAAGGAGAAGTGGCCTCGGAAGATGCCAGGCTCTCCATACGCAACGCTGTTCGATGAGGCAGTTATCTTCATTGTCGTAGCACTCGTGGTTTCCGATGCTTGGTCCTATTGCGATAGCATCTCTACACAACGACTCATTGCGTCGTCGTAGTTCGTCCGGCCATCGGGACGCATCTCAGCCCACCATTTGTAGTTTTCGAAGATTTGCTTGTCGGCGATTTCCGGCGCTCCGGGGAGATCCGCAGCGATTTCCTTCGGAAGAAGACCGAAAGCTTCCTTGTTGACAGGCCCGTAGCGCATGGCCAGTGCGAACTGCGACTGAGGGACAGGCCGCGAGATATAGGCCAAAAACTTGCTTGCATTTTCTTTGTTCGGCGAGCCTTTCATTATGACCCAGTAATCATACTGAAGAAGCGACTGGTTCCATGTGAAGGCGATGGGCGCACCTTCCTGCTTGGCCATGGCAATGCGGCCGTTGAAGGAAACTGCCATATCGGCGTCTCCGGAGATGAGGCTCTGCGGAGCTTCCGCTCCACCGGACCACCAACGTCCCACGTTGGGCCTAAACTGCTTGATTTTCGCGAAGCCGCGATCGACGTCGAGTGGATACAGATTCGCCGGCGAAACTCCGTCTCCGAGCAGAGCGCCTGCCAGAAGACCGCCCGCGAGTATACGTTCACACTTCGGGAGCGCTCGCTTCCCCGGGAAGTCCTTCACATCGTAGAAATCGACCCAGTTGTCCGGATGCCTCCCATCGGCAGTGAATTTGTTGGTATTGAAGGCGATAACGGCGGAATAGAGCAGGGCTCCGACGCCGTTCTTGTCCACGAGTTGCTCGGGCATTGCTGAGAGAGTTTCTTTCGCGAAGAAGCTGTAGTCCATCGGCTCAACGGCGTCCTTCGAGATCCAGCCGGGAAACTCGCCGCCGGAAACGGACGTCAGATCCGCATCCGGCTGACCGACTTTTACTGATGCAAGCAGCTTTCCGGGATTGGAGGGAACGACCACGATCTTGATTCCCGTATCCTTGGTGAACGGGTCGAAGAACGCCTTTCGAAGCGCCGCCTCGTAGCTTCCGCCGTCGACTGCCACAACGACCTCTCCGGAACCCTTCAAGTTTTCCGGAATGTCTTCGGCGCGGACTGCAGAGACTTGTGTTACGGCCATCGCCGCGAAGCTAAGTGCCAGGCTGATAGTTCTAGTTGTCATCGCATTCCCCTTTTGGTTGTCTAAAGAAACGGCCCATCAGCTCATGCCAATGCCAGCACAGGAGTGCTGGGATTTCCTCCTTCAATGAAACCGTGGCAGCAGAAAGCGACAGGACCGGTCATGATCACCATGTTGTTTTCGACAAGCTCGATCTGAAGTTCGCCCGCGGGAAGGTGTACCGTGACCTTGGGAGAATTCACGAGACCTCGCATCTTCGCAGCATAGACGGCAACGCAAGCCCCGGTCCCGCATGCTTTGGTGAGAATGCCGGGACGCTCCCACACGGCGAGGCGTATGGTTTGCGAGTCGACGATCTGGGCCACGCCAACGTTGACGCCTTCCGGGAAAAGCGGATCGTTCTGCACGACCGGGGCATAGGTCGGGATGTCGTCGACGACGAGTTGATCGACGAAGAACACAGCATGCGGATTGCCAATGTTCAGCGCGACCCCATTGGAAAGAGGTCCGCTTGTCAAAAGGACATGACGGGTATCGATTTCGCGGCTCAACGGGATTTGCTGCCAGTCCAGGCTAATCGGCCCCAATTTAACGCTGATCTGCCGAAGACCTGCTCCGCAGCATTGCAGCACCCCGGACTTGGTCTCGATCAGGACTTCCTCAGTCTCCGTCTCTTCAAGCAACAAGTAAGCCACGCAGCGCGTAGCATTCCCACACGCACCGACTTCCTTGCCGTCGATGTTGAAGATTCTCATCTGCGCGTAAGCGCCTGCCTTTCGTCCCTCGTCGGAGGGTCGTTCGATCGTGAGCAGTTGTTCGCCGCCAGCTCCGACGTTTGTACTGCAAATCCTGACGATGTCCTCGACGTCAAACGGCTTTGCGACCTCACGCCGATCGACAATCACGAAATAGTTTTCCAACCCGTGCATCTTCACGAATGACCAAAGCGTCGGCGCATCTACGGACGGGGTCTGCGCGAGGAATTCCATGTGGTTCATATCGCGACCGCTTTCAAAGTGCTGTTGCTGCGTCAGCGTAGGTATTGGAGGCCTGCCAAGGCCTCTCCACCTCGAGGGTGAGAAGGTCCTCGATCGTCTGGCGACGCCGAATGACCCGGAACCGGGCGCCATCGACAAGGACTTCGGCGATCAGATCTCTGGAATTATAGGTAGAAGCCATCGATGCCCCGTAGGCGCCTGCGCACCCGAATGCGAGTCGAGCCCCCGCCCGAAGCTTGGGTAGGCCTTCATAGTTTCCGAACACATCGGAAGTTTCGCAGACAGGACCGACCAACTGATACGTTGAAGAGTCGCCACCGTTGATATCTTGTAGCGGAAGTACCGGATGGATGGCGCTATAGAGCGAGGGTCGCATGAGATCGTTCATGGCGGCATCAACGATGACGGTCGCCATATTGCCAGTATTCTTCACATATAGCACTTCGGTGACCAGCAAGCCCGCCGGTCCGACAAGCCACCGACCGGGTTCGACGGTGAGTTCGCAATCAATGTCATTGAACGCTTCCTCGATAATCTTCGCGTACGCACCGACATCAGGCCCGGCTCCGAAATCGTAGGAGATTCCCAAGCCACCTCCCAAGTCGAGGCGCCGTACTAGGTGACCGCAAGACCGTAGTGCCTTGACCAGGTCCGCGAGCCGTTCGTACGCTACCCGGTAAGGCGACAGGTCTAGGAGTTGTGATCCAATGTGCACAGCAAGACCAACCACATCGAGTTCGGCCGAAGCTTCGGCCCTCGCGTACAATTCCGGGATTTCCTCCAGCGGAATTCCGAACTTGTCTCCTTTTTTCCCTGTGCTAATTTTCGCGTGGGTTTTTGCATCGACGTCGGGATTTACCCGGAAGGCGATAGGCGCCCTACGACCGAGCGATCGAGCGATGTCGCGGATTACATCGAGCTCGGCGGGCGATTCGACATTGATCTGATGGATGCCGACCTCCAAGGCGCGAGAAATCTCCGCTCGGGTTTTGCCGACGCCGGAAAAAACAATCTTGGACGGCGGCGCGCCGGCGGCGAACGCCCTCTCCAACTCGCCCCCTGATACAATGTCCATACCGCAACCTAGACCCGAGAGCAGTCGCAGCACTGAAACGTTGCTATTCGCTTTGACGGCAAAACAGATCAGAGTTCGTGACGCGCCGAGCTTGTCGGCCAATAGTCGGTAGGCGTTGGTGATCGTAAAGGCGCTGTAGCAGTAGAACGGTGTTGGAATTGCATCGGCTATTTTGCCAACCGACATCTCTTCGATAAACAGTTGACCATTCTCATAAGAAACGCTGTCGTGGTGGAGCGCTGACGATCGTGCTGCGCGTTCATTTTCGTTCAGAAGTGTCATCTGCGTCTCGCATTATTAGCAATTCCTTGATCTGATCTTTGCAGATGACAAAAACGTGACAAAATACTAATTTGATCACCTCTAATTCATTCGTGATATATAGGAGGTGGGCTTCATGCGACTGAGTCAGCGTCAGATTGAAATTTTCAATGCTGTAATGATCTACAAGAGCACTACTGCTGCCGCGGAGACGCTCGGCACCTCGCAGCCGACGGTTAGCAGAGAGCTTCGGGAGCTTGAAGCCTATCTCGGCTTCGAACTTTTCAATCGCTTCGGCAAGCGCCTTTCTCCGACCAATCAAGCTCTACTTCTTCACTCCGCCGTAAGCCGGTCTTTCGTGGGGATGCAGGAAATCAGCCGCGTTGCATTAGCTATTAAGCAACATAACGCGGCTCACTTGAGGATCGCGAGCCTTCCCGCCTATGCCGAGGCGTTCCTACCATTGGTCGCAGAACGTTTCCTGAAAAGTCGATCGCAAGTCCATCTATCGATACATTCTCTCGAGGAAGTTCAACTGCGGCACGATCTGACCACCCAGATGTTCGACATAGGTTTGACGGAAGGGAGCTTCGAAGCCGATAATGCGACCACGGAAACCATCGATGTTGGTGAAGTCGTATGCGTGCTTCCTCGCAACCATGCCCTTACGTCCAAGAGCGCGTTGGAGCCGAAGGATTTCCAAGGCACTGATTTCGTCTACTTCGCTCAAGAGGATCCGTACCGCCGTAAGATCGATCTGATCTTCGAGGCCGAGGGCATCTCTCGAAGATATTGCGTGGAAGCAACGACGGCCACAGGCGTCTGCTCGATGGTCGCTTCCGGAGTTGGCGTCTCCATCGTCAATCCTTTGACAGCTTCCCACTATGCCGCGAAAGGCGTTGCCCTGCGTCGCTTTAGTGTGCCTGTGCCGTACCAACTGAATCTGTGGAGACCGGCCAAGGCACTGAGATCCACTCACGCCGATCTTTTTGTGGGTGTGATGCGTCAGGTTGCAAACGAAGTAGTTGAAAAATTGCGGTCCCTTTGATCTTCAATGTGGTTGAAACCGTCCCGCAAAATCCGGCGAACATCTGGAAGGCTCGAAATATCGTTGAATTTGTGATTGGCGGCGCAGTCTGATGGCTTTTGTCGGTATCGGCGGCGATTTCATGCTAGAATTTTTGGCTGATATCGCCCTCTCGGGCATGACGATAGTCATGCGATAGCGCGTCTGCCTTCATGGAAGACGTATGGAAGCATGCCCGACCTGCCAGTGGGCGTAGCGCCTTGGCCTCATCGACAAAACGGTCTGCCGGTTTGATGCCGGAGGTGCCATGTTCGCGTTGATCGGCAACCTCTCGCGTCCACCGATCCAGATGCGCCTCGAATGCGGCCCAGCTCTCGAAGTGGCGACCAGCGATCGCGTTCTTCTTGACGTAGCCGACACCGCGCTCGTCCTTGCCTTCGTACGTGCTCTAGAGGGCGCGCAAGCCCGTGGTGTGAAGCCCCAATATCGAGCAAAGGTATGTAGACGCTCGTTGGACCTCACTTCTCGTGTCGCCGCATCATGATGCTCGACGAGCGCCTTCGCATTGTCGATTAGGAAAGCGCCTTCCATCCGCGTATGCAAACGCCGCGAGTAAGCTAGCGTTGCGACGAAGACATGGATGCGAACGCGCTCGCCGCCGATCCATACCTTCGTGTCCCCAAAGTCGATCTGCATTTGATGGCCGGGAGCCGTCTCAAAGCGGACTGTCGCACGTTTTTGAGCTTTCAATTCTCGCCGCCAATGTCGAACCTTCAATTCCACTGAGCGCAGGCCGATGATGATGCCGTGCTCGGCCGCCAGCTCCTTGCGGATCACGTCTGCGTTGCCATCGTGCCGGAAGAAACGCTCGCGCAGCCAATCATCAAGTCCATCGAAAGCCGTCCGGCGAACCGGTTTTTTTTGAAAGGCGCTACGCCGCCCTCTCGCAGATATCGCCGAACCGTATTCCGGGCGCAGCCGAATTCCTTCGATAATCGCTTGGCGCCCCAACCAAGCTCATGCAGCCGCAACATTGCCACCACATCATCAGCCTGAAGCAAATCTCCGTCCTGCATTCTTGATTTCGTTAGGGGGTCAGTTTCTCATTTTGCCCAGCAAGGCGGCGGCTATTATTTCGATAGCCGTCTGCCTCACCGCTTCCGCGACGTCGATGACCGACAGAGCGGAATTCTCAGCGCGACCACGCCGCCTACATATTGAGCTGGGAGTGGTGAGAATAGTAACCAGACCGGTCAGACCTACTTCCGGCGACGCTCCGCGCTCACCATCGATGAAGCGCGGATATTCGATGCTGGGGTTTCCATCCTCCACTGCCTCGACCGTGATAGTGTGCCGCCAGTTATCACCAAAGTCATAGGTGTTGCTAAAGGTCACGATCCCACGCTCGATGAGTGCCGCGATGCGGACGTTGCGAACGCGAAGGTTTTGCGTTCATAGAGGTCTTCTGGATCCGGCACATCGTAACACCGCCCACCAGCCTCGAACTCGAACAGATGATAATCCTCGAACAGCATCACGGCCTGAATGACATCGTGGAGCCCCTTCAAGCTCATCGTGAATGGAACCTCGACCCTGCGCCAGATCAAAGGGTCGATATCCTCGAGTTGGATATGTAGCCTGGCGATGCGATCGACGGTCATGATGCCAACGCCATCATAGGACGCGGACCTGTCCAATTCCACGGCAGCAACTCTGCAAGCTTTGTTGTCGGCATGCCAGCAATTCGTGCCAGGACATCGGCAAGCCATGCGTGCGGATCGATATCGTTGAGCTTGGCGGTCATGATCATCGTCGCCATGAAGGCCGCGCGATCGGCACCACGATCGGAACCCGCAAACAGCCACGACTTCCTGCCAAGAGCGAAGCCGCGCAGAGCGCGTTCGGCGGAATTGTTGGTCAGGCAGATCCGACCGTCGTCCAGGAAGGACGTGAAGCCCTCCCAGCGCTTTAGCATGTAGTCGATTGGCTCGGCGACCGGTGAACTGCGCGACAGCTTTGTCCGCTCGGCCCGCATCCAAGCCTCAAGCTCTTCGACAAGACGACGGCTGTCCCGCTGACATCGCGCCAGTCTTTCGCTTGCAGCGAGACCATTGATGTCACGCTCGATATCGAACAGGGCATCGATCCGTTTCAGGGCCTCGAGCGCCATCGGCGAGATCGGCGTCGCGTTCTTCCCCGTTTGGCGTTGGTAGCGATGTCGGCAAGCACGAAGAACTTGCGACGCGAATGCGACCAGCACAATGCCTGGGTCAGCGGACCGCAATGGCGCTCCGCCTTGAACAGCGGATTGTAGCCACCATAGGCATCAGCCTGCAGAATGCCGGTGAAGGTCTTCGGATGCCGTTCCGGGTGTTCTTGCCGCCGATCGCGCGAGACATAATAGAGAGCTGCTGGCGGTGATGTTCCGCCGAACGGCCGATCATCCCGGACATCGGTCCATATGCGCCCGGTATCGGTCTTGCCCTTCGCCAGGATCGGCGCGGTCGTGTCATCGCCATGCAGACGCTCGGCGGCCAGCACATGCGTTTCGATCAAGCCATGCAGCGACTTCAAGACCGCGGTGCAAGCGCCAACCTGGTCGGCAAGCGTCGAGAGGCTGAGGTCGATGCCTTCACGGGCATAGCGCTCACTTTTCCGGTCCGAGTGGCTGCCGTGGATGTCGCGCCTGAGCTTCTCGATCTCCAGCCTCAGCCGGGCAATCAGCGCATCCGAATGTGAGTTCACCGCCTGGGCACGGGCAGCAACGGCCTCGGCTTCACGGCGTGCCGCGCGCTCGGCGAGGATCATCGCATGCGCGCTGGCAAGGTCGTCGGGAAGCCGATCGGCCGTATCCATCAGCGACCGGCCAGGAAATCCCCGCCGCATGTCCGTATAGCCCGTCGCCAGCCACACCTTCACACCGTTCGGAACCGGGATCATCGCCGCTCCACAACATCCAAGATCCGCCCGAGCGCCTCAGTATCAACATCGCTGTCCACTCGGATGCGCCGGCCGCGGCCAAGCTCGATCGTCACGATACTTGTCTTCTTGCGCGCCCGTGGTGCCGGTTCCACGGGATCGGGTGGTGGCAATGCCGTCACGACCTCAATCGGGACAAATGGCGGCAGGGACGGCGCTGACATTTGGCAGAGCTCTTTGCGCCACCGGAATAGCTGACTGACATGAATCCCGGCCGAGCGCGCCACATCCGAGACAACGCGTCGACGCTCGACCGACGTGATCACCTCAATATGCTGCTTCGTCATAGGACTACTCCCAGTGCTACCACCAGGACTTCCAATGTTCGGCTTCACATCACAAGACGGCCGTCACCGTGGGGATACGATGCAGTTACCTTCATTGCCTTATCATTCCTTGGTTCTGATGGCGGTCCCTATTGCACTGCTACAACGATCTTCCGCATCGCTTCACGTTTTTGGGATGTCATCGGGGCGGACCGCGATACAAAGAATCGCGCTGATTATTATGATAGTCATCGCATTCCCCTTTTATGGTTGGAGAACGGCCCATCAGCTCATGCCAATGCCAGCACAGGAGTGCTGGGATTTCCTCCTTCAATGAAACCGTGGCAGCAGAAAGCGACAGGACCGGTCATGATCACCATGTTGTTTTCGACAAGCTCGATCTGAAGTTCGCCCGCGGGAAGGTGTACCGTGACCTTGGGAGAATTCACGAGACCTCGCATCTTCGCAGCATAGACGGCAACGCAAGCCCCGGTCCCGCATGCTTTGGTGAGAATGCCGGGACGCTCCCACACGGCGAGGCGTATGGTTTGCGAGTCGACGATCTGGGCCACGCCAACGTTGACGCCTTCCGGGAAAAGCGGATCGTTCTGCACGACCGGGGCATAGGTCGGGATGTCGTCGACGACGAGTTGATCGACGAAGAACACAGCATGCGGATTGCCAATGTTCAGCGCGACCCCATTGGAAAGAGGTCCGCTTGTCAAAAGGACATGACGGGTATCGATTTCGCGGCTCAACGGGATTTGCTGCCAGTCCAGGCTAATCGGCCCCAATTTAACGCTGATCTGCCGAAGACCTGCTCCGCAGCATTGCAGCACCCCGGACTTGGTCTCGATCAGGACTTCCTCAGTCTCCGTCTCTTCAAGCAACAAGTAAGCCACGCAGCGCGTAGCATTCCCACACGCACCGACTTCCTTGCCGTCGATGTTGAAGATTCTCATCTGCGCGTAAGCGCCTGCCTTTCGTCCCTCGTCGGAGGGTCGTTCGATCGTGAGCAGTTGTTCGCCGCCAGCTCCGACGTTTGTACTGCAAATCCTGACGATGTCCTCGACGTCAAACGGCTTTGCGACCTCACGCCGATCGACAATCACGAAATAGTTTTCCAACCCGTGCATCTTCACGAATGACCAAAGCGTCGGCGCATCTACGGACGGGGTCTGCGCGAGGAATTCCATGTGGTTCATATCGCGACCGCTTTCAAAGTGCTGTTGCTGCGTCAGCGTAGGTATTGGAGGCCTGCCAAGGCCTCTCCACCTCGAGGGTGAGAAGGTCCTCGATCGTCTGGCGACGCCGAGCCTCCCCTGTTCAAGACTCATTAACACGCTCGTATTCGATATAATGGCCAGGCTTTCGATAAGGATTTGAGTCTGCCATGACGCGCGCTATTAGGTCTATGACTGTCATGCCATGACGGTGAAGCATTTTTTCGAATGAGCTACCTTCAGCTAGCCCGGGAATGTAATTGCATTCCAAGAACCAAATATTCGATTCCTTGCAAACTCTGAAATCGAATCGCACCATATTGTAAAAATCGAGTGAAGAAGCGATCTTTTGTGCTATTGACTGTAGCCTGAAGAAAATATCACTATTGTCGCTTATTACTTTTTTCTTGGCGATTCTGCTAGAGTATTTTTGGTCGCGCCCACAAAATTGCATATCCGCTTCGAGTTTTACGATCGGAAGTGTTGTGATCATACGCGATCCTATTATACAGCCACATGTATACTCGTCACCGGGAATGAACTCTTGAATAAGCGCTGCCTTATCGTGGGCAAATATCGTGTGAAGAAGGGCCTCAATCTCCGTCTTCGAATTGGAAGGCTCATGGAATAACTTGGCAAATAGTGATGAACCAAGTGAATTCGGCTTCACTACGATCGAGTGCCTCAATGACTTCACGATTTCTAATGAATCGGCAACGTTTGCCGGTGTTACGAGTGTTGTCTCTGGCACTCTTACGAGTTCAGCGGGCAATACCGAGGATACGAAGGCCGACATTGCGTATTTATTCATCGTCAACGACGCGACGTGTGGGTCGCCGAAAGTGCCTCTTAGACCTGCAAGCGCCGCGAGCGTCTGGACGCCTCCGTCCTCTCCGAACTGTCCGTGCAACAAATTCACGACGTATTCATCGCGAGATTTGATCGAATCAAAGGTGGTAAGCAGTGTATCTCCAGGGAGAGTGCTAGTGTCGGAAAGATAGGCCTGAAGCTTCTCGATTGTAAGCACACTGCAGAATGGGATTGTGCGGACAAGACCATCGTTTCGGCTAATGTGATACAGATGTTTCACAGCGAATGGTCGCTTTTCATCGCTGAGAGCTAAATAGGAGGAGATGACATTTATTAAGGAAGTAATGGATCCGTCATACTCTGTTGAGATACCACCAAATAGGAATGAAACTTCAAGGGCCATATTTTTGTGTCCTTCGTCGCTGTTTGAGTTTGGGATGCGGTAATTTGGGACCGGTCAACCTCTGGTTTCGTATTGCATTGCGAACACAGGTTCTCTGAACCCGACACGGCTGGACAGCTTCTGTAAGGGTCAATATCTTGCTCCTTTTTGGTTCGTCGCTAGCGGCATCACCCTAGCACCCTCAATCAACGATCTGGAGTGGGTTCGTGGCGGTCTCTCCTACCTTTAAGTCGGGCATGCCTGGTACTCCTTAACGTGTTCAAACCAATGCGGTTATCCCGCAACGCGGATGCGGAGGCCGTTCCGCTGCCTCGCAATAGCTCTCAAGATTCGTGCCAAGCGGGCCGATTGAGCTGACGAACAATAATTCGCCGCGATTCCAGCTATGTGGGCGCAAAATACGGGATTGAGAACAAAAATGCCTGTCACGTAACCGACAAAGGAGCGACAATGCCGTAACTCATGACGTACCCCACTAAATAGGCCATTTGGAATTTGCCAACTTAGATCCCTGACGCGAGAAATGGTACTCGGCGAAGGCCTCGAAAATTACGAGCAGATCATTTGTTCTGAAGTTGGCGAAGGATGGGACGCTACTGAAAAGCGGAGCTTTCTGAACGATCTACGCCGGGCGGGTGCCCTTGAAGAAGCAGCTATTAGGTAACTTGGACCATGCCGTACGACGTGTTGTCACAAGTGGCGCCTTCTTCGTCGTCTAAGGGTCATGATTGCTGACCGTGTGTGCGGGGGCGAGAGCTTCGTTGACATCACTGCCACTATCATAATGGACAGCAGAGTAGGACGTTAACCCTATGCAGGCACCAGACGCGGCATGGCGCTTTTCATCGCCGGAGACAGCGCTTTGCGGCAAGTGATCAGAATTTGTTACGGCCGGTCTGGTGATGGCTGCTCTACAAAGTCCTAGAAGCTACGCATGGATAAATGAGACATCCTGCCGGTTGGTCAGATATTGCACAAACGGCCACCATTCATTGGCCCTCAGAGGGTGACAATCTATTTCGACATTGTCATCACCTTTGTCGGTTACGTGACAAGCGTTCTTGTTCTCAATCCCGTATTTTGCGCCCACATAGCTGGAATCGCGGCGAATTATTGTTCGTCAGCTCAATCGGACCGCTTGGCACGAATCTTGAGAGCTATTGCGAGGCAGCGGGACCACCTCCGCATCCGCGTTGCGGGATAACCGCATCGCCTCGAACACACGAAGGAACGCCACACATGGCAGCTCTGCGTCAAATTGCATTCTATGGAAAGGGCGGAATTGGCAAGTCCACTACGTCCCAAAACACGCTAGCCGCCCTCGTGGACCATGGACAGAAGATCCTCATCGTTGGCTGTGACCCTAAGGCGGACTCTACGCGCCTGATCTTGAACTCGAAGGCCCAGGATACGGTTCTTGATCTCGCAGCAACGAGGGGTTCGGTTGAAGATCTTGAACTCGAAGACGTGCTCAAGGTAGGCTATAAAGGTATCAAATGCGTGGAGTCTGGCGGCCCGGAGCCAGGCGTCGGCTGCGCGGGACGCGGCGTTATCACGTCGATCAACTTTCTCGAAGAGAACGGCGCCTACAACGATGTCGACTACGTGTCTTATGACGTGCTCGGTGACGTTGTGTGCGGCGGCTTCGCGATGCCGATCCGTGAAAACAAAGCTCAGGAAATCTACATCGTCATGTCCGGCGAAATGATGGCGCTTTATGCCGCCAACAATATCGCCAGGGGCATCCTGAAATATGCTGCAGGCGGCAGCGTGCGCCTGGGTGGCCTCATTTGTAACGAGCGTCAGACCGACCGCGAACTCGACCTCGCCGAAGCGCTGGCTGCCAAACTCAATTCCAAGCTCATCCACTTCGTACCACGCGACAACATTGTCCAACATGCCGAACTTAGAAAGATGACGGTGATCCAATATGCGCCGGACTCTCAGCAAGCGGCCGAGTACCGCACACTTGCCCAAAGAATACATGACAATTCTGGCAAAGGCACCGTCCCGACCCCCATCACTATGGAAGAACTTGAGGACATGCTTCTCGATTTCGGGATCATGAAAACCGATGAGCAGATGCTTGCCGAACTTCAAGCCAGGGATGCCAGGTTGATAGCTGCCCCGTGATCACACTGACACGAGCGCGCAGCGACAGGCAAAGCGCCCGCCATCCCGCGAGGGAGGTTTTCATCCGGAATTTGTAAGGGGTAGGTTCAATGAGCCTCAAATACGACAATGACAGTGACTTCCATGCGAAGCTTATATCAGACGTGCTGTCGCAATATCCGGGCAAAGCAGCGAAGCGCCGTAGTAAACATCTTAGCGTGGCAATGAGCGAAAAGGGCGCCGGCGAGGACCCAAACGCAATTAGCGAGTGCGAGGTAAAGTCGAACATCAAGTCTGTTCCTGGCGTGATGACGATCCGAGGATGCGCCTATGCCGGTTCAAAGGGCGTTGTCTGGGGACCGATCAAGGATATGGTTCACATTTCACACGGGCCTGTGGGCTGTGGTCAATATTCCTGGTCGCAACGTCGCAACTATTACGTCGGTCTGACAGGCATCGACACTTTCGTGACCATGCAATTTACCTCCGATTTCCAGGAGAAGGACATCGTTTTTGGCGGTGACAAGAAACTGGAAAAGGTCATCGACGAGATTGCTGAACTTTTCCCGTTAAGCAATGGCATCAGCCTGCAGTCCGAATGTCCGATCGGTCTGATTGGCGATGACATTGAGGCGGTGGCGCGAAAAAAGGCCAAAGAACACACGACGACCGTCGTGCCGGTGCGCTGCGAAGGCTTCCGTGGTGTGTCGCAATCGCTTGGCCACCACATCGCGAACGATGCAATTCGAGATTGGGTCTTCGACAAGAAAGACTTTAAATTCGAGGCGGGTCCCTACGACGTAAATGTCATAGGCGACTATAACATTGGCGGCGATGCATGGGCATCGCGCATCCTGCTCGAAGAGATCGGACTGCGCGTGGTCGGCAATTGGTCGGGAGATGCAACTCTCGCCGAAGTGGAGCGCGCGCCTCGAGCTACGCTCAACCTCATTCACTGCTATCGGTCGATGAATTACATCTCCAGGCACATGGAGGAAAAATATGGCATTCCATGGATGGAGTATAATTTCTTTGGCCCATTCCAGATCGAAGCCTCGCTGCGCAACATAGCCAAGCATTTCGGTCCGGAGATCGAAGATAGAACCGAAAAAGTCATCGCCAAATACCGACCCTTCGTCTCGGCTGTGGTCGACAAGTATTGGCCGCGCCTCTTTGGCAAACGGGTGATGCTCTACATCGGCGGACTGCGTCCTCGTCACGTCATTACCGCCTATGAGGACCTCGGAATGGAAATCGTAGGAACCGGCTACGAATTTGGTCACGGCGACGACTATCAGCGCACCAGCCACTACGTAAAGGAAGGTACGCTGATCTACGACGACGTGACTAGCTATGAACTAGAGAAATTCATTGAGGGAATTCGGCCGGATCTCGTCGGGTCGGGCATTAAGGAAAAATACCCGGTGCAGAAAATGGGCATTCCGTTCCGTCAGATGCACTCGTGGGACTATTCTGGTCCGTATCACGGTTATGACGGTTTCTCGATTTTCGCCCGGGACATGGACATGGCCATCAACAATCCCGTTTGGGGTCTTTACCATGCGCCCTGGAAGAATGACCGCGCTTTGGCGGGAGTGGCCCTAGCATGAGAACCTAGAATTTCTCGAAGAAACCGCGGAGGCCTTACCCGGATCGAAGGTCTCTGTACCTCCTCCATGTCGCAGCCAGATCGAAAGAGGTGACCCTATGCCGCAATCAGCCGAGAAAGCTCTCGACCATGCGCCTTTGTTCTGCGAGCCGGAATATAGGCAAATGTTAGCCGAGAAAAAGCTGAAATTCGAACGCCCACACCCGGATCAGGTCGTGTCAGAGCAGCGCGAATTCACGAAGACCTGGGAATACCGAGAGAAAAACTTGGCCCGCCAAGCCCTTGTCGTCAATCCAGCCAAAGCCTGTCAGCCACTCGGCGCGGTTTTCGCAGCGGCGGGATTCGAGCGAACGATGTCATTCGTCCATGGCAGCCAAGGTTGCGTTGCCTACTACAGATCGCACCTATCACGCCATTTCAAGGAACCGTCATCGGTGGTCTCGTCATCGATGACAGAAGACGCGGCTGTATTTGGCGGCCTGAAAAATATGGTCGACGGTCTCGCCAACACATACAAGCTTTATAACCCGAAGATGATCGCGGTGTCGACCACATGCATGGCAGAGGTCATCGGAGATGACCTGCATGGTTTCATCGAAAATGCCAAAAGCGAAGGTTCGGTCCCGCGCGATTTCGATGTCCCCTTCGCCCACACACCAGCCTTTGTCGGCAGCCATGTCGATGGCTACGACAGCATGGTAAAAGGTGTGCTGGAGAATTTCTGGAGGGGCACCGCGCGAAGTGAAGCGACCGCTTCTATCAACATCATTCCTGGATTTGATGGCTTCTGCGTTGGGAACAATCGCGAATTAAAACGCCTGCTCAATTTGATGCAAGTGAATTACATCTTCATCCAGGACGCATCAGATCAGTTCGATACCCCCTCCGATGGCAACTTTAGGATGTATGACGGGGGGACCAAAATCAATGACGTGAAGGCGGCGTTGAACGCGGAGGGGACGTTGTCCCTGCAATATTACAACACTCGCAAGACGTTAGATTACTGCAGAGACGTTGGACAAGCGACGACCTCCTTCCGCTACCCTCTCGGCGTCGAAGCTACCGACGAACTCCTGATGGCGATATCTGTGATTTCCAGGAGAGAAATTCCCGAGACGATCCGCCTGGAGCGCGGGCGACTCATTGACGCGATGGCGGACAGCCAAGCTTGGCTGTATGGAAAAAAATACGCGATTTACGGTGATCCAGATTTCGTTTTTGGGATGGCGCGCTTCATCATGGAGACCGGCGGCGAACCAATCCACTGCCTCGCCACAAACGGCACCTCAGCTTGGGAGAACGAGATGAAGGAACTCCTCGCATCCTCGCCCTTCGGGAAGAATGCACAGGTTTGGCCAGGCAAGGACCTCTGGGCACTGCGCTCGCTGCTTTTCACCGAGCCGGTGGATCTTCTGATTGGCAATTCTTACGGGAAGTATCTCGAGCGGGACACCGGCACCCCATTGGTTCGGCTGATGTTTCCAATTTTCGATCGGCACCATCATCATCGATTCCCCCTCATGGGTTACCAGGGCGGACTGCGTCTTTTAACGACGATCCTGGACAAGATCTTCGACACCCTCGATCGCGAAACAATGCACGCGGGTGTGACAGACTATTCGTATGACCTCACTCGCTAAGAACGGGGTCAGGCGGCCTTTCTCTCCACCAGATTTGAAGGCAGACGAATGTCCTCGCTCAACGCCAAAATCAAAGACGCCTTCCACGAGCTCGCGAGTGAAAGGGGCGGCAGCAAGGGTCCGAAGGGGCGCCGAAGGAATTGCGCGAGGCCAATGGCCCCGGGAACGGCCGTCGGCGGTTGCGCTTTCGACGGCGCCAAGGTCGCACTGCAGCCGATCACCGATGTCGCACATCTGATTCACGCACCGCTCGCCTGCGAGGGAAATTCCTGGGACAACCGTGGCGCTGCCTCGTCAGGTCCAACACTTTGGCGCACGAGCTTCACGACTGATCTTACGGAAATCGACATCGTAATGGGCCACAGTGAACGGAAGCTCTTTAAAGCGATCCGGGAAATCAAGGATGGGTATGCGCCCGCGGCAATCTTTGTCTATTCAACCTGCGTTACAGCGATGATCGGTGACGACATCGACGTTATTTGCAAGCGAGCGACAGACGAATTTGCCTTGCCGGTGGTGCCGGTCAATGCGCCAGGTTTTGTCGGATCTAAAAACCTCGGCAACAAGCTAGCGGGCGAGGCGCTGCTCAAGCATGTCATAGGTACTGTGGAGCCCAATGAGCCAGGCCTTTGCGACATCAACATACTCGGCGAATTTAACCTCTCTGGTGAGTTCTGGCAGGTGAAGCCGCTCTTGGATAAGCTCGGCATCCGCGTCCGCGCCTGTATTCCCGGAGACGCGCGATATCTGCAAGTCGCCTCCGCCCACCGCTCACGCGCAGCGATGACGGTGTGTTCGACAGCGTTCGTTTCGTTAGCACGTAAGATGCAGGAGCGGTGGGACATTCCATTTTTCGAGGGCTCCTTCTATGGCATTTCCGGCACCTCGGAGGCGCTCCGGCGGATCGCCGATCTGCTTGTAATGAAGGGTGCTGACCCCTCGCTTTTGCAGCGCACGGAAATCCTTGTAGCGAAGGAAGAGGAAAAGGTGTGGAAGAGGCTAGAAGCGTACCGACCTCGCCTTGAGGGCAAGCGCGTACTTCTAAATACAGGCGGCGTGAAATCCTGGTCGGTCGTCCATGCCCTGATGGAGATCGGCATGGAGATCGTCGGCACATCAGTCAAGAAATCGACGCTCGAAGATAGGGAGCGAGTGAAACAGACCCTGAAGGAGGAGAACCTCCTGTTCGAGACGATGTCGCCGCGCGAGCTTTTCTCGCTTCTACTCGAGAGAAAGGCCGACATCATGCTGTCGGGCGGACGCACCCAGTATATAGCGCTAAAGGCAAAACTGCCCTGGCTCGACATCAACCAGGAGCGTCATCACGCTTACGCTGGCTATGAGGGAATGGTGCAACTTGCCCGACAAATTGACCTGGCAATTCACAATCCGATTTGGCCGCAGGTGCGCGAGCCGGCGCCATGGGAGCCGGGCTTGGTCGTTGAAAAGCGAGCGAAAAGAGAAGCGTAAGCGCGTCGAACCAAAACCGCGAGATGACTCGCAAAGAATGTTGAGGTCGTACTATGGCACGCGTCGTATCTCAAACCAAGTCGGCGGCGGTCAACCCCCTGAAGTCGTCGCAGCCGCTTGGTGCTGCCTTCGCCTTTCTGGGCGTTGACGGCGCAATACCTCTGCTCCATGGCAGCCAGGGATGTACGAGCTTCGCGCTCGCACTACTCGTGAGGCATTTCAATGAAGCGATCCCGCTGCAAACGACGGCTATGAACGAAGCCGCGACAATCGTCGGCGGCGCAGATCGTCTCGAAGAGGCAATTCTCAGCCTCAAAGCCCGCACGAGGCCACGACTAATCGGAATATGCACGACCGCATCGGTAGAGGCCCGCGACGAGGATGCCGCCGGTGATGTCGAAAACATCAAGCGCAGGCGGGCGATAGAACTTATGGGGACCGAAGTGGTCGTCGCCAAAACGCCGGACTTTGACGGCGCCATAGAGGAGGGTTGGTCCAAAGCTGTTACCGCCATGATCGAGGCAATAACGCGACCTGACAAGCAGTATCGTGATCCGGGGAAGGTCGCGATCTTGCCTGGCTGCAACTTAACAGTAGCTGATATTGAACATTTGCGCGAGACGGCCGTAAGCTTCGGGCTCGACCCGGTTATTCTGCCCGACGTATCCGGAGCACTCGACGGCTCCGTCCCCGAACAATGGATGCCGGCAACGTATGGCGGCACGAAAGTGGAGGAGATCCGCGATCTCGGTACGACCATGCAGTGCATTGCAATCGGTGAGCATATGCGGCGATCGGCTGAAGCGCTGCAGAGATTAACCGGCGTGCCGTACGTGCTGTTTAGATCGCTGACGGGTCTAGAGAACGTCGATCGCTTTATTCGCGTGCTTGCCGCTGTGTCGCGAAAACAGACACCGCTCAATGTCCGCCGCAACCGAATGCAGCTGCAGGATGCCATGCTCGACGGACATTCCCATATGGCAGGCAAGAAGATCGCAATCGCCTCCGAGCCGGATCAACTCTTCCAGTTCTCCGATTTTTTTACCGCCATGGGTGCGGAAATTGCGGCCGCGGTCACCACGACCGGCACTTCGAAAGCACTCGAGATGGTACCGGCGAAGACCGTCAAAGTCGGCGATCTCGGTGATCTGGAAAGTCTCGGCGCAACGGCCGATCTTATCGTCACACACTCGCACGGCCGAGAAGCTGCCAAGCGTCTCGGCGTTCCGCTGATGCGGGTTGGTTTGCCCATGTTCGACCGCGTCGGCAGCCAGCACAAGCTTACAATATTATACCGGGGAACCCGCGACATGATCTTTGACCTCGCGAACATCATTCAGGCTAACCGCCCTCCGAACACTTGGCCGACTTGACCCAACCGACGCGCGGGAATCGCAAAATGAGATCAATTCGTCGCCTCTCGCTCTTCAATGGCAGATTCTATCAACAGCGGCCGAAACGGCAGGTGGGCGCTTTGAGAAGAGCCCACGCAAGATGTGAAGGGACTGAATGCGGAGTTAGAATCGGCCGGATTCTTTGTCATCTACGACGCGACACGCAACGCGTGTCGGCGGGCAATCGGCGGGCCTTCGGCGGAAACATTTATCATCGACAGAACTCGTTAAATCGGAGGAATCTATGACAAGCGCATTCGTGGCTCGCGACGGATCCCGATGGATGCCGGAATATTTAGATTCGATCAACCCTGCGATGTGCATCGGCTGCGGTCGCTGCTTCAAGGTCTGCTCTCGCGAGGTCATGCATCCCTACGGCATCGACGAGGCAGGCGAAATGCTCGGTGTCTGTGATGGCGAGGACGACTTTAATGGTGAGCTCAGTCGCGTGATCATGGTCATTGATTATCCCGGCCGCTGTATCGGCTGCGGAGCGTGTGCGCGCGTCTGTCCCAAGAACTGCCAGACTCATGTCGCCGTTGATCATCGTGCGGTGCACGGATCTTGATTCCATTCGGAGCGATAGAAGCCGCCGGCGCTATTCACAGTGCGGGACAATTGCATCGGTTCAAGACGTGGAGAAGGCGGCATGGCAACTTAGCATGCAAGCAAATCCAGCCATGCGATGCGAAGCTCTTTCTGGGCATCCAGTCTTCCATTCGGAGGCAATGATCACAGGAAACACCAGGTCGAAAGTCGAACGATCTGAAGAGAGGAGGCATTGAACTGTGCATTTAGCCGCGACGACAGCCTTCCCGTTACATCCTTGGGCGGCCGAAGCGGGCTTCGGATTTGAAAACAAGATCCAACCACGAGCTTCTAAATGAGGATCCTCATGAGAGCATTAGATATCTCTGTCGTTGGAGCAACCGGGGTGGTTGGAACGGCCCTGATCAAGTTATTGGAAAAAAGCGAGATTGCGGTCGATCGACTGAGGCTGTTCGCCTCCAGTTCGGGTGCGCGTCAACTCAAGTTTCGAGACCAAACATACTTAGTTGAGGCACTACGCGACATTCGCAATATCGATGATACCAAAACCGACATTGCATTCTTCTCTGCAGGCGGCGACGTAAGCGCCGTATGG
Organism: Rhizobium sp. 25PS6; assembly: GCF_032464655.1. Lineage (NCBI taxonomy): Bacteria > Pseudomonadati > Pseudomonadota > Alphaproteobacteria > Hyphomicrobiales > Rhizobiaceae > Rhizobium > Rhizobium sp. 25PS6. Next base: position 44,903 of record NZ_JAWDIV010000028.1, read on the forward strand.
GGACCTCGGTTCGCATCCCAAGGAGCCTTGGTGATTGATAACTCGAATGCTTTTCGAATGAGGCCTGACGTACCCCTCATCGTACCACAAGTTAACGCCTGTTCACTTACGGTTCGTCCACCGTCTGGAATAGTAGCAAATCCAAATTGCTCCACGATACAGCTGGTTCGGGCACTACGACCGTTGATAGCGACGTTCGGCGTTAACCAGGTTCTTTTGACTACTTATCAAGCCGCCTCAGGAGTTGGCCGGCGCGGGATTAACGAGCTAGAAGACGGTGCCGAAGCCTGGCTCAAGGGGAGCACGCGGCCCGCTGCGGAGAGCTTCCCTGTCTCTCTTGCATTCAATGTCATACCGCAGATCGGAGAGATTTCCAGCGAAGGCGTGGCTCTCGAGGAACGCAAGCTGGTTCAAGAGTCACGGAAGATCTTCGGTATGCCTCGTCTGCAGTTAACCGCCACCTGCGTTAGAGTGCCGGTAAAGACGTGTCATTCCGAGGCGGTATACGTCGAGTTCGACGATCATGTTCGACTAGAACAGGTCCATGAGCTCCTGGCAAATGAACCAGGTGTTCGACTTTATGCTGACGAAATTCGCGACGGATATCCAACGCCGCGCTTTCTGGGAGACCCTGCATATGTTCACGTCGGTCGGGTCCGAGTTAATCCAGAGAATCCGCGCGGGCTGTGGATGTGGGTTGTAGCCGACAACGTTCAGGTCGGAGCCGCACTCAACGCACTCCTCATCGCACAGCTTGTGATCGCCAATAACTTGATGGATGAAACATGAAGACGACTATTGTCAAATTCGGCGGTTCGAGTTTTCGAGATCCTTGTGACTACGCTCGAGTTGCTCAGCATTTAGCTAAGCTGCGGGCTGCAGGCGGAACCAAGATTATCGCCGTGGTCAGCGCAATGTATGGTATAACCGACAAGCTGAAAGCAACCATGCTTGGCGTCAACAGGGAAGCATCACCATCGAATCTCGATGCGGCACTTGCCACGGGCGAGATGCTAAGTGCCTGCATGTTGGAAGCTGCGGTCAGTCGCCTTGGGATTCCCGTGACGTCGTTGAACGGCTATGTCCTAGGGATACGCACAAATTCAGACTTCGGTCGGGCTTCAGTAGAAAGCGTCGATCCTCAGCCAATCAGGGCTGCACTTCAGGAGCATGACATTGTCATTGCCACGGGTGGTCAGGCAATTGATCAATTGGGCAGACTAACGTTTCTCGGCAGAAACAGCTCCGACCTGACAGCCGTCGTGATCGCAGCTATGTTAGGAGAGCAAGCTTGCGAAATATATTCAGATGTTAAGGGCGTCTACACCGCAGATCCTCATCTTGTACCAGGGGCACGATTAATCCCGAAGATTGGGTATTGGACGATTGCGCAGATGTCGCGGCAAGGCGCAAAGGTGCTGCACCATAGGGCAGTGGATTATGCTAAAAAGCACGCAGTCGCCATAGTTTGCAAAGCACTGACTAGTGACGGAGCGGAGACGGGCACGATCATCACAGGCCACGGATACTCCGGTTCCGTGACAGTAGCACGCGACGCAGCAGTATTAGCTGTCGCGAGTGACGCAGAATGCGACACTCTCCTTGTGCTTCTTGATCAACACGACATTAGCTCAATATTCTTTGAAGTGGACGGCAGGCCTTGCCTTTGCATCATAACCGACATCGATTTTGCGATGCGCCTTGTCGCATCGGCAGGCACGCGCGCGGTCGCCATCGGATCAAGGGTCGTGGTGACCGAGCTTAATGGCGCGATGTCGCGCGTCCACCTTCACGTTGACTACGAGAGCGCCTTGGCACATGCACAAAACATCCACGAACAGATGTATCCTGCAGCCATTCGCGATCTTGTGATAGAGAACGACTAAACAGCGCCACAGGCGACGCCCGAATGGAGGCGGCGGCGAAGTCGCTTGATCTGGCCATCGGCCCGGGGATGCTTCGACTTGGTAGCCGGGTGATCGCTAGCGACGATCGCCTGTTCCACCGCCCTGATAACCTCGGCACATCGTCGACTTCAACATGCAGCCTTCATCGCAGGGACAGGGCGCGGACAGACGCGATCGTTAACTTCGAAAACGTCATTGTCGAATGCAGGTTCTGAATCGCCGCTTTCCAGTTGGTAGACGAGGACAGTGCAAAGCGGCTGAAATCAACCCTTCGCCTTGCAGTGCGCCAGCACCTCGTCCTCGTGCTCCAACGCGCGCTTGATGCCCTTGCGCCGGCCGCTGGTTGCCAGACTCATCGCGCAGGTACCTCGCATGCTCGGGCCATTGATGCGGCCAGCGGCAGTCCGCGCCGCGGTGCCATATGACTAACGGCCCTTGATGACATCGCGGTCGGTCTTCAGCGCGCCTCCTAGTCTCCGACTTGTTTGATGTCCAGATGTCGTGGAAGTCTCGTCGCCAATGAGCCCAGCAGGCGGCCTCCTTAAAGCGAGATGTTCCCTTTTCTCCAGGCGCGTATAGCTTGCCATATCCTTTGTAGCCGTCAGCCTGAAGGATGCCGCTTGATTGCTTGAGGTGGCGGTGGACGTGCTCTTCTTTCCAGTCAGGAGCAAAATAGTAGACTGCACCGGGCGGGGAACTGCCTGCCCATGGACGCTGATCGCGGACATACGTCCAGATCCTGCCCTTCTTCACACCCTTGCCCAACCCCATATCCCGCAGCGAGCGATCCAGCACTCGGATCGGGGTGTCGTCGGCATGAAGGAGGTCACTTGCCATAATCGCCGTTTCGATCCGCTCGATGAGAGGCTGAAGCACCTGCATGGCGCGACCACACCAATCAACCATCGGCTGTCGGGAATGTCGGCGCCCATGCCGGCGAAGATCTCGTTCAGCCGGTACAGTGGCAAATGGTCGTCGAACTTCGAGACCAGAATATACGCCAAGAGGCCAGCGCCGGCCATGCTGCCCGGTATCGGGCGGCTGGGCGCTGCCACCTGCACCATTTTCTCGCAGCAGCGGCAGGACTTCTTCAGTCGAGCAACCTTGATGACTTTCATCTGCGCGGCGATCATGTCGAGGATTTCGCTGACGTCCTCACCGACAAGACGCAATTCACCTCCGCATTCCGGGCAGCAGGAGCCAGGATCGAGCTCTCGGCGCTCGCGAACCGCCTTGTCCGAGACGCGTGGGCGCCGGCGCATGATCTTTTCAGCCGTATCCGCCAAGGGAACAACAGACGCCGCCTCATCAGGTTCATCGATTGGCGCCGTACTGCCTTCAGCGGCGGCGATCAACAGATCCTCAAGCGCCAGTTCCAACTGCTCGATTTCACGCTCAATCTTTTCAGACGACTTGCCGAAGACCTGTTTCTTCAGCTTGGCAATGCGCAGCCGCAGCGTTTGGATTAACTGATCATGCGCTTGCAATGTGGCCGACATCTTCGCATTTTCCGCCTGCAAAGCGGCAATCATTGCCTTGAGAAAGGCTGGATCGTCCGGAAGATTTGTCGTCGCGCTAGACATGATCCTGACTACCACGAGCCAGGAGAAATTTCCATAAAAACCAGTGGTTTCAGTGAGATAAAATCACCCGACACGGGCCGGTGGCGCACCCCAATCAGGACGACGCCAATCGATCCCTTCCCACAACATCGCCAGCTGGGCCGACGTCAGCCGGGCAGTCCCGTCGGATGCCGAAGGCCAAGGAAACCGCCCCTTCTGCAAGATCTTGTAATACAGGCAGAAGCCCTGGCCATCAAAATACAGCAGCTTCAAACGATCGCCACGCTTGCCGCGAAAGGCGAAGACCGCGCCGCCAGTCGGCTTCTGACGCAAAACATCCTGCGCAAGCGCGGCAAGGCCTTCTACTCCCTTGCGCATGTCCGTGATCCCGCACGCAAGATACACCCGAACGCCGGTCCCAGGCCCAATCATGCTGCTTCCACTGCCCGGATAATCTGCGTCAGGACATCGGGAGCCATAGAACTCTCGAAACGAAGCGTGCGGCCGCAGCTCAATCGTAGCACGATTATTCCGCAGCAGATCTCTCTTCCTTCAGAGACATCGGCCTGAGCCGCACTCAGCCCGACCGGAATGAACACCGCATTCCCTGACGTCGAGAGCAGCCCCTTCTTCTTCAACTCGCTGCGCCAGGTGTAGATCTGCTGCCGTGTGACATCGTGACGACGAGCTACCTCGGTGATCGTGGCTCCAGCTTCCCCAACCGCCGTAACAATCGCGAGCTTGTCCTCGTTGCTCCACCGACGTCGGCGTTCTTGCCCAAGAATTTCTACGCGCATCGCAACCTCGCCTAAGACACGTCGCTAACGACGTCGTTAAACACGTGTCTTAGGCCATCAAGATCTCAGGCGGCAGGCGGTGCCAATCGGGCGGTTACGCCCAAAATAGACATGGCGGACTTGGCCAGCGCAAGCACCGCGGGCGTGATCCAAACTCACCCACCGGCTAGCTTCATAGAGTCGCGCCGCTTAGGGCCGGATGCTTCGATCCAGGTCGAAGCATGACAGCGTTAGAAGCCGGCGACCTTGGCGAGCGCCCGTTTCTCGCGGCGGCGCTGGACCGAAGAGGCAATGTTCATTGCCTCCCGGTATTTCGCTACGGTGCGGCGGGCGAGATCGACGCCGCCCTTCTTCAGCATGTCGACGATATCGTCGTCGGAAAGCACCGCCTCCGGGCTCTCCTGCAGGATCAGCGCACGGATCTTGTGACGCACGGCCTCGGCCGAATGGCTGTCTCCGCCGGCGACGGCGCTGATCGAGACGGTGAAGAAATATTTGAGTTCGAAGAGGCCGCGCGGCGTCAGCATATATTTATTCGACGTGACGCGGCTGACGGTGGATTCATGCATCTTGATCGCCTCGGCGACCGTTTTCAGGTTCAGCGGGCGCAGGTAATCGACGCCGTGCAGCAGGAAGGCGTCCTGCTGGCGGACGATTTCGCTTGCCACCTTCATGATGGTTTTTGCCCGCTGGTCGAGGCTGCGCGTCAGCCAGTTGGCGCTCTGCAGGCAATCGGAGAGGAAGGCGTGGTCCTCGCCGTTCTTCGTCACACGGGAAAAATAGGACTGGTTGACCAGCACGCGCGGCAGCGTATCCGGATTGAGCTCGACCAGCCAGCCGCCGTCCGAGGCGGGCCTGACGACTACATCCGGCGTGATTGCTTCGGAAACACCCGCTTCGAAGCCGCTGCCGGGCTTGGGATTGAGCTGACGGATCTCGCCGAGCATGTCGAGAAGATCTTCCTCGTCGACGCCGCAGAGCCGCTTCAGCGTGGCAAAATCGCGCCGGGCCAGCAGTTCGAGGTTTTCGACCAGAGCCTGCATGGCCGGGTCGTACCGGTCCTTCTGCCTGAGCTGGATCGCCAGGCATTCGGCGAGGCTACGGGCGAAAACACCTGGCGGATCAAGGCTCTGCAGGGTGGCAAGCACGCGCTCGGCCTGTGCGAGGCTCGTGCCCAGCCTCTCGCCCGCCTCGACGATATCGGCCTGCAGATAACCGCAGTCGTCGAGCTGGTCGACGAAATTCTGCGCGATCAACCGGTCGGCCATGTCAGGCAGGACGAAGGGGATCTGCTGGGCGAGATGATCGCGCAGCGACACCTGACCGGCGACGAAATCGTCGAGATCGTAGTCGGCGCCCTCACCGCTGCCCGGCATCGACTTCCACTGGCTGACGAGTTCCGGCGCATCGAGGCGCTGCGGGGCTCCGTCATCAGGAAAGACATTGGTGTAATTGGCGTCGAGTTCGTCGTTCAGCCGACTGGTGCTGGCGCTGCCGCCATTGTCATACCAGTCGCTGGAGAGCGCCTCGGCGCGGTTGTCATAGCCATCGTCGGAGCCGGCATCCTCAGGCTGATGAGCATACTCTCCATCTTCGGCATCGCCGCGTTCGCCGCCCGCCTCGCCGTCATTCGACGGAAATTCGAGCAGCGGGTTCTTCTCCACTTCCAGGGCGATGAACTGGTTGAGTTCGAAATGAGTCATCTGCAGCAACTGGATGGATTGCATCAGTTGCGGTGTCATCACCAGGGACTGGGTCTGGCGCAGGAAAAGATTGGCGGACAGTTTCATGACGAAGTTCCACTTAATTCTCGGGTCCATGCCTGATCATGACCTCAGGCACGGAGATCGATGCCTTCACGTGAAATTGGCACGTGCTTGGCATCATGAACCACTTGGGGCAACTTGGGCGCCCCGGCGCCAATAGCTTTCAAGAAAGCCTGCCAAATCATCGATTGAATTGCGAAAAAGAATATTCTTAATTTTAGTTATTTCGGCGAGCAGTGAACTTGGTTAGGAAAGTGCATTTGTCGCGGAGCCGACGACAGTGCAGATTGTCGCAATTGTCCATATTCCTTTCGTGTTTGGTCTCAGTTGTGAGGTTTAGGGTTCTCGTTGATCGGTTTCGTCCTCGGCGAGGATCCGCCAGGCGGCGCCTTGAAGGTCGTCATACTGGCCGCTCGTCAGCGACCAAAGGAATGCCAGGAGTCCCATTCCTCCCATCAGTAGCGCGATCGGTATGAGATAGATCAACATGTTCATGCGGCTTCGACCTCCGCACTCCTGCCGATCCGCCCTCGAATTTGCATATCCCGACGCTTGCCGAAGGCGTTCAGGCGCAGGGCGTTCGTCACGACGATGATCGAAGAAGTCGACATTGCCACCGCCGCTATCAGCGGCGTCGCCAATCCGGCAATGGCGATCGGCACCGCCAGAACGTTGTAACCGATGGCGAGAGCGAAGTTCTGCCGGATGAGGCTGGCGGATCGTCGCGCAACGGCGATCGCTTCCGGAACAGCGTCAAGGCGATCATTGAAGAAAACCAGATCAGCCGCCTGTCTGCCGATATCGGAGGCCGTGGCCGGCGCCATCGAGACATGCGCGGCAGCAAGTGCCGGGGCGTCGTTGATCCCGTCGCCAACCATGAGCACGCGACGACCTTCGCCATTCAGCCTCTGGCATTCCTCGACCTTCTGTTTAGGCGTCAGAGAGCCCAAAGCCCTGTCGATACCCAGGACATGCGCCGTATTGTCGACGACGGTCTGCCTGTCTCCGGACACGATCAGCGTTTCAAGGCCGGCTGCATCGAGCCGGTCGATGGCCTCGCAGGCACCTGGACGAAGCGTGTCATCGAAGAAGAAGCGGGCAAGATCGACGCCATTCTTCGACAGGACCACTTCCGAGAACGGACTGTCGGCGGTGCGGGGCACGACGCTGGTTCCGCAGGCAAACACCGCGTTGCCCAATCGATAGACATCTGCTCCATTCCTGGCTTCCAGTCCCCCGCCTCGGATTTCCGTGACGAGGTCGAAGACCATGAGGTCGGTTTCGGTATCCCGTACCAGGGCCCGAGAAAGAGGATGCCGTGAATGCGCTGCCAATCCACGAGCGATCACGGTGGCGCTCTCGTCCATGGCGTCCACTCTGACAAGGCGCGAACTGCCGATCGTCAAGGTGCCTGTCTTGTCAAAGGCCACGGTGTCGGTCTCGGCCAGTCTTTCGAGTGCTGAGCCGTCCTTCACCATGATGCCCTTCCGGAAAAGTTCGCCCGCGGCGACGATCTGGACCACGGGTACGGCAAGACCCAATGCGCATGGGCAGGTAATGATCAGCACCGCAACGGCGACCAGCATGGCCTGTTTCCAGTCTCCGCCCTGGAGGCCCCAGGCAAGGAAGGAGACCAGCGCCAGCAGATGCACGACCGGAGAATAGAGCGTCGCAGCGCGATCGGCGATCCTGCGATAGCGAGCTCTTCCGCCCTCGGCGGCTTCCATGAGGCCGATGATCTCCGAGAGAAGCGAATCCTTGGCAATTCTTGTCGCCCGCAGCACGAGGGAGCCGGTCAGATTCATCGCCCCGGAACTCACTTCGCTGTTGCTGGCGACGGCGACCGGGCTGCTCTCGCCGGTGACGATGGAGAGGTCCACGTCGCTCTCTCCGCTGACGACGATGCCATCGACGGGAACCCGTTCGCCTGCGGCTATCGAGATTTCATCCCCCGCCGCGATTTCTTCTACCGCAATGTAGCGTCGCGACCCGTCCGGATTGATCAGTAATGCTCCGCGCGGCGCCAGTCTTGCGAGTCCGTTGATCGCCGCCCGAGCCTTTTCCCGCATGACATGATCGAGGGTTCTGCCGATCAGCAGGAAGAAGAGCAGCGAGACCGAAGCGTCGAACCAGGCATGCTCGCCGTGATGGACGGTCTCCCACAATGAAACGCCATAGGAGAGCGTCACGGCGAGCGAAATCGGAACGTCAATGTTGGTGCGCCAGTGCCGCAGCGCATTCCAGGCCGATCTGAAGAAGAAGCGCCCCGCATAAACCAGCGCGGGCGCTGCTATCATCGCCGAGATCCAATGAAACATGTCGCGCGTCGCAGCATCTGCGCCCGACCAGACCGATACCGAGAGCAACATGATGTTGGCGGCCGCAAAACCGGACACGCCGATCGCGAGGAGAAGTTGATTTCTGGTCTTGTCGTTCTCGGGAGCTGAGGGCGTGAAGAGATGCGCGCGATATCCGGCCGAGTTGATCGCTGCCAGGATCTTGGACGGATCGGTTGCGCCCGTCTCGATCTCCTCCTGGTAGACGCAGCTCACCCTTCGGGCCGTGAGATTGACTCGTGCTGTCTTGACGAAGGGAAGCGCCAACAACGCCCTTTCGATGGTCGAAATGCAGCCACCGCAGTGGGCGTCGGGAACGCTCAGGTCCAGCTGGCGCAATCCTTCGCCGAGCGGCTGGCTGGCAAGGCGGACCTCTTCGGCATTGAGTGATGTCGTGCTGAGGGCAAGCACGCTTTCCGCGTCCATGGTACAGCAGTTCATTGGCCTGACTCCGCGGTATCGATGCGTTTTGCCTCATGCATGACGACAACGCCGCCGTTTCGCGAGGTGGCCTCGACGATCCAGTCACCGTCGGCGAGATCATGCTCCGCTTCGAACCGCCCCGCGGCTGTCTTCCTGAGCGTAAGGAGGAAGTCCTCGTGGTCTCCGACCGGACGTTTGAAATTCAGAATGACGTCGTCGACGATCGCAGGCGATCCGCTCTTGTCGTGAATATCGTAGCGGATCTCGTGCCCCGTTATGGAGAGGCTGCCCTCGATGCCGGAAGCGGCCATTGCCTTCATCGCCGCCGCTTTGCGGTTGAACTCCTGACTGGCGACATAGGTGTTTTCCACGACCAGACCGCTCCAGCTGGAAGAGGCATAGAAGGCCATGGTGACGTTTACCGCGATCACCACGCCAAAGAATGTCGAGGTCGAAAGCAGCATGTGCAGGCCTGTAAAACCTTGAGCGGAGGTCTTCATTTGATGTCTCCCGGTGCATTGAACGCCGCGCGGTAGGTTGCCCGATCGGCATGTTCGGTATCTTCGATAACGAACAGAAATTCATTGGTCGCGGCTCCGGTAGGCTTGCGCGTAACGAAGATCTTCAGCGTCGTGGCCGCGTCGGGCTCGGCATGTACTGTAAAGCTGCGGGCGTCTTCCTTGCCTACCTCGGGAATACGCATCGTCGCCCCCTCCAGCCCGACCAGGCTTATGTTCACATCCCTGGGCTTCGGCACCATGTTCAGGATACGAAGCGTGTAACCATTCCGCAGCGAGCCGTCGCTTTCCAGAACATACTGGGGGTTTCGGTCGTGAACGACGTTGAGTTCAAGGCGCTCCCGAAAGGTGAGATGGACGAGCATGGCCACGCCGACCGCCGCCCAGGCGATTGCGTAAAACACGGTTCTCGGACGAAAGATGATGCGCCAGTTGAAGTGCCGGATCGCCGGAACGAAAGTCCCATCATCGTTTCTAACCCTTGACGGCTGAACGGCTGTTCGCCCTACCCTGGTGGCAAGCGACATGTTGCTCGAGTATTCGCTCAGCGTGGCGTAGGCGATCAGGCCGCGAGGCTTCCCGCGCTTCTCCATACGACCGTCGCAGGCGTCGATGCAAAGCGCGCATGTGATGCACTCCATCTGCTGCCCGTTGCGAATGTCAATTCCCATCGGACACACGGCCACGCAGGCATTGCAATCGACGCAATCCCCGACCGGGATGCCCTTGGCTCGAGCGCTCTTGGGGTACCGCGACCGCTGCTCGCCCCTCCAGGCATTGTAGGTGACGACGAGAGAATTTTCGTCGAGCATCGCACCCTGGATGCGTGGCCAAGGGCACATATAGGTGCACACCTGCTCTCGCATGAGACCGCCGAGCACATAGGTGGTTGCAGCAAGGATGGCGACGGTCGTGTAGGCGGTTGCAGGAGCGTGGCCGGTGAACAGCGAAACAAGCAGGCACGGCGCGTCGGCAAAATAAAAGATCCACGCTACCCCCGTGACTACGCTTATCAGCAGCCAGATCGAATGCTTGACGACACGCTTCCTCAGCTTGGCAAAGCTCATTGGCCTAGCGTCGAGCTTCATTCGCGCGTTTCGATCGCCTTCGAGTGCACGTTCGACGACGAGAAAAAGATCAACCCAGACCGTCTGCGGACAAGCGTAGCCGCACCATGCGCGGCCAACCGCGGAAGTGACGAGAAACAGGCCGAGGCCTGCCATGACGAGGAGACCCGCTACATAGTAAAATTCCTGAGGCCAGATTTCGATGAAGAAAAAGAAGAAGCGCCGTGAGGAAAGGTCGATGAGGATTGCCTGGTCAGGCGCGTAAGGACCGCGATCCCAGCGAATCCATGGCGCGAGATAGTAGATGCCGAGCGTAACCAGCATGACGATCCACTTGAACCGACGGAATCGTCCCTCTGCACGCTTGGGAAAGACCTTCTTCCGAGGAGCGTAGAGAAGCTGCCGGTTGCGACGGGCGTTGACTGGCTCGCCACTGAGCCTTTTGATGTATCGGGATCTGGTGCGGTGCGGAGGTTCATGGGGCCTATCGGACTTCATCTGCCGTTGTCCCATCTGCTGCGCATCTGCCCTTGATGCAGATCAAGAGACAAGGCCTTCCCGCGAAAGGAAAACGCCATGGAGAGAGGGCGTGGCTTTGGGGGCTGCGGGGGAACAAGCAACCACGCTGGAACGTCCTCGACAAGGCTATTGCAACCGGCTTGTCTGCTCGTGGTCTTTGAGGCAGGTCCAACTGATGATCGACCTGCCGCTCTTTGCTAGGTCGTCCTGATTGGAAGGTGGCGGCGTGGCCTTGCCGCGTCGTGCCATAGAGATCGAAGATTTGGTTGTCGCCGTGAGCTGTCATGGTTTTTTTCCTCACGTCCCGCCGCCAAGCGAATGCACGAAAATGGTAAGTTCCTTGACGGTCGTATCGCCGAGACGCCCTGCCCAGGCAGGCATGACGCCATGCTTGGGAGCGGCCACCTGACGGATGATCGCATCCTCGCCACGTGCCTTCAGCCAAATCGCATCGGCGAGATCTGGCGCGCCCATTTCGGCTTTTCCTTTGGCGTCGTCGCCGTGACATGCGGCACAGTTATCGACGAAGACCTGTTTTCCGGCCTCTGCGAGGCCGGGGTCCGACGGTGTATTGGTCAGTCCCCAGACGTAAGCCGCGACCTGCCTTGTCTGGAGGGGATCCAGAACATCGGCAAAGGGCGGCATCTCGGAAGCATGAGTGTCCGTATCCTCGTCGAAGCGAATTCCATGCGCGATCGTCGCCTGGATGGCATCCAGGTCTCCACCCCACAGCCAATCGTTGTCGTTGAGGTTCGGAAATCCCGGGCCGCCGCTTGCTCCCGAGCCATGGCACGGCGCGCAGTTCACCTTGAATGCAGATGCGCCGCCGGCGACCGCGAATTCGCGAAGGGCAGAATCGGAATCGATCTCGTGCACCGTCTTGGCGGCGATCAGATCATGAAGCGTCGTCTGCGATGCCTTGGCCTGATCGAGGTTCTGCTGCAGCTCGGCGCGGCTGGAATAGCCCAGCATGCCCTTCGTAGCGTCGGTAATCATCGGGATCGCGGGATATGCGATCGTATAGCCCAAGGCCCAGACGATAGTGGCGTAGAAGGTCCACACCCACCAGCGCGGCATCGGATTGTTGAGTTCGCGGATGCCGTCCCATTCATGTCCGGTCGTTTCGACGCCGCTAAATTCATCGATATGTTTTTCCGACATCTCAATCATCCTTCAAGGGAATATCGGCGGCCTCTTTCGCCGTTTGGTTGCTGCCTGGGCGAAGAGTGAACACAATCGCACCGATGAAGAATGCCGCCATTGCCAGGAGCCCCCAGCTGTCGGCAAATTGTCTCATTGCAGTGTAGGTTTCCATGGATCACCTCATCGGTAACCGGTCGCGTCGTCGTAGGTCGAGAAATCGACCAACGTTCCGAGCATCTGCAGGTAGGACACCAGGGCATCCATTTCGGTCAGCGCGGCAGGATCGCCGTCGAAATCGCCGGTCTTCGCCTTCGGATAGCGGGCAAGCAGGGCCGTCGTATCTGCGTTCGGATCGGCTTGGGCCATCATGTCGGCCTCCGCGTTCGCCAGCATCTCGTCGTTATAAGGCACGCCCACGTCCTCGTTGGCCTTCAGGTCCATTCCGACGTCCTTGACCGTCACCCTCTGCTCTTTGAGGAAGGCGTAACTCGGCATGATCGACTCCGGCACCACTGCCCGAGGATAGGCGAGATGCTGGACATGCCATTCGTTGGAGTAGCGCGCGCCGACACGGGCCAGATCCGGCCCGGTTCGTTTGGATCCCCACTGGAAAGGATGGTCGTACATCGACTCGGCCGCGAGCGAGTAATGGCCGTAGCGTTCGACCTCGTCGCGGAAGGGCCTGATCATCTGGCTGTGGCAGAGGTAGCAGCCTTCGCGGATGTAGATGTTTCGTCCGGCCAGCTCGAGCGGCGTATACGGCCGCATGCCTTCCACCTTTTCAATCGTGTTCTGCAGGTAGAACAGCGGTGCGATTTCGACGATGCCGCCGATGCTCACGACGAGCAGCGAGCCGACGAGAAGAAGCGTCGCGTTCTTCTCGAGGATCTGATGTTTATCAAGTATCGATGCCATATCTCACCTCATTCGGCAGGCTGTGCTTGGGGCACGAAAGTGGTTGGGATTGCAGCTTCGTCGCGCACGTGGCCGCGGATCGTCATGAACACGTTCCAGGCCATGACGAGACCGCCCGCCAGGTAAAGCGTTCCGCCCACGGCGCGCAGCACGTAGTAGGGGAACATCGCCGCGACTGTCTCCGCGAAGGAATAGACGAGGAAGCCCTGGGAATTGTACTCGCGCCACATGAGCCCCTGCTGGATGCCGGCAACCCAAAGCACGGCGGCGTAGACAACGATCCCGAGGGTTGCGAGCCAGAAGTGCCAGTTGACCATCCGCAGGCTGTAGAGACGCTCGCGTCCCCATAGCTTCGGCGTCAGGTAGTAGATCGCCCCGAAGGTGATCATACCCACCCAGCCGAGAGCGCCGGAATGCACGTGGCCGATCGTCCATTCGGTATAGTGGCTGAGCGAATTGACGGTTTTCACCGACATCATCGGGCCTTCGAAGGTCGACATGCCATAAAAGGCAATGGCGACGATCATCATCCGGATGATGGGATCGGTGCGGATCTTGTCCCAGGCGCCCGAAAGGGTCATGAGGCCGTTGATCATGCCGCCCCAGGAGGGCATCCAGAGCATGATCGAGAAGACCATGCCGAGCGTCTGGGCCCAGTCGGGCAGTGCCGTGTAATGCAGATGATGCGGGCCGGCCCAGATGTACATGAAGATCAGCGCCCAGAAGTGGATGATCGAAAGCCGGTATGAATAGACCGGTCGGTTGGCCTGCTTCGGCACGAAATAATACATCATTCCCAGGAAGCCGGCGGTGAGGAAGAAGCCGACGGCGTTATGGCCGTACCACCATTGGGTCAGCGCGTCCTGGACACCCGAGAAGACAGAATAGCTCTTGGAGCCAAGGAACGAGGCCGGAACCGCCAGGTTGTTGACCACGTGCAGCATGGCGATGGTGATGATGAAGGCAAGGTAGAACCAGTTTGCCACATAGATGTGTGGCTCTTTGCGCTTCAGGATCGTTCCAAGATACACGGCGAGATAGGCTACCCAAACGATGGTCAGCCAGAGGTCGACGTACCACTCAGGTTCGGCATATTCACGGCCTTGAGTGATTCCAAGAACGTATCCGGTCGCAGCCATCACGATAAAAAGCTGGTAGCCCCAGAATACGAACCAAGCCAGGTTGCCGCCGAAAAGACGCGCGCGACAGGTGCGTTGCACGACGTAGAATGACGTCATGATGAGCGCATTGCCGCCAAAGGCGAAGATAACCGCCGACGTGTGCACGGGCCGCAGTCTTCCGAAATTGAGATAAGGGGCGATGTTGAGGTCAGGAAAGGCCAGTTGCAGCGCGATGATCACGCCAACCAGGAAGCCAACCACGCCCCAAAACACCGCGGCGATCAAGCCATACCGTATCACCTCGTCGAAATAGCCGGACTTATCGACGTTACGCTGTCGGCCTGCCGGCGAAAATTCAACCTTGCTGACCATCAGCACAGCCCCCATAACGAGGCAGAGGCAAAGTATGCCCATATGAACCGCAAAGAGATGATCATGCGCGAATGCGGCTAGTAGCAGCGCTAGAAACGCCGCGACCGCGATCACCATCGTTTCCGTTGTGTAATTCATGATGTCGTCCCCAGTACGCCGACGACCGCTTCGCGGCCGTCTTTCTCGCCAGGACTGTCATGAAGCCGCAAATTGCTCCTTGATCCACATCAACGAGAGGACAAAAAGACGGAACGACGCTGCGGTTATAAGTACAAAGGCTTTAATCCGCTGACACGCGCTGACTATTCCACCGTCAAGTCCACGTCCCGTCCATTGTTGCCCGTGGGCAAGCCCACTCGGAGAGCCGGCATACGGTTTCGACACGCTGAATGAAGGGTCGCTGGCCGTTGAAGGCCCAACAGGAGAGCCAAGAATTTTTTGCAAGCCTCGACCGGAATATGAGTGGTCGAATGCGACCCGAATTTTCGAATGCGGGAGCCATGTAGTTAGCCATGCGTCCACCTGAGCTCGAGCCTCGTCCTCCGATGACCTCAACTTTGATGTCGCTGTATTTCTTCTGCAGCGATCCCAGGCGAGCCAGCGCTCGCCCGCAGGGTCCGCAGGTAGTCGAAAAGAAGTCGAGGATGTATATCTTGCCGAACTGGAAGTTGGAAAGCGGTTCGCCGCGTAGCCAGTCCAGCGCTTCGATCGACGGAGCTGGAGAGCCAGCACCCAAAGTGTTTACCCCCGCTTCGTGCCAGAAATCATCGCGTTGTGACAGACATCAGGTCGAGCCGATTTGATTTCCGTCAATCTTGGGCCCGAAACATCAATAGCGACAAAAAACTAGACCGCGCCTAGCACACTCCTGAACCCCGCATCACAAATGATTGTCGGGTGAGATCGATGCCAAATCAGGATGACAACAAGGGCTTTATCCCCTCGTGATAGAGACCCTATCGGTAACAACCAACGTGCGGCAATGCGGGGTTGATTCTTCATTTCGATTAATATTCGAACCGCTCCAGCATCCTCCTCAACAGTGCATTCTGCATTTGAAGCTTGCGCGCCAACTGGTCTCGGAGAAGGCTGATCTCTTCATCAAGATTGATTGCATCGTCAGAAGCGGTAGAAACATTTGAAGACGGTCGAAGAACGACTGCACTCATTTTCGCCTTCTTGCGGCGCTTTCGCGTCGGACCTTCGCCAACACGAAAGACCCTAGGTGCGGCATGCGCGGCTGTATTAGCCTCATCGGACAAAGCCGGATCAGGCGCTTCCACGGGCCTCGCGCCATCGATATTTACGCGACCATCAACAGCGCTTGCCGTTTCTTCCGAATAAACCGGAACCGCTAGAACCGCTGCGGAATGACCGTGAGGAACTGGCTTTTTGTCAGCCGGACCGTCTGTGGCGTCCAATTCGTTATTGGCTGCTCTTTCAGTCGGCTTGGCGATAGCCAATACGTCCGGCTTCACGCCATCTGCCGAGCCGTGTTCTTGTCTCTGCTGGCGTCGCGGGGACACCAGCCGGGCAAGAAGTTTCCATGGAGACGCCATTTGTTTAACCTCGAATTCTACCCCGTGTGCAACTGCGAGAAAAAGCGTTGGCGGCAGAACGAACTGCCGCCATGATCTTGACTTCAACAAGCATGAGAATGCGGCCAGCGCTTGGCCGTCTGCTGCCGATCAACCGAGGTTGAGCCGCTTTCGTAGATCGGCATTTTCTGCACGGAGCTTCTCGGCCAGCAGCTTGCGCAGTCTCTGGTTTTCCTCTTCCAGCTGCAGAAGATCCGCAAACTCATCAACTGCAGCCACCGACGGTGCGGTCGCTGTCTGCACCGCCCTTGGAGCACGTTTGACAGGCGCACGTCTGGCACTTGTCGCACCTTCGTCAGACTTTGCTTTGCGTCCTCTCTTCTGCTTTCCGGCGGTGGCATTCGAAGCCGCTGCCGGTTGCACAGAAACGGCTACTGAAGCAGTTTCAGGCACTGCCTTCTTGGCGCGAGGTTTGCGCACTTTTTTCGGTACATCGGGCGCCGCGGCGGCCGGCGTGTCGGCATTGATCATCGTAGCGTTTTCATCGGCCATTGTGGTCTCCTGTAAAGCCGATGCATTTGTCTCCTGCCCGATCGGCAGTGTCAATAACGGTCCAGCCTGTTCTTCTCGGGCTACAAGCAACTCGCTGCTTCTTGCCTCAGGAATTAATGACATAAATGGCATTGCCTCGTCCTGCAGATCTTGAGCAACCGACTTGAGATCCGTGTCTCCCCAAATCGAGCTCGGTTTAGAGTTGAGTTTTCGCCGACCTGATTTGTACTCGACGGCAAAGCTGCGCTGTACTTTTTTCAATTTAAGAAGCCTCGGTGTCTCGGTAATTTTTCAGCGACGTCTTCAGCATCGCAACAAGCCTGCAAATAATCACTATCGCGCCGGCTGTGTCCACAACGGCCTGCGAATTTCACATGCTATCGCTCTTCAGCCCGAGTGACCTGATGCGCAGGTACAACACGATATCACGGGCCCTACGGGGTCCACTCAAATTGACGAAGTCATTTCTGCGGGAGTGGATGGCGGTTATGCGGCAGGGTTCCGCGGTGACGCGGCTGAGGCGGTTCATTTGTGAGATAAGGCGGTTGACGTGGCCGAGGGTATCAGTTTCTAAATTGCCGCCCAGGACAATCTCTCCGATACAATGGGTAACACGCCAGAGCAGAGGAGCAGGAGTTGCCAAACCCTTCGCGCAATCCACCGATGACAGAAGCACGACGATCGAGGGCCTAGACCACTTGGTTGCGTTGAGCGACTTTGTCCTCAATCTGTAGCACGGTAGCGGTGGATGGCGTTTGTTTGTCTTTAAGCCGGGGTGAGAGTGCTGCGACTCAACCGTATTTTGGAGACCGGAGTTGGATGTTAGCCCGGCATTTGATGGAGCGGATCGAGGGTAAAGCGTTCGGGCTGTGAAGCCCATGCCTTGCAGATGAACTCGTAGGGTGTGAGGCCCTTGAGGGTCTTGAGCCTGCGGCCAAAGTTATAAGCGGCGACGAAGTCGGCGAGGTGCTGACGAAGTTGATCGTGGCTTTCATAGTAGAAGCGTCTGACGGTGGCATCCTTGATGGTACGGTTCATCCGCTCGACTTGACCGTTGGTCCGCGGATGCTTCGGCTTGGTCGTGCGGTGCTCGATATCGCTGGTGGCGCAGGTGTATTCGAAGGCATGGGCCCGGAAGCGTTCGCCATTGGCGATCGCTTCTTTGATCAGCGGGACAGCCGAGCCGCCAGCGCCGGGTGTGGTGAACTGGATGCCGTTGTCGGTGAGCACGGTGTGGATCTTGTAGGGGACGGCCGCAATCAAGCGTAGGAGGAACTCGCGCGAGACGGCAGTGGTAGCCTTCTCGTGCAGTTCGACGAAGGCAAACTTCGAGGTGCGATCGATGGCGACAAACATGTGCAGCTTGCCCTGTTCGGTGCGCACCTCGCCAATGTCAATGTGGAAGTAGCCGATAGGGTAGCTCTTGAACTTCTTCTTCGACGGCTTGTCGCCATCGACATCCGGCAGGCGGCCGATGCCGTGACGCTGCAGGCAACGATGCAGCGAAGACCGCGTAAGATGCGGGATTGTCGGCTGCAGTGCATAGAGGCAGTCATCGAGCGGCAGCAGCGTGTACCTGCGAAAGGCAACGATAACGGCCTCCTCCTCGACGGAGAGCACCGTCGATCTCGGCTCTTTCGGGCCGGTCGGAAGGTCCGCAACCGAGGACCGCTTCCGCCACTTGGCGACGGTCTTCTGATTGATCCCGTAACGCTTCGAAAGCGTTCTCAGGCTCTCTTGACTATGTTGTATCGCTCGACGGACTGCCTCTGTCGTCGTGGCGCTCCCATGAAGAACCTGGCCCATAGCGCATCCCTTGATTCGGAAGACAAGGATGCCCCATCAAAGCCTGGGATCAAATATCTAGGTGATGAGAAATTGCGATTACGCTCGGACATTTCGATGAGCAGCGCACAGTGTAGGAACCGAGCTTTTTGGTTTCGCTAGGAATCAGACGTCACACTATCTAAACCGCGGCGGCTGCAAAGGGCAGATGGAGAAAACATCATCCTAAATTCGCCTGCGAATTGCCATGAACGTCGGGCCAAAAGTTCCTACCGGGGCATCGGCAGAGCCCAATCGCGATAGAGGCTATTCAGGGCAGTCGCAGTGTGGCACTCGACAGTTGGCAAGCCGAACTCCTGAAGAACCGTCGCATATCTGACGCCGCTGTTACGGCTCTTAAAGAGAATCCAATAAATCATCTCCCATTTGATGCTGTCTTTGGCACCTTCGAGATGTCCGGCGCGATCCGATTGATCGGCAAGGGTTCGCTTGAGATAGCGAAAAAAGCGTAGCCAGTGATTTGAAGTGATGGCGCGGGCTAATCGCTGCGGCATCAGGCGCGAGTAGCTGCCTTCGATAATCCACCGCTCTTCGTGGATTGCCGCATCATGAAGCGCGGCAAATTCTGCTTCCGGGCGCGACTGCCAATCCGTTCCGGGCAGATGGTGAAGTTGATCGAGATGCACGGCTGGAATACGGAGCTTTCTAGACAGGGCAACCGCCAAAGTCGACTTGCCTGCGTTTGAGGGGCCAATGATCGCGATGCGCTCGCCAAGAGAATCTAAAGGCAGTATAGGGACACCGCGCGGGAGATTGGCAGCGCTTTTATTGGCGGCAGGCAACGGAGCGGGCGCGAGAGCTCGTGTCGCCGGTCGCTCCTCACACGTCACCGAGGAGCTATGGAGATGGTTACGGCCGAGCGTTCGGTGGATGGCCAAACGTCGATCCTGAACAGGCTTTGCGCGAATACGCGATAGATCGACGGCGATGTTCGTCATCCGTTTCAAAGTTCATGGACCTGGGAATGGGTTGTTGGTGGCGGCTCGATCATAGCCGAGAGTGGCGACCTAGCTTACCGGTAGCAGGAAGTTGAGATCCGCTCGATTAGTAAATTCTACCAAGACCGGATATGAGAATGATGGCCAACAGTCAAGAGGGGTCGGTTTTTAAGGACCTGACTGTACCCCGATGGAGAGCATCTTCCATTTGGATCTCTCGCGCTTAGAGCGGGAGGTTCCAGCACGCGTCTATTCGAGCAATCTTGTTCAGGGCGCTTACCTCCTAGGTAACAAAGGACCAAATCGTTGGAAATAGGTGCCCGTTCTAATACGAGGCTTGATGGTCACCGTATGCCGCCGCCCTCTCCATCGCGGTAGTGATCGAGGCAGATTGCGACACGACATGTCCGCACCCTTACAAAACACCCTCGGTATAGCGACAATAAACATCTGCAATGTCGCAGGGTTACCGGCTCAACCTGATTGGCATGAGAAGTGCTCAGAGTAAGCGGGGCCCTACAGTCCAAGTCCGATTGGGAGCTTAAACGACTATGCACATCGTGGTCTGTATCAAACAGGTGCCGGACATTGAGGCCTGATATCGTCTTGATCGGGAAGCGGACAATTGACGGCGACACAGCCCCCGTCGGACGCGGAATCGCAAAGAGGCTGAACCTCCAGCAACTGTCTTACCTAGCAAAGATTGTTTTCATTGATCCCATTTCTCGCGAGCTCGTGGTTGAGCGGCGCGCGCAACGTGGCGCTTTGGCCATCTCGGCATCGGTCTCCACAACAGGAATATTAGCAAGCCATGGCAACTTTGAATGAGTATCTCCGACAGAAGCACGAAGCACTACTCGATTGGCGGGCGCGCGTCAGAAAGGGGGATCTGAGTGCGGTCACACTTGAGGCCAGTGCAAGCGCTGAAGGCCGCAGCGGCGTGCGACGTATCCGAATTCGAGATTTCCAGGTCATTTCCGACAGCCCGCCCGAGTTCGCAGGCTATAATCTGGGTCCGTCGTCTCCAGAACTGCTGCTCGGTGCGCTTGCGAGCTGCCTGACCCATACTTTTCTGATCCACGCTTCCGATCAGGGCGTGCCGCTGGAATCGCTGCATGCGGAAGTCTCCGCCACGATCGATCCGCGTGCAGGTGCAGAAGGATATCAAGACGTTCCCGTCTATCCCCAGGACATCAACTACCTGGTCACACTAGTATCTCCCGCAAGTACCGCGGACGTCGCCAGACTGCGGGCGACCGTGGAAAAGCTCTGTCCAATCCTCAATCTCCTGAAGCGCGGAAACGAGGTGCGCGGGCAGTTGGATCACCAGCAACCCTGACCACTATATAGGGAGCGCCGACTGATGACCGTGTACGTCATGTGTCAGCACGTGTTCTCGACTTCGTCTCGTGTAGGAACCCGTCGAATGTCGCTTGCTGCATAAGTCCCCAAATTGGTATCGACTGAAGGATCAAATCATGCGCGGCATTCGAAATGCGCCTGCGGCACGGCGACAAAGGGTGCTCCGCTAGGGGCGACCTGGCGCGCCCATAGACTTGTATCGTCCGATGGCCATTTCGACCAGCGAACGTTTGCCGTGGCCTTCGGAGACCTGCATTCCATCCAGCCCCTTAAAGCCGTGAAATCAATATATGTATGTATATAAGCAATAATATATCCTACAGCTCACAGAAGTTTATAATGCAATTTGTATTTTTGCGGCGAAGAAAGATATACTATAAAATATATCCGGCTCATCTGTTGCGTTGCTGATGGTTTTCATGAACTGTCCCAAATAAGAGCTGCGATAGCGCACCACAGGAATATCGTTTCCTATGAATGCTGAAAACTTGCCGGCGACATCATCGTCGGGAGGCTCGCACAAGGAGCACGATGACATGCACCACAAAAAGCAATCAGACAAGCACCCTGGCTACTCGCATCTGCGGTTGGCAACCATCGATGGCGCGTCGCTGCCTGGTCTGCAATTGTCAATCGACCGGCAGGAGGGCTCCCGGTCGACGAAGAAGACTTTTTTCCAACAATGGCTTCTGGATTTTGCTTTCGGTTGCGAGCTATTTTATCCGATCCAGCTATATGAACATCTCGCAACAAGCGAGGGCGAAGACAAAGGCGTTGAACCTTTGAGTGAGAGTTACGAATATAGAATTGGGAGAATTCGGGCCGGCCGCCAGGTTTCTCATTTGAAATCCACGTCTCTCGGGTTTCCAAATTCCAGAATGGAAGCGCCGGCTCAGTCGCCAACGCTTTCAAATTCGAAAGATGGTAAGAAAGTCTTCAGAAACCTGACCATCGTGCGGTACACGCGAGCCGCAGTTCAAACCCTGCTGCCGCTATCATATACGCGGACAACGGTCGCCCGTCGGCAAAAATCAAGGATATTTGACCCGCAAGGTTTGCCCAATTATACTACAGAAAGGATTTCATTCTCCATGTCATTATGTCCTGCGAAATGCATTCGCATCGCCGCACTTGCAGCGGCCGCCATCTTGCTGGGCACCCAGATCGCAGTTGCGCAAGAGCCTTCTATAGAATCTCAGTGGCTGAACACGCCGGCATCTCGAGTGGAAGCGCTTGCGATCCTCCAGACCTTGAATGCAAATCTCCTGAGTAACGCCAGTGCCACGTTTACCCTTGACCGCTGGTGCGCCGCGCATAAGCTCGCACCGGAAGGTTCAAAGATCGTAGCTCAGCGTGTGGGCGGGCAAGGCAAACCGGCCGATGAGCACATCCGTGATCTTCTGAGCGTCGGACCCGGTGAGTTGATCGCCTATCGCCGCGTCCGACTGGTCTGCGGCGAACGCGTCTTGTCCGAAGCCGACAACTGGTATGTACCTGCAAAATTAACTGCAGAGATGAATCAGGCGTTGAA
Source organism: Rhizobium sp. 25PS6 (assembly GCF_032464655.1). Classification (NCBI taxonomy): domain Bacteria; kingdom Pseudomonadati; phylum Pseudomonadota; class Alphaproteobacteria; order Hyphomicrobiales; family Rhizobiaceae; genus Rhizobium; species Rhizobium sp. 25PS6. The sequence continues at coordinate 67,115 of NZ_JAWDIV010000028.1, forward strand.
TACCAGCGATATCGCGTTTGGCAGAGCCGTTCAGGCTCTCAATTTCACTCGCACAAACCTGTCTGCCAAGTTGCTCTGGTCCCCTCTATCCGAAGGCTGGGACATGGACGGCTTAACAGCGCATGAAACAAGTTCCCCCGGCCTGCCGGCGTTCCTGCTCGAACATCGAGCCGTATTGAAACTTCCAGACGGCACGCCGTTTAGCGCCCTGGTCGAAAGCTACACGGAAAAAGTACTAGACTTTCCAGTTCCGCGTCTGCTTTCTCAATAGTGCTTCGGTATCTCGTGCATGCGACAAGGGCGCTTGTCTTGCGGAAGCGTGCCGGCCGGACGATTGCCCTTGTCCATCGTTTAACAGCGGCGACACGCACGATATCCTGTGTGTAACCTAACCCCGAGCCATCGCAGATTGTCGCTTGACAGTCCCCTCGGCAAGCCTCTACCCTTTTTGCATTCACCAGGGGGGTCCCGGCAAGGGGCTGAGATACTGCTGGACAATACGGCTTTGCCGATTGTGGCGCAGTGACCCGTTGAACCTGATCCAGTTCATACTGGCGTAGGGACGGTGCAAGCGCTCGAAGCAGTGGATTCACGCGCGGAATCCGTGCCGGCGTCTTTTCATCATTCCGGCTGAGGACTGGGTCTCCAATCGAAAACTTGGAGCCTCAAACCATGAAAATTGCCGCGAAGACCATCACCCCCACAGTCACCAAAGGCCCGCTGCCGGCGTCGCGGAAGATTTACATCCCGGGAGACATACACGCCGACATCCGTGTGCCGATGCGCGAGATCAGCGTTCATCCGACATCGGGCGAGCCGCCTGTTGTCGTCTATGATTCCTCCGGTCCCTATACGATCGAGGGTGCTGATATCCGCATCGAGCAGGGCCTGTCGCAGCTCCGCCGCGACTGGGTGCTCGCGCGCGGCGATGTCGAAGCCTATCAGGGCCGCCATATCCGCCCCGAAGACAACGGCTTTGCCAGCGGCGAAAGGCTGACGCCCGAATTTCCCACTAAACGTCAGCCGCTACGAGCCAGGGATGGCAAGGCGGTCACCCAGCTCGCCTATGCGCGATCAGGCATCATCACGCCCGAGATGGAATTCATAGCCATCCGCGAAAACCTTGGTCGCAAGGCGCAGGCGGATGCCATGGTCCGCGACGGCGAAAGCTTCGGCGCCCATATTCCGGACCATGTGACGGCGGAATTCGTCCGGCAGGAAGTGGCGGCGGGTCGGGCGATCATCCCCGCCAACATCAATCATCCGGAATCCGAGCCGATGATCATAGGCCGGAATTTCCTGGTGAAGATCAACGCCAATATTGGCAATTCTGCTGTCACCTCGTCCATGACGGAAGAGGTCGAGAAAATGGTCTGGGCGGCCCGCTGGGGCGCCGACACGGTCATGGATCTTTCCACCGGCCGCAATATCCACAATATCCGCGAATGGATCATCCGCAATTCGCCGGTGCCGATCGGTACCGTGCCGCTCTATCAGGCGCTGGAGAAGGTCGAGGGCATTGCCAAAGACCTGTCCTGGGAGGTCTATCGTGACACGCTGATCGAACAGGCCGAACAGGGCGTCGACTATTTCACCATCCACGCCGGCGTGCGGCTTCACTACATCCCGCTCACCGTCAACCGCGTCACCGGCATCGTCTCGCGCGGCGGTTCGATCATGGCGAAGTGGTGTCTCCATCATCATCGCGAAAGCTTCCTATACGAACATTTCGAGGAGATCTGCGACATCTGCCGCGCCTATGACGTCTCCTTCTCGCTCGGCGACGGCCTGCGTCCCGGCTCCATCGCCGATGCCAACGATGCAGCGCAATTCGCCGAACTGGAAACACTGGGAGAGCTGACCAAGATCGCCTGGGCGAAAGACTGCCAGGTGATGATCGAGGGCCCCGGCCATGTGCCGATGCACAAGATCAAGGAGAACATGGACAAGCAGCTCGAGGTCTGCGGCGAGGCACCCTTCTACACGCTCGGGCCGCTGACGACGGATATCGCACCGGGGTACGATCACATCACCTCTGGAATAGGCGCAGCCATGATGGGCTGGTTCGGCACCGCGATGCTCTGCTACGTCACGCCGAAGGAGCATCTCGGCCTTCCCGATCGCACTGACGTCAAGACCGGCGTTATCACCTACAAGATCGCGGCCCACGCGGCTGATCTCGCCAAGGGGCATCCGGCAGCACAGCTGCGCGATGACGCGCTCTCGCGTGCCCGTTTCGAATTCCGCTGGGAGGATCAGTTCAACCTCTCGCTAGACCCCGAAACCGCCCGCAGCTTCCACGACGAGACGTTGCCGAAGGAAGCCCATAAGGTGGCGCATTTCTGCTCCATGTGCGGCCCAAAATTCTGCTCCATGCGCATCTCGCACGATATCCGCGCCGAAGCACAGAAGGAGGGTCTGGATGCGATGGCAGCGCGTTATCGTGAGGGCGGCGGCATCTATATGCCGATAGAAACCCAACAGCAATTGGGCGAATGAGATGCGTGTGCTTGTCAAAGGCGCCGGCGTTGCCGGCCTGACGGTGGCGCATGAACTGCGCGCTCGAGATGCCGAGGTCACCGTGCTCGATCCATATGGCAGTTTCCTCGGCGCTGCATCGTGGCTCGCGGGCGGAATGTTGGCGCCCTGGTGCGAGCAGGAGAGTGCTGATGGCGCCGTGCTGATGCGCGGCCTCACCGCCGCCGACAAATGGGACGCAATGGTGCCTGGAGAGGTGCGACGAAACGGAACGCTCGTGGTCGCGTCGGCCCGCGATCTTGGTGAACTGAGACGCTTTGCCTGCCGCACGACCGATTATGAATGGCTGGAAGAGCCGGCGATCGCGTCGCTGGAACCCTCTCTTTCCGGGCGATTCCGGCATGGGCTGTTCTTTCGCCGCGAAGCCCATCTCGATCCTCGGCGAGTGTTGTGTCTGCTGCGCACCAAGCTGACGGTTCAGGGGGTCACCTTCGTGGGCGAGAGCCCGCACGAGGAGAGCTTTGACGGTGTCGTCGATTGCACGGGCGCAGCGCAGATCGGCGAGGCGAAGGAGTTGCGCGGCGTTCGCGGCGAAATGCTCTACCTTAGAAGCTTTGACGTGGATCTCTCCCGGCCGGTCCGCTTGCTCCATCCGCGTTTCCCCGTCTACATCGTCCCGCGTGGAGACGGTCTGTTCATGGTCGGCGCGACGATGATCGAGACGGAATTCGACGGGCCTATAGTCGCCCGTTCACTGATGGAACTGCTCAACGCTGCATACACGCTAAATCCGGCCTTTGCCGATGCAACCATAATCGAAACGGGTGTCGGAATCCGCCCAGCCTTTCCGGACAATCTTCCACGTGCAAGCCATCAGGGGAAGGTGATCTCGCTCAACGGCCTCTACCGCCACGGCTTTCTGCTCGCGCCAGCCATGGCCGCCGAGGAGCGGCGAACATTTCACCGCCTTTCGCACTACGCCGTCGAAGTCGCGGCTGCCGGCGACATTGGCGCAAGCACCGGCCTATCGTAAGAGCGGCATGTCACGGGTGAGACGCGCATACGCCTTCTACGGATGCTCCTTGCAAATGTGAGCGCGGCATCGCGCTCTCAATCGTCTGTCTAGATTTGGACGGGGCAGGAACGAACTGTTACCCGAATGGGCCAATACCCGCTGGCGGGTGGACCAGCACACGATTCGGCACGAGCGACCTCAACCTGTTGCGAGATGCGCCCGTCCAAGCGCTAAACGTACACACTAAGGATGTACAAAGTGGAAAGCCTAGGATATAGTACATCCACGTACACACAAGGTTGATGACATGCACACCACTAAAGCTTTCAAGAATGGAAATTCCCAGGCGGTTCGCATACCGGCGGAACTGGCGTTTGAGCGAACCGATGTTGAGTTGGAAATCGAGCGCATCGGCGACGAGCTTCGCATCCGTCCTGTGCATCGCTCCCTGGCCGGCGTTCTGGATGTATTCGCCCGCTTCTCTCCGGATTTCATGCGCGACGGAAGAGAGTCCCATGAGCAAGAGGAGCGGGATAAGATCTGATGGCGCGTTACATGCTCGATACGAACATGTGTATCTACCTGATGAAAAACCAGCCGGAGCAGGTCGCTCGCCGCTTTGCCAGTTGCTATGTAGGGGACGTGGTGATGTCCGCCATCACCTTCGCGGAACTCGAGTACGGTGTTTCCGCATCCGATGATCCGGCACGAGAACTTGATAATCTCACCGCCCTGGCCGAGCTGATCACGGTAGAGCCGTTTGGGATCGCAGCAGCGCGTGCCTACGGTCCGGTTCGAATGGCGACGAGAGACCGGAAGAAAGATCATCTCGACAAACTGATCGCATCGCATGCGATCGCTCTGGACACGGTATTGGTGACCAACAACACGCGGGACTTCCTGGCGTATCCCGGACTGAAGCTCGAAAACTGGCTGGACGCGGAACGCAGAGAAACCAATTAACCCGTCCCAGCGGCTATGCCGTGAGATGCGGGCAGGGAGTGGACCTTGACGGGGGTCGTGCTAAGAGTGCCAACGACCAAGGTGCGATCGGCGAAAAGGGCGATGTCAAATTAACTTCTCTAGGTGCGTTTGCGGTATGATGCGGGCTCAGGCCGTCACTGCAGTAGCCATTTTCCGTTGGGCGAACGCATCGAGACGATGCAGGTGAACCGCGATGGCGGAACGCGTTGGGTGTGAAGGGACGACGAGATTTCGCACGGCCGAGAAGATGTTGGTGAAGCGTTGCAACGCACCCGGTGAGCGAAATCGTTGCATCATCCGCTGACGTTTTCGCAGCGGCAAATGCGAATTCTCGGCACGATTGTTCGGGCCCCTTGTGCGATCGATGGTCGAGTAGGCATGACCTGCCGCCGTGCCGCTCCATAGGAGCGGAGCTTGTCGGTGACGATGCGCTTCGGCAGGTATCCTTGCTTCCAGCAGGCGTTTGGCCGCCTTGGTCTTGCGTAATTCTGACCTACCCTGTTCCGTCCTATTCCCTTCGTTGGTTTGAGGAACTGCTTCCGGCGGACACGTGGCGGCGATCGATCGTCAACAGCCTGATGATTGGTGGCGGGACTACGTTGTTAGCCACCTTACTTGAAATGGCGGCTTCTTTGGGCCTTCGAGCTCGAACCCTTTTGTTGCGCGGACATTCCGCACACTTTTCCGTCTGCCAATGGTGGTGCCTGCGGTGGTGCTTGGTGTTCGGATGCAGGTGCTTCTCGCTCGACTCGGCCTGACGAATACCTACTTAGGGTCATCATCGCTCATACAGTTGTTGCCGTTCCATTCGTTGTCATCAGTATTGGCGGAGCACTTTCCGGAATCGACGGCGAACGGAGCTTGCATCGCAAAGCCTCGGCGCCTCGCCGTGGATTGTTTTTCGCCGCGTAACGTTTGCCACTTGCAATGCCGGGAATTCTATCCTGTGCTGCGCAGCCGAAATGGCTCCGCACCGCAACCCGCCGCTACCGAACCAACAACAGCAACCAAAAACCGCTGGAGCGAACTCAAAACTGGATAAAACTTGAGGGCAAGGTCAAAACCTGTAATCACAGCTTCAGGCACTTGTCGAAGTCCTTCGCAACGCAAGCTTTGAGCGACGGATTCGATCCAACATCGACAATCTGCCTTATGTCAGTTAAGGAAATCTCATTTGTTCGCTCCCGGTTCCCGTCCTACACAATGACTGACCACCTTAAGACACGATGATTATCGACAGCGGGACCGCTATAATGACTACTGTGTTGCGAGACAAGTTCGATATGCTGTCGAATATGAAGCCCTCGCTCGAAGACGGCGAGTATGTGTTCTGCTCGTTACCCAATGAAGGGAGCAAAGTTCACAATCTAAACCCGATCGCGACATTTCATGAAAGAGAAGGCTTGGCAGTCGTCCTCGAGAAAGGAGAGGCGCACGGAGCGGGGTTCGAAACTTCACTTGCGATGCGCCAGATCACTCTCAATGTGAATTCTGCGCTCGATGGCGTCGGCCTCACGGCGGGCGTCGCTGCCTGTCTCGCAGAAGCTGGCATACCGTGCAACATGGTGGCTGCATATCACCACGACCATATTTTTGTGCCGGCGGGCCTAGCTGATCGAGCATTGCAGCTCCTGATATCGCTGCAGGGCGACTCCGCGCGGGCGATGCGCAATGTTGACGGACAATAAATCGCAGAAGGCCCGCGAAGCTTCACTAACTTTGCGAGCAAGCAGCAGCACAGGGTAATATAGAGCCGTCAAATCTACGGCGGATTTTGTCACACACTGGGGCGAGCGCGTATGAACCTAAAAGGCGGGCATCGACGCGGAGAAATCTGCTCGTACGCACGATTATGCGCCCCTACACCAAGCGCGAGCTGGCCCACGACCGAGGCCATCGCGCGGCGCAGGACCATTCAACCCAATATCCAGCGTCGTCCCGTCACGAGCTGGAAGGGAATGTAGACCTTCTTTTCGATCTTTTCGCCCTTGGCGAGCTTGAGCGCTGCATCGAGCGAGCCCTTGCCCTGGCCGGCGGCATCCTGGAACACGGTGACGTCGAGATCACCCGCCTGCATGGCGGCAAGCGCGTCCTGCGTGGCGTCGACGCCGCCGACGACGACCTTGCTCATATCCTTGCCGGCCGCCTTCAGCGCCTGAATGGCGCCGATCGCCATTTCGTCGTTGTTGGAGATCACGGCATCAAACTCGATGCCGCTGGAGAGCCAGTTGGTCATCAGGTCAGCGCCCTGGGTACGATCCCAGTTGGCCGTCTGCTCTTCGACGATCTCGATGCCTTTGCACTCATCGGTCTTGATGACGTCATGGACGTCCTGGGTCCGCATGCGCGCAGCCTGGTTGGAAAGCTCGCCCATGATGACGACAGCTTTGCCCTTGCCGCCGAGAATGCGGCAGATTTCCTTGGTTTCCAGCGTGCCGGATTCCAGCTCGTTGGAAGCGACGAAGGCCTGCTTGTCCGGCAGCGTGTCGACGTTGACCGGCTGACGGTTGACGTAAACCAGCGGAATGCCGGCATCGGCCGCGAGCTTCGACATCGCCGTGGTCGCATCGGTATCGACAGGGTTGACGATGATTGCATCGACCTTGGAGGCGATGAAATTCTGGATCTGGCTCTGCTGCTTGGAAACGTCGTTCTGCGCGTCTTCGATCTGCAACGTCACACCGCTCAGTGTCTTTGCATAATAGGTCATGCCGTTGAGCAGAACCGTCAGCGCGGCTGGATTGATTGCTTCACCTGCAAAGGCCCCCGCGATGGAGGAACATACTTCCGCTCGAAGACTGACCCACGCCCGAGCCCGAAGCGGGTCGCCGAGGAAATGCTTCGCTGCGCTCTCACGAAGAGGAGCAATACAACTACATCAGATGAGGCTGACGAAAGGCCGTCTCGATAGAGCGATGAGGCGAAGCATATTGACTGCTGCCTACCTAATGTCGTAATAGAACCGTCATTCATTACAAAACCCGTCACGAGGTTTTTATGCCACAATCCGAGAAACCAGACGATGAAGAGCGTATAGTGGAGCGCGTTCGGCCATAGCGATAGTATTTGGGCTTCCATAAAGGCGCAGGGCGTGGCTGCCAGAGCACCACTTCCAGACCTCAGGACCTTGCGCTCGTTCTCGTTGGGCGAGGTCGCTGAGATTCTCGGTGTGTCGGGTAGCTATCTGCGCCAGTTGTCAATTGATGGGCAAGGCCCGACACCCGAGCTTGGGACCGCAGGACGACGCTCCTATACACTGGAACAGATCAACGAACTCCGTAATCATCTCGCTTCAGCCCGTCCAAAAGAGGCTTTGAAGTTTCGCCCGCGGCGACGCGAGGGTGATAAGCTGCAGATCATCTCGGTAGTCGCCGGTCCCGCAAGCACCACCACATCGTTTTATCTGGCTCAAGGCCTTGCACTTCAAGGTTTCCGCGTCCTCGCTATAGATCTCGATTCGCACGGCTCATTATCTAAGATGTTCGGTTTTTACTACTTTGGTTATCCAGTCCACAATGCGAGCATCTATGCGGCGATACGCTTTGACGAGCATCAGGAAAGTATGCGGTCAGCAATCCAACCCACCCTTTTTGATGGTCTTGATCTCGTTCCGGGCTCTGCCGAACTCTCTTTTTTTGAAGAGGAGTGTGACCGGCGCTTCCGTAGCGAGAAATTGAGGTACCCGGACGCTAGCGCCAGGATGGTGTCTGCGCTTAAGGAAGTTGAGGCGGATTATGATGTGATCGTTCTCGCCTGCGGAGATGGAGGCTTTCTGACCGCGGGTGCATATGAAGCAGCAACCGGCGTTCTTGTGACGGTCCGCCCTGAGATGCCTGAGATCGTGTCAATGACCTCGTCCCTCTACTCTTTCACGCATTTCGTCGCACTGATCGAAAGGGCTGGGAGGACCGTAAATCATGATTTCTTCAAATATCTGGTGACAAGGCACGATCCGCGTGACGTCTCACAGCAGAAGTCAATCGCAATGTTGCGGGAATCCCTGGGGGATGATCTGTTGACAGCAACCGTCTGGGAGTCGGACGCGATCCGGCAAGCGCGGGACAAAGGCCGATCATTGTATGAGCTCTCAAGCGGAGCGGTAGGCCGATCGTCGTACGAGCAAGCGATGAAATCGCTGAATTGCGCCAATGCAGAGATAATGGACATCATGTTCGAGGTTTGGGGCCGCGCCCCGTTCTATGTCTCGCTGGCTTCGCGCTCGACGACTGCAGGAAAGGCGAGTTCCGAATCCAGAGGCTAAGCAAGTGAACTCACGTATTTTGCGCATCCACGTGCGCTCGACGGATAAGGACTTCAGCAAGAAGATCACATCGGCAGAGGAAAACTAGCAAATGAGGTGTTGCAAGAACATCCCGCATTTGCGTGAGGTTGAACCGCGCCGGATTTACTCGGGACCATTTCGTTCAAGTTATGCGGCCATGGCTGCTTCCGCTTAATACCGCTCTTCAGCATTGGTTGATGGTATATTCCCGCGGGATATCGCGCTTACCGTGTTCGACGGCCTGGTCACCTACCATCGCATGTCATCGGAGCGGCGGCTGAACTTTGCCGCCAGCGCGGCATCGAAGCTGTCCTATCGATCGGCGGCGGCAGCGCGCCGCATACGGCAAAGCTCGTCGTCTATCTCTCGAAATCCCCGGGTTGGCTTGATGATGTCTATGGTATCTACCTTGCCACCGGCGAGCGGCTGCCGCTTTTGCGGGCGGCGACCACGGCGGGCCGATCGCCATCGTAGCGACACCGCCGAACGGAAAGTCGTGATCTCGTCGCGCCTCATCAGGAGTAGGCGATCCTCGATTCCGAACTGACGCTCAGCATGCCGCCGTACCTGACCGCCCACGGCATATATGGTGCATGCAATCGAGGCCTACTCCGGTCGGCCGCCATCTACGTCGCGTCGCTGCCTGGTCGGCGGGCCGCGAGCATTCCAAGGTTGACAAGGCTGCGCTGCTTGAGGTCGAGGCCATTGTCGGAGCAGGCGGCACCCCAGCAATATTCACTGAGAACTGGAAGGGCGGGAGAAATCGTCGGCATTGCCGAGAGCCCGATTAACATACTCGTCCCCGAGCACCTTGCGCGGCGCATTAATGATCGAAACCATTACGATCAATACACGCTCCAGCGCCGGTATCGATAAATGAACGGCCGGTTCGCCTGGATCTCTCACAGGGGAGGCGGGCAACAGCCATCTGGTGCAGCCGTGACGGTTCGCCAACGCGCTCGATCGTTGGAAGGCTTCGCCTGCAGTGCGCCATCGTCGCTGGAAGGTCGCAGATCCTCTTGTCGAGAATCTCCGCCGGGTTCGTCTCAATCCGTCGGTCTATGCCGGGCTCATGATTGATTTGCGAAGCGCGTACCTGCAGTCGACGGGCGGAAGGGTTTCGGCTGCGACGATGTTTGGTGCGTTATGTCGCGCAGGACCATTCAACTCAATATGCAGCGTCGCCCTGGCTGACCAGATATTTGAACGTGCAATGATTCCCAGTTCCCGCAAGTGCATGGAAAAATACCTGCTGCTAGGTTTGATCTCCAGGACATGACGAACGCTCCGTCGCTACTCTCCGGGCGAAAGCCGGGGCCAATTACGACAGAACATGTCGGCGACCCTACAACACCCCTCCCTACAGCGACAACGAAACACGTTCAATCTCTAGAGGTTACCGGCGCAACCTGATTGGCACGAGTAGTGCTCAGAGTAAGCCGGGTCCCTGATGCCCGAATCTGATTGGGAGCTTAACTATGCACATCGTGGTCTGTATCAAACAAGTGCCGGACACTGCGCAGATACGCGTCCACCCGGTGACAAATACGATCATAAGCCACTGCCGTCGAGGGTATGCTCGGCCGACGCTTCTTCTATGCATCGGCCTTGCAACTTCGCATCGACTCGTTGCGGAGTTTAAGGTCCCTCTCTCTTCGGAATCAATCAATTGGCACGACGATCACAAGGACCGTTGTGACCAGCAATCGAAAATGAGGGGTGATTATAACGCAATACCTCAGCGCCGCGCTGATCCCAGCCAAAGCTTCGCCGTCAATCGCAATGGCGATCCGGTACCTAAGATTCCGGCACGGTGGCTCTGCAAGTCGCCGCTCGGAGAGGTGCACAGGAGGCTTCCGCGAAATTCCGGACAACCCGAAAGCCGCATACAAACGTCAGGAGTAGGGCTATGAACGAAATTGTTGGCCATTACGTAGATTACGAAATGACTTCACCCCTTCAAATGGCGCGGCACTCTGCGCAAATAAAGCCAATGGGTGTCGATCTCGCAAGACGTGGACTTCTTTTGCTGACGACTTGTTTGCGAGTTGAAGTTTATGGCGAAAAGTTCGACGTCGAAAGCACGGACATCGAAGTATTCCGTGGTTTTCCACACAAGGTTGTTGAAGGATCAAACGCTGTCGCCCAGCGATTAGCAGAGATCTCCTCAGGTGCCAAATCCCAGATCCTTGGGGAGCCCTACATTCAAGAGCAACTTTCGAAAGCTGTGGGACTGCTTGATCCGGACCTTCGGATTTGCCGCATCTCGCGATTGGCAATTGACGTGAGTTGCGGCTCACGCGAGCGGCAGCGCTTCACGGCACCATTCAACTACGATCGAATTGTCTGCGACATGATCGCGGAGCAGCTTGGGGGTTCAGTTGTACCTGATCGCCTTTACGTGATCGGCGCCGGTATGCTCGGCCGCGAGCTTGTCAGTACTGGCCCGGGAAAAATGTTTCGCTCAACTGTCGTCGTTACGCGGAATCCCAAAAATCTTCGCAAACGTCTCGGTTCCAGGTTAAAAATAGGAGTCGACATGATGCGTCCAGGAGAGATCGGGTGCATACCGGAACCGCATTCCGCCGTTGTCATCGCAACCGCTGACGTAAACCCAGAATACCAAGCTGTTCTTCAAGACGCTCTTCTACGGCTCGCACCGCTAATTGTAATAGATCTCTCGTCAATCCCGGTGTTGCAGGCAGCCGCAGTTGCGAGGCTCAACTATGTGACCATGTACGATCAACAGTTTCTCCAGCGTATAGCGGAGAACAACAAGTATCTTATGTCCAAGCTGCCGCAGCTTCAATCCGATATCCAGACCAGACTTCTGGCGGGGGGCATACCATGACTGAGACTTGCAAATCATTCCACTCAATGATCGGAGGGACTCGATCGGTACACGTGAACCTCTGCATCCGGAGAAATGGCTGCAGAAACCGGTTTTTTTGGAAACCCGTCGCGGACGCCCAGATAAAGCTCGCACATCAAAGGTCACCACGATGAAAAGAAAAGCACTCATCCTCGTTGAAGGTTCGAGGAATAATGGTCAAATGTATGTTCACGCGGCACAACGCCAGGGACTTCATCCAATTACGCTGGCCACTGACCCAACCGACTATCACTACATTATTGCGGAAGGCAGTGAGGCGATAGCGGTTGATACCGAGGATTTCCATGCGATGTTGCATGAATGCCTCAAGCTAGCTGCAACTTATGATATCGCCGGAATTACGGGTTTTACCACTCGCGGCGAATCAATCTATGTGACCGTCGGAAAACTATGCCGACACTTCAATCTGCCGGGCCCTGATCCTGAATGTATCGAACGGTGCTCTGACAAACTCGCTCAACGTCAACTCCTCATGCAATCCGGTTTACCGGTTCCAGGTTTCCGGCGGGCAACTAGTGCAAAAAGCGTGAATATGGCAGCCACCGACATAGGGCTGCCGGTTATTGTTAAGCCAGCAATGGGCAACGGCAGCAGCGGCGTACGGTTATGCCGCGATGCGGGCGAGCTCGCCGAACATACGGCCTACCTGCTAGGAGAGACGATCCCACGGCGTTCTTCGCAAACGATTCTTGTCGAGGAATTCGCACAAGGCCCTTTCTACGACGTCGTAACAATGGGGAATGAGGTTGTTGCCGTCGGTTCCGGCTACTTCGGTCCCCCGCCGCATTTTGTCCCCTACCAGAGTATTTTCCCGGCCCAGCTGACCGAGGAACAGTATGATCAAATTTCGGATATCTCGTTACGATGCCTGCAAGCACTAGGTCTTGGCTGGGGCCCAGCCAACATCGAATTGCTTTGGACCGAAAGCGGCCCCGTCATAATGGAAGTCAATCCACGTCTTCCAGGGTGGACCACTCCACGGCTGATTCAGCTTGCCCACGGTGTGGACATCATTGAGCAGCATATCAAGTGCGTGATTGGAGAAGAGTCTGATCACCCCATAAGACAATCCCGCGCTTCGGTAGCCCAATTTTTAGCGCCCGATTGCGACGGCACGCTAGCCCACATCCGCGGTATCGACCTTGCCGCCGCTGTACCAGGAATCGCTGAGGTCGCCTTCTATGTTGAGCCCGGTGTTTCCCTTGTCCGGAGAGGCGATTGCTCGGATATAATTGGACATATTATCGCCAGCTCGGCCGATCTCACTGGGGCTGAAGCGATCCTTCGGCGTTCTATCGACTTAATAGATTGGGAGGTCACACCGGTGGATAAGGGGAAACAGCTTGGGACTTGACCTGCATACACAGCCCCTTCTGTGATGTCTGATATGCAATAGACCGTAGTTGCTCTTTTAGGCACCGATAGCACCAATGAGCCACGCGCCAGCTTTGCCTGGTGATTTTGGCTCCCGGTTCATGGCTGGCGCGGCGCTCGGCGTAACGGCAACCGCCTAAATCATGCGGCGAGCGAAAGCGTTGCAATTGGCAGGCAATACAGAGTCGGGAACGACCGCGTCTTTGGGATGACGAAAAAAGCTAGACATTGTCATATCTCTCGGTCGGGGAGGTGCATGACCTTCACACTCATGGGCCGCGGTTTTCCGTCGGCCCTTTTTTCTTTGCCAAAACACGTCGCATGGTGTTTAGAGAAAAGCGGGGTCGAAGCCCCGCGGCTCGGCTACTCAAACGCTGACATCTGGGCAGTCGCGGCTTGTCTGTCGAGTTGGAGGGCTGCCCGAGATCGTGCTTGAGAACCGCGATGACGGACCCAGTCATTGAGATGGCGACATTCGAATTCCTGACTGTCGCGCACATGAGACTGACGGCCGTTCAGTGTGATGCCCGTGACGCGCTCTTAGGCAGTAGGGGAATTGTCGCGAGTCTGCGATCGGCCACCCGCCGCTCATAGCCGTTGAACAGCCGCGGGAACGCATGGGCAACCTTCGCCCCTTCACAATCCTCCCAATAAAACCTGTCGTCATTTGTCCCGTGGAGCACGGTATTGACTTCGTAGATGGCCCGCCAAAGGAATTGGTGGGCCCGATGTCCTCGATCGCCTATGCTGGCGGTTCAGCCTAAACGTCTTCGACGTGAGATTTGGAAGGACTTCTTCGTCACGCTGAACCGCATGTTGACATGGGCGGAATGGATAGTGACACCACAGTTTTATTCCGGGATAGCTTATCCGCTGCTCGATTTTTCATGCCGTTCGAGAGCATCACTCTTAGCCACCCTCCTGGTTGAGTTCCAGCGCCTACCTATAACCACCGGCTCTCAAGCGTCACTCCTGATGATCTGCGCGATCATCAAGCGACCTCAGGTGCTGCACAGTAAGCTTTTTGATCTCCCCGCCCGGCTTGGTGGCTTTTCTACCCACACAGGCGGCCGCTACAGCCTTAATTCCAATTGGACCATAATTAGCCCTCAGTCCATCAGGCGCTCTGTCTTCATTGAGTGCGGCGTCTTTTCCGACCTGAGTATTTTTGCTTGAAGAATGCATCGTTACCTCTCGGCCATTGAAAAAGCCGCGCCCGAAGGCGCGGCGAAGAAGGCCCGCCGCTTAGTGTGCGGGCCAGGGAAGTGATGAAGGTTGTTCTCAGATGGTCGCCAGAGCACGTCGTTTCTCGCCGGTGGCCTTCACATCAACTTTGGAACCATCGCGGACGGGATAGCTGTCGAAGATGACCCCATAGACGTCGGCAGCCCTCTCCTCGGTCTCGTACCGTTCGAGGACATCGTTCAGCACGCGCTCGGGATCACGTTCCAACGGCGAACCGTACCCGCCGCCGGAGCAATCGATTCCGCGAACGGCATCACCTGGAGCCAGCTCGATGCGAGCTGCGTTAGGCAGCTTGGTGCTCTCACCGTTCTTACGGATGACGAAGCGTTCTGCACGGGCACCATCGAGACCACCCCGCACGCCCTTTGGTGGTTCTTCCTGACCATCGCCAGGGTACATCACTGTCATCGCGTCTGATTTAATCCCGAATTCGATTTCAGCGCTCGGCGCTCCACGGAAGCGCCCTGCCCCGCCCGTGCCAGGGAGAAGAGCCAGACGCCGAACTTCCAGCGGATGCTTCAGTTCGTCGATCTCGATAGAATCTCGATACATTAGACCTGCAACGACCGGGATGCCGTAGGTTATCCAACCATCGGCCTTTGGAGACGCCGGACCTCCGTTAATGTTGAGATGGATTTGGTTGATGAACGGAGCACCATTAAAGCGCGGGTCTCGACCGGATACGACCGCCATACCGATGCCTGGGCCAACCGCCCCTTCGGCCAACCCCTGCCCATCCCCAAGCTGAGCGAATGCCGCCCCCGTGAGATTGATCATACGGTCCGACACGTTGGTTGTCGCGACCGAGCAGGAATGCGGGAACTTCGGGATGCCAGCCACCGCACCTTCGCGGAGATGGACGCGAACGCGACGGAATGAACCCGCATTTTGCGGAACGTCGCTGTTCAAGCTGTTGAACAGACCGGCCAAGACGGCGGAGGTCGCTGTGGCTTCGCTCTGGTTGAGACCGCAATCGACGTTGTCTATATTGTCGCGAAGGTCAATGTCGATGTAGGCCGAGTCCGGATCGACCGTGACCTTCACCTGGAGCGGGATACCTTCAGGAAGGAATGGCATGCTGTCATGTCGGCCATGATTTTCAAGTTTAGCCGCTGGAAGAGAACGGACGGCGTTGACCATGCGCTGCTCCGAATAATTAAGCCAGGATGTGATAAAAGTCTTGATCGTTTCCTTGCCGTACTTTGCGCACATCTCTTTCAGACGACGCTCAGCGATGCGAGCAGAACTAATCCCGGCCATGAAGTCACCGTACCACTGCGATGGAACCCGGATGCGCTTCTGCATCATATTCACGACGTCGCCCACCATCTTGTAATCGCGCTGGATGCGTACGGCCGGGAAAATCAACGCCCCTTCTTCGTAAACGTCCTTAGCCATCGACATGTAGGTCGTCGGTAGGCTGTTGCCGCAATCGGCCTGGTGAGCCTTTGCGACTGCTGTAAAATGGTGCTCGCCCTCGAAGAACACAGGCACCATGAAAGCGTGGTCGGCGGCGTGCGTATTGCCGGAATATGGGTCGTTATGCAGAAAGCAGTCGCCCTCGGCGATGTCCGGGTGATTGTCGCACATTACTTTGGTCTGCAAGTCTGTTCCGAAAATGTGGATCGGGAGACCCTCAGCGCTGGCGAATAACTCGTTCGTGGCGGTCACGATAGCGCACGAGAAGTCACGGGCGGAGTTGATGACGGCGGACCGTGCCGTCTTCAGCATCGTATTGGTCATTTCTCGGACGATGCCATCGACCCGGTTGGCTAGAACTGCCGTTAGGACGGTATCGAGCTTAGAGTTATTAGTGTCGGTCATATCAGGCCTCGGTCAGAACGTGAGAAGATAATGGCCATTGGCCGTTACGCGGGCGGTCATGTCAGGGAACACAACGACGGTTGTCGTGGGCTCTTCGATAATGCATGGTCCATAGAAGATCATGCCGGGCTTAATGTTGTCGCCCTGATGAATCCTGGTCCTGGCTGGATTACCGGAACCGAAAAAGCAGTTGCGGTACATTTCCGGACCGGAGAAACTCTCCGAGTATCCGACCGGCTCTTTGGCTGTCTGCGAGATGCCCGTTTCGACGCTCAAGCGGGCCTTCCAGCTGATGAATTCGATGGAGCTCCCTTCGTCGCGCATTTCAAAGAGACGCTCGTGTGTGCGGTGGAAGCTCTCGATGAGTGCGTTCCTCGCCTCGTCAGACGACAAGTCGGGATCGACCACCGGTGTCGAGATTTCCCAAACCTGGCTCGCGTAACGAGCTTCGACGAAATACTCAATGCGGTGCTTGGTGCCTTGCGGTAGGTTCGTCAGACCGGCGTAGAAGGCGTCAAGCTTCTCGGTCAGACCCTGCAATGTGTTAGCCAGACCGGCGCTGTCGAAGTTGGCGCTTGTCGTGAAGTGGGTAACAGACTCCTCCGTCAGAATGTTCGCGAAGTGCATACCGGACGCTGACAAGGCAGATGCCTGCTTCGGGAGCAGCACGTTGTTGCAGCCCAACTCCTTTGCAATCAGCATGATGTTGACGCCAGCGGCCCCGCCCCCGGCAAGAATGACACTTTCGCGCGGATTGATACCCTGCCCGATGGTGATGTCGTGGATCGCCTTGATCATTACTTCCGAAGCCAGGCTCAGGATGCCGTATGCGGCTTCTTCAATGGACCGACCAATGCTTGTCGCAACCGTTTCCACAGCTTTGCGGGCGGCTTCGTTGTCGAGCGTCATCCGACCACCCAGAAAGTAATCAGGGTTGAAATATCCCAGCACACAGGCGGCGTCCGATACCGTAGGCTTCTGACCCCCGCGTCCGTAGCAAGCCGGCCCCGGAACCGAGCCAGCCGAGTGAGGACCGACGCGCAGAAGGCCACCGTCATCGATCCAGGCAATGGAACCACCGCCAGCGCCTACGGAGCGGATATCGACGGAGGAGATTCCGAGGAGATGACCGGTCCATTCTCCACCCAGCCAGGTGTCACGCGAGTAGACGAGCTGATTCTCTCGGACGAGACCGACGTCGAAGGTCGTTCCGCCGGTATCGCAGACGATGATGTCGCCGCCGCAGTTCTCGATGGTGCTGAACGCACGGGAGGCTACCGGTGCCATCGAGGGACCGGACTTCGCGAGCTGGATTGGCTTGCTGATGACGTCGGAAATCTGGTTGCAGCCGCCAATTGAGGTCGAGACTAGGACGTCTCCTTCGTAACCCGCTTCGCGCAAATCGCTGTTCAGGCGACGGAGATGCTGTTGCATCAGGGGCTTCAGCGACGCGTCGATTGAAGTGGCGGAAGCGCGACGATACTCACGAACAATAGGGATCAACTGGTGCGACAATGTATATGGCAAACCCGGAAGGTGTTGCTCAATCAATTCGCCAATGCGCCGTTCGTGCGCAGGGTTCGCCACGGACCAGATCAGGCTCACAGCAATGGCCTCGTAGCCCTCCTCCTTCAACTGCAGCAACACCTTGACGGCGTGAGCTTCGTTGAGGGGACGGCTTACGGTACCTTCCGAACTCATCCGCTCGTCGATTTCAAAGGTCCGGCGACGAGGAATGTACGGTTCCGGGAAATCGACACTGAAGTCGTGGGGGTTGCGCTTTCCACCTTCCTTGAACACCAAAACATCCGGGAAACCATCCGTCGTCAGGAACGCGGTCTTTGCACCCTGGCGGGTAACAATCGCGTTCGTGGCGCGCGTGGTGCCGTAGATGAACAGCGAAGTTTCCGCAAGCAGCTGGATCAGAGTCTTGCCGAGCTGCTCCGCTGCGTTGGCGATTGAGTTGCTGACGCCTTCGAACGCTCGATCCGGCGTGGTCAGCGATTTACCGATGGTCAGATTGCCTTCGGGGTCCGATACCACCACGTCAGTGAAGGTGCCGCCGGTATCGACCGAAATACGATATGTCATTGGGTTCTCCGTCAAATTCACGTGCGGCAGCGCCGCCAACAAAGGCCTTCACGAAATATCGCCCTAGAGCGATTGCCGCGTGCGATAAATCCAATCTGTCAGTGTGTGGCAGTCGCCGTTTGACTGGCATCCGCTAATAATTTTTCCGAGTGGCGCTTCCTGCCGGTCAGGGCGAAAAGTTCGCGTCCACCAGCGATGCCACCGGGTCTGAAGATCAGAATCAAAGCCATGATGATGCCAAGACCGATCTCCTGGCTGCCGGGCGGCAGGGCAATTGAAGTGCTGCCGAGCGTAAAACCCCGTTCCAGAAACCGGAGAACCTCGACGATCACCGTCACGACGACTACTCCGGATACCGCCCCGGACAGGCTGCCCACTCCACCGACGACGAGCATCGCCAAGGAGATAAATGTCAGGTTGAGGTAAAAAGCATCGATAGCCAGAATTCCGAGGAACTGGGCGTAAAGCCCGCCAGAGACACCGGCTACGGCAGCGCTCAGTACGAAAGCAGTTAGTCGAACCCGTACCACGCGAACGCCGGAAGCTTTGGCAGCAACCTCATCGTCCCGGCAGGCTCGCAGCATGATGCCAAATCGCGAGGTCTGAAACAGGTTGGCGACCAGAATTGCGAAAATTGCCCCACCAGTTGCTACCCAAGGACCCACGACCGTCGGAATGCCGATGATTGAGCTGACACCGGCGGTGACGCTATCCCAATTGGCAAAAACGCTGTTCACGATGATGAGGAAGGCGAATGTCGCAATCGATGCCGCGATCCCGTTCAACCTCATTATGGCCAGGCCGAACAAGAGCGCAACGATAGCAGGTAGTATAGCCGAACCGACCATTGCCATCCAGAATGGATACTGGTTTTCCTGCAGGAACATCGGAAGCCCCGACAGCATCATTTGCTTGAACATCGGTTCTGCAGTCGCCCAGCCGACCGCGTATGCGCCTAAGCAGGAGAACGCGACGTGACCGAATGAAGTGATCCCTGAGTTACCAATGAAGATGTAAAGGCCGACCACCAGCGTCATTCTGATCAGCATTTCTGTGACGGAGGTTACAATGGCCTCATCGCCAACGAGCGTGGTGACAAGTGCGATTGCTGCGACGGCCAACGACAGCACGACTGCTGAAGAATGCTGGCCGAAAAGCGAAAGATTTGTGTGTCCCTTCATGGCTCAAACTCGCTCAATGATGTTTCTGGATGGCAAGAGACCCGAAGGACGACCGAGCAGGACGAGGACAAGGATGCCGAAGGCAAAAGCATCTCGGAAGCCACGAAGATCGGCAGGTAAGTAGGCTTGCAGCATCACCAGCAGAATGCCGACCAAGAAACCACCGACAACCGCTCCAACCAAGCTTCCCATTCCTCCGATGACGACGGCCACGAACCCGAAGAGTGCCAGTGGAACGCCCATGGTATGGCTTAGAGAGCCAGTCTGAGTGACGTAGAGAAGTGAGACTGCCGTTGCCAGGATACCAGTTACTGCGAATGCCATCCCGATTACGAAGTTGCCGTTCACACCAAGATACTGGGCCATGCGGAAATCTTCTGCGGCTGCTCGCATCTGGACGCCGTATCGAGTGCCGCGCAGGAAAGCGATCAGGGCAACCATCAATACCAATGTCGTCCCGATGGTGGTAAGCTGAAGGACCGGCAGGCGAACAGCGCCCAGTTCGATCTGAGTGTTCAACGACGGCCAGAGATCGACGGCCTTGGCACGTGAGCTGTAGACCAGAAGGAGACCATTCTGGATGATGTAGCTCAAGGCGAATGATCCGATCATCAGAGTTGTCGCGTTCGCGCGCCGAAGGGGTCGGAATACCAGTGCGTCTGTGAGCAGGGCGACGATCACAACGATCAGGCAGACCGACGGAAGCAGCGTCCACCAGCTCCAGTTTCCGATGAGCATCTGGGAGGTAACATCTGCGGATGGCACGATCAGGCTATAGCCACCGATAGTGATCAGATCGCCATGTGCGAAGTTGATGAGCCGAAGAATGCCGAACAGAAGACCGATACCCAGCGCCACAAGAGCGTAGATGCTGCCCAGGCTTAGGGCATCAACCATGTTCTGAATGAAATTGATCATTGTTGTGTCTCCCGAGCGTCAGAGTGCTGGAAGCCGAAGTAGGCTTCACGGATAGCTTCGCCGTCCGCGAGATCAGCCGCCCTGCCCTCAAGTTGGATCACTCCGCCACGCAACACGTAGATGCGGTCGGCATGCTTGAGAATGCGGTTGGAACTTTGCTCGTTGATCAGGAGGGTGAGACCCTCCGTGCGGCGGATATCCAGCAGGATTTGATAGATTTGGTCGATGATTTTCGGGGCCAGACCCAGCGAAGGCTCATCGACCATGATCAGTTTTGCACGGGTCATGAGTGCCCGTCCGATTGCCAACATCTGCTGCTCACCACCAGAAAGGCGGCCAGCCGGAAACTTCAGGCGCTCTCGAAGACCGGGGAAATATGTCAGCACCCGTTCGACGTCCTGCTTGGCCTGACTGCTGTCCTTCTGGATGTATCCAGCGATCTGAAGGTTCTCTTCCACAGTCAACGAGCCGAAGACATGTCGTCCCTCAGGCACCAGGGAAATTCCGAGGCGAGCAATCTTTTCCGGAGCCACTCCGGTGATCGCTTTGTCATTGAACTGAATGTTGCCAGAGACAACCGGTGCACCGCCAGCGGCGGCTGCGAGCATAGTGGACTTACCCGCTCCATTGGGGCCGATTATGCACACGACCTCGCCCTTATCGACATGGATCGAAGCATCTCGCAACGCGGTCATCTGTCCATATCGGACTGTAATGTGGGATAGCGATAGGATGGTGTTTGACATCGGGTCAGGCCTCCATGCCGAGGTAGGCGGCGAGAACGCCCTCATGTCGTTTGATTTCATCCGGCGTACCGACCGCCAGGGTTTTGCCCCCGTCGAGGACGTGCACGCGGTGACAAATGCTCATCACGACGTGCATGTTATGTTCGATCAACAGGACCCCGCATCCGAAGCGATCAGGGATTTCGGCAATGTGATGTACGAGTTCGTCAGCTTCCGCGTCCGACATGCCAGCTGCTGGTTCGTCGAGGAGAATGAATTTGGGGGCGACGGCGAGGGCGCGCACGATGCTCAATCGGCGCTGATCGGTGTAGGCTAAAGCTCCGGCTGCGATGGAGGCCTTATCTGCGATGCCAATCCATTCGAGCAGCTCATAACTTGCCGCACGCGCTGGATTTCGTGCCAGGCCAAGCCCAAGGCCAGTGACCTCTACGTTTTCGAGAACGCTCAAGTCGTTGAACAACCGCCCCGACTGGAAAGTACGCGCGATGCCCTCAAGGCGAAACCGGTCGGCTCGCCAACCAGCTGTGTCCGAACCATGAAGAAAAATCGCTCCTTCTGTCGGGGTCTGAAACCCCGTGAGACAATTTACCAGCGTGGTCTTTCCGGCACCGTTCGGTCCAATCAGGCCAAAGATTTCCCGGTTACCCACGTGAAGTGAAACATCTGAAATTGCCGCAAGACCCTGGAAACGAACGGTCAGATTCCTTGCAACCAAGCCGCTAGCGGTGGGCGTAGCAGCGTCATTGCCTGAGTGAAGCGACAAAATGTCAGCCATGATATTCCCCTTTTTTTGTAGGGGCACGCCAGTTAACCGGCGTGCCCAGTTCTACGCCTTTACTTCTTCAGGCGGTAGAGAACGTCGTTTGGAATATCTTGGCTTATCTTCACTTCCTCAATGACGTTCTGTTTGCCGTCCTTGATCTCGGTAACGAACATCGGGATTTGCGTCTGGATGTGAATAAGGTCAGAGAACGAGCGCGTACCAAGAACCGTCGGAGTATCCTTGTAGCTGTTCATCTCGACAACAACCTTTTCGGCATCGGTCGAACCCACCTTCGTTACTGCCTTGGCGTAAAGGTCGAGCCACGCATAGATCGGGTAAGCATATTGCGTCGCAGGGCGGCTGCCGTACTTTGCTTCATACGCCTTCGTCAGTGCCTCAACCTCTGCACGCGGATCGCCGGAGAAGACCGCTTGGACAGGCACGTAGAAATCTTTGAGGTCAGGAACGGCGCTATTCCAATAAAGGCCATCCATGCCGGTGTTGCTCAAGATCGGAATGTTGATTCCAGCAGCTCGGATCTGCTTGATCGCGCTTGCGCCGCCAGGGGTGACTGAGCACAGCATCACGTTGTCAACGCCTTCGTCGCGCACAGCATTGGCAAGTCGAGTGACCTGCGAACTGATGGAGGCGTCACCGTTCTTAAACTCGTCCTTCGCCATGATCGTACCGCCGTGAAGTGGGAACGCCCATTCGTAACCAGCGCAGGAAGACTTGTTGTACTCGAGGAGGTTGTCTACGAGCACGTAGCCCTTCTTGAAGCCACGCCTGTTGATACCCCATTCGGCCATTGTCGCGCCTTCAACCTGGCCAGCATTGTTGGCGGTGAAGGAAAGCTTACCAACGCCAGCGACACCGGCCTTGGGATCAGATGCTCCTAGGAACACGGAGATTAGGCCAGCCTTCTGAGCCTGGAGAGCTGCTGGAGCGCCGTAGTCGTAATCAGCCGTTACCAGGACAACATCTGCGCCACCCTGAACCATCGCCTGGCCCGCTTTGGCACCTTCGACGCGGTCGGACTTCGTATCTTGCTGAATTTGCTTGATCGGTTGGCCGAGAAGCCCGCCCTTTGCATTCTGCTGCTCGATCCACAGCTGAGCCATCTTAGTGGCTTCACCATCGTAAGCTGCTTCCCAACCCGTGAACGCCACAGCGAAACCGAGCGTGACGCCATCTTCTGCTGCATTTGCCGGCATCGCAGAACTAGCTACAGACGACGCCACCAGCGCCGAAGCAATAAGTCTCTTAAACATTGCTATTCCCCTTTTCATCGATTGGCCCAGTACGGGCGCTCGACACCAAACTTTCCAACGGCGTTGGAGAGTACTGCTGGCCTTTGGCCGTCTTTTTGAGCTTTCCGGAGAGAAAAGACGCTCCGCCGGGAAGCTATGTTCTGCTAGGCTCGCTTGGTATTCTTTTGAGCCGGCGATGCCGGTCCCGCGATGAGCATCGTTCCCACGATAAAAAGAAACCCTGCAGCCGCGTTCGCGGGACCGATATTTTCTCGAGTTGTCGAGAACATTTGGCGCGCCGATGTTCTTTGCCTTGGCCCCGCAAAGAACAAGGTCAGCACGGTCTCGTCCATCGAAGTGGCGAAGGGGAAACTGCACGAGCCGGCGCGAAGAAGATCTTGCGCCGTGCCTTTTGGATGTTCTCGCCCCGGGATACACTTGTCAGATCACGCGGCTATGGAAACCGCTAGCCGCGAGAACAGTTGACGCGATGAAAGTAGCTTTGCAAAGAACCATAGGACGCTCCCCCTTTTAGTTATCGACCTAGCAAAGCAGGTTTTGCGACTTAGGGAAGCAGGGATAACGCCCCCGGTGACTATACTCACCAGCAATAGATGACAGCAAAGTTAGTATGTCGGAGGGGTAATGGCACTCAAGATTTCACTCTGTCCATCATGTAGGTTTCGAAAGCGATGTGGAAGGCGACTATCGAAGTAGTAGCCGTCACCCGGCTTCAGAACCTTTTTTTGGTTACCGACGGTGATTTCGACCACTCCGGAAAGGACCATGCCTGCCTCTTGTGCCGCATGCGTAAACTCTTCGCCGGTGTCAGCCCCGGGTGCATAGCGCTCGTGTAACATTAGTAATTGTCGATTGGGATGATCGAGGCCGATGACACGATATGAAATTGTTTCAACCTTTCCAATCTCCACCAAGTTCGCAGACGAATAGAATGGAGAATATGGCAGGCTGGATTGGAGATCGGAAAAAAATCCCGGAAGGGTCGTTCCTAGAGCGTCCAATACCGCGCCGAGCGTATCTATTGAAGGGCTCATCTTGTCTCGCTCGATAAGCGAAATCGTCGAATGTGAAATTCCTGAGCGCGCCGCCAACTCCCTCACACCGAGATCGCGGCGGCGGCGCAGTTCCCGGAGCTTACTACCAATCTTTGGCAATTATCGTTCCCCTTTATTGCACCGCCTGAGCATGCCACCTTCGCCACAATCGAGATACCTTCGTGGAGCTAGCGGCTACTGAGTTGGTGATAATAATGAACACGTTGTTTGTAGGCAATTGCGAGGGTGCCAAAGTTTCACGATGCTCATCAGGATCATCCCACATAGGAGGTTTTGATGACGTCGCGTCTCGATGCGCTGAAAGGTAAGTTTACACGGGTCAAGGAACCGACCCGAGATGCTGTCTCGGATACGGCTCCTGTCGAAAAGACCGTAAAGGATATAATTGCGAATGTCCGTAAGCATGGCGACGCCGCCGTTCGCGAATACTCTGTCGCGTTCGATAAGGCCAACGTGACCAACTTCGAAGTTACTCACGAAGAGAAGCTCAAGGCTATCGCCGATCTAGACCCGCAAACTCGCGAAGACACCGAGTTTGCCATTGCAAACGTCCGTCGCTTCGCCGAAGCGCAGCTGGGCACGATACTCCCGCTGGAAATTGAGGCGCTTCCGGGGCTGCACCTTGGCCATCGCGTCATCCCGATAGAAATCGTTGGCTGCTATGTCCCGGGTGGTCGCTATCCGCTCCTCTCGGCACCCGTCATGACGGTTGTCCCTGCAAAAGTCGCCGGGTGTGACCAGGTCATCGCGTGCCTTCCACCGAATGCCCATCCGGCTATGATTGCCGGCTGCCATCTCGCCGGTGCAGACCGAATCTTCCGCGTCGGCGGAGCCCAGGCGATTGCTGCAATGGCCTATGGTACTGAAACGATTCCTGCCGTCGACAAGATCGTCGGTCCGGGCAATGCGTTTGTAAACGAAGCAAAGCGGCAGGTCTTTGGTCAGGTCGGTATCGACCAGCTTGCAGGCCCAAGCGAAATCTTCATCGTCGCTGACGAGACCGCCAACCCCGCAACCCTCGCGACCGATATGCTGGCTCAGGCTGAGCATGACGTGCGCACCCGTGTAGGGCTGGTTACGACGGACCGTAAGCTTGCTGAAGAGACGATCAATGAAGTCGAAAAGCAGCTCGAAACCTTGACGACCGCTCAGGTTGCCAGCGTTGCGTGGAAGGACTACGGCGAAGTGACCGTCGTCGAAGACGAAGAGACGATGATCGCCTACTCCGATTACATCGCCACTGAACATCTTCAGGTTCACACCCGTGACCCTCAGGCGACCGCAAAGAAGCTCCGCAACTACGGTTCGATCTTTATCGGCGAACTGGCCAGCGTTGTGTACTCTGACAAGTGCTGCGGTACGAACCACACCCTGCCAACGATGGCAGCCGGTCGCTATACGGGTGGCCTTTGGGTTGGCTCATACGTCAAGATTGCCACGCACCAGTGGCTCGACGAGCGTGGAGTCGCTGCCGTAGCTCCGGCAGCTATTCGCCAAAGTGCCACCGAGCAACTGGAAGGCCACCGTCGCGCAGCTGCGCTGCGTCTTAGCCCTCAACAGGTCGCCGCAGAGTAATTTGACTCCCAAGCCTCTGCGATCAAAAGGGCCGCTAGAAATTCTAGCGGCTTTTCAGCTTATCTTCCTGATCAGACCGATGTGCTGGGATGTTTCCAAAACGTAAAGCTACTCGGACTCGACGTGTTCGGCACGGTCGTCGATTGAGGCAGCGTCGCCCGCCAGTACTCGGCGGCAGAGTACAAGAGTATTCGATAGGGGACCATCTTCCGCTTTTTGCACCCTCATAATTTCAGCGGCTATCGACGGCTATGGATGGCGATCGGTGGAAATTGCGCGCGCCTTGAAGGGACTCGAACCAGCGACGCGTTATCTAGTAAACTCAAATAATTAAAAATATTAAATAATTACAAGACATCTTAAACGCGTATGGGAGAATAGATACTCACTTGTGTTTGAGCGTTGTGTTGTTCCCACCATCGGCACCTAGGGCGTTGACCAGAAAGGACGGTTGCCCCTCGCTTTCTGTTGCCCGGGCCCATTGGAATGACGCGTGCGGCTGGAGCGCACACGGAGGATCTGCCGCCGCCTGAATTTTGCTAGCCCGAGCAGCCGGCGAAGACGGCGGGGAGATTTTGGCGGCGGCAGGTTTGGCGAGAACCTCAAGCCGCAGGTCGGCACGGCGCGCCATTTGTTGCGTGCTGGTGACCAGGGCGGTCCAGTTACAGTTGCAAGCTGAGCGCTCAAGTGGTAGCGCGACTATGTACCTTCCGTCTCAACGCAGGGTGGATTCAGGGGAGCCGGGATGTCTAGCGAAGTCATATTTTGGCCTGGCCTTCCCAGCCTGCCCGAAGACCTTCTTCTTGCAAGGGATCAAGGACGTGTTCTTTTTGTTGTCGGCGCGGGCGCTTCATACCCGAAACCGACCCAGCTCCCCGATTTTGGCGGGCTCGTCGCGAAAATCTACGACATTGTCGATCCGTCCATGTCGTCTGCGATCAAGGCCGTCTCCAAAAAAGATGGTCCGAAATGGTATGAGGTGACCGATCTGCTCAGCCACGAGCAGAGAACGGAGTTGAAATTTTTCTGCCAGCGCGAATTCGACGTCGTTCTTGGCATGCTCGAGCGTCGGATAGACGGAGATCCAAGCAAAGAAAGCACAATGCGACAAGCAGCGACAACGGTTCTTTCGCAGACGATCGAACCGAACCCGGTCCATGACGCGCTGGTACGCCTCGGGCAGCGTTACGGTCAGACGCTCCTCGTTACGACCAACTTCGACAGGCTTCTGAGCGAGGCTGCTTCAAAGCTTCGCGTCCAGCATGAAGCCTTCGCTCGAGGTGAAATACCTAATCCCAGCAGCAGCCGAGACTTTGCCGGTATCCTTCATATTCATGGGAAACTAGGCTGGCGTAAGGAGAAGGGGTCGGCGCTGATTTTGACCGATCAGGATTTCGGGGACTCATATCTCCGGCGCAATCTCATCACGTCTTTCCTTTATGACGCAGCCAGAATTTTTCACATCGTTCTCGTTGGTTATAGCGCCAGTGATTCACCTGTCCGCTACCTTCTTAATGCGATCGCTGCTGACGAGCGGCACTTTGTCGATCTTAAGCGGCGTTACGCTTTCGTTGGTTGCAAGCCTGGTGATGAGCGGATGGCCGTCGAATGGCAGAGCCGGGGGATCACGCCCATCGTCTACGACAAGATCGACGAACATAAGGCCTTGGGTGATTTATTGGTGCGGTGGGCCGACATCATCCCCGACCGACGGAATGAGAAAGGGACGAAGTCCTACCTAAAGAAACTCGCTGCCCTCGACCCCGACAGTACCGAAGGTTTGGCTGCCCAATCATTTCTCAGATATTATGCGCGGAGGTCCAACCCTAGCGAACAAGCTGAACTTGCAAGAATCCTCTCTGGCGCCAGCCGGTCGCCTCGTTGGCTAACGTTCTTGAATCGTATTATCCGCGATTCCGGGAAAGGGCGCTGATATGCCTAGATTGAGCCTTACCGATACCGAACGTAGGATTAATCTAACAACACGAGCTTTCGCCGACGGACGACTTGAGGACACAGCGATTCTCGAGTGGGCAATCGAGCTGAAACCAGATCAGATCGCAGAACGTGAAGCGCTGCGAGATTTGGTTGAGTACCAGCCGAAGCCCGTTCGCGATCCGTACAGCTTGGCTTGGAGATGTGTCTTCGAATATTGGGAAAGGCCCGATGTCGAAACGCACCGGGAAAAGTACGAGATCCGTAGGCAGCTAAAGGGTGGTGGTAGCCCGCGAGAGACGATCCGTCTGATTGTGGATGCGGTTCGGCCGTGGCTCCAGATCGATACGTCCAAGCGATTAAGGGCCCTTTCCGGAGAGGCGCAGCCCGCCAGACCGCGGCATCTCAAGCATCTCATCTATGCGTCCATATCCAGTGGCAGCCGGTTGATGCCGGCCGACATCGGGCTTCAGGCGAATGAAGATCGCAACTTCCTTTTCGAATTGGCGACGGCCTTGAACGCAGCGCTGCTCGCAGGACTAAATCTCGGGCATATGATTGGTTCAATTTCCAAGGATATGGACGTCACAAACTGGCAGATTCACCGAGCCTATTTCGTACCTCCGGAGCAATATCCGGATGGTGGCGGTAAGCCGGATCGTCATAGTGAAGGGTTCGCACCATCGACCAAGCTGATGTTTGCGGTGATGGAGCGTCTCAGCAGCCTCGACCTTCAGGCCGCCCGTAGGGTTATCGACAATTGGGACCGGGAAGGTTGGACGCTTTATCGGCGGCTTTGGGCCGCAGCGGCCCGGAACCCGGCGCTTGTTGACAGTGATGAGGTCGCAGCTTTCCTCATAGAGCTTTCCGACCGAGAATTCTGGTGGGCGAGCGCACATCCAGAATTCGCTGAGTTGCGCGCGCTTCGATGGGCAACACTTTCTACCGACAACCAAAATCGCATCGAGCAGCGAATACTGAGAGGGGAGCCCGCGAAGCTTATTCCCAGCAGGATCGAGAAATCGGACAGGGCAGGTTACAGGGACCACCACGTGTTCGTGGAGCTTCGACGAATCCAAGCTGCGGGCGGCAACCTTACGGATAAAGGTCAGGAATGGCTCGACGACTTCGCAACCCGGTCGGGAGACCTGCCAGCCATTGAACTGACACACGGTTTCAATCAGGGTGTCCGCCTGATCCATCGCGTAAGGACTGTCGAGAACACCTTCGACGCGATCCCGACAACCAAACTCCTGGACGAACTGGCGAAATCGCTCGCAGATACGGGCTGGGACGACAAAAGTCAGAACGCTTCGGAATTTATTGCAGAAAACGCATCTGTGGTGCTCGGTCTTCTGACGAAGGCTGAGGGTGCTGTCGCTGCCAAGGTGTGGCAAGCACTTGGATACGCTTACCGGCCCGCGAACCTTAACGCCACGCCTGACACGGCTTCGCAAGAAGACAAGGATAAGATCCTGATCGCGCTGTCCATATGTGTTTCAATTGTCGACGAACGTGCGACTGTTTTGTCTAAGGCCATTGACGGCCTCGCGTCGTTCATGACGAGTTGGGATCGATTGCTCACGAGCCGCGAGGAATTCCAAAATGCCTGGCTTCGGTTGTGGCCCTTCGCTGTCGAGAAAACGAATTCGAGCAAAGCGGATCGCTCCGGTTATAGTCAGGAGGCTTTCAACTCCCCCGCCGGCCAGCTCGCCTTGGCCTTCGTCGAAACCTGCCCGACAGTAAAGAAGGGCGATAATCCACTGTCTCAGGGCCGTTGGCCACAAATGCTCCAAGCAATAAGTGAGACAATCGGGATAGCGCGCCTTCACGCGCAGTTTGTTCTCGTCAGGGAACTGGCTTACTTCATCGCTGCTGCAGAACAGTGGTCGAGAGATTTCCTTCTCCAGCCGCTTATCAACGCACTTGAAAGCCAGGAAACCACCGTCTTGTGGGAAGCGTTTTCGATGGCGCACCTCCCTCAAAAGGAGGTCGTGGCAGAACTCGCCCCGTCGTTGGTGGCAGCAGCTCTATCCGACCGCTTGTCGAGCGAGGTTCGAGGGGATCTGTCGGAACGCGTCGTCTGGTCGGCGCTGACGGATCGTGTTCAGAACGCAGAACCCGCCGTGTCCCTCGATCTGATCCAACAGATGTTGAGGCTGGGGACAGATGAAGTCCGCACGGAGGCGGTGCGTGCCTTTTCGCAGTATCTTGCACCGGACGATGATTTGACGGAGGAGGAACGTTTCGAGATCGTCAACTCCGTCTTCTCGGACGTGTGGCCGAAGGAACTTACTCTTAGCTCAAAGGCCGTTTCCGAGAGGCTTGCTCGACTACCGGCTGAGGCTGCATCCTGTTATGTCGAAGCAACCGAAATGGTTCTCCCATATCTTACGCCCTTCGACTGCTGGTCGCTTTATGATTTCGGAGTGATCGACCTGGATGAAGATCGAGGTGATTTCAATATTATCAACGATCCTAAAAAAGCGGCGGCCCTTTTGTCGATCATGGATCGGTCGGTTGCGGGGGATGACGGAGCGATCGTTCCAGGTGGCCTCGATAAAGCTCTTTTCCACATTAAGAAGGTCGCACCAAAGCTCGAGAAGGATCCTCGATATCAGCGTCTTCTTACGCTCGGCAGGCGCTGAAAAAACCTCGCGCTCCGTAGCCAAGAGAGCGGGTTTGGACGGCTGCTTGGAGATCGCCAGATCAGGGTAGGGTATTTCTGCATCACGTCTGCGCCCGGCTCCCGTGATTTGATGCGAGGGCACCGTCGCAGCCTTCCGCTGTCGGAGGAGAAGAACCAGACTTTGACGCAACAACCTCAAAGAGTATAGATCAGTCGAAGAAAAAGGGGGCGCCGCTTGGAATTGCTTTTGAACGGGATCAACGGCAACTATCTCCGAAACATTCTGTTGAATGCTGTCGAAGACACTGATCGGGTTGATGCTGCGGTCGCTTACGCCACGGAAAACGATCTTCTTTTTGATTGGTGTTGGGAAAACAAACTACCGCTGCGTTTCTGGGGACGTTTTGATGAACAGGTGCCGGTGAGTATCCTCATTCTCGAACGTTTCCTTTCCCGAAGGTCGGGGCGCTATACGTGCAAGCTCGTGCGCCAATTCCATCCGAAGGTAATCTGGTGGCGCGGCTTCGGCGCATACATCGGCTCTGCAAACCTTACCCAAAGCGCGTGGTGGAATAACGTCGAGGCCGGTGTTTTCCTCACCGAGGACGAGCTGGTGGCTAGCGGTCACGATCTTCAGCTGGAGCAATTCTTTGCTGAGATTGAGACCCATGCTGCCCCGTTGACTCAGGAGCTGTTCGATCTTATCTCGGCCAGGAACAAGGAACTGACAAGGCGCAAAATTGCTCAAAAGGCTGCGGATGAAGCGTTCACCGCAACCACCCTCGTTCCGCATTTCCGCGGGCTGGCACGTTCAAGCGCGAAGTCAGCGGGTGAGCAGCGCAAGCAAGCGTTTCTGAATGAGTGGAACAGCACTCTTCAAATTATTCGAGACATCTCCGTCAAGATTTCAGTTGACGGAAACAGGCCGTCTTGGGTGAGCTCCACCGCGCCGTTGGGTGCCCATGCCGACCAGTTCCTCCATGCTCACTACTACCAGAATACATTCGACGGCAGGAGAGCAGACTTCGAGACGCATTTTGGCAGAAACAGATTGGATCCAGATACCGCCGTTGAGACTGCAATTCGATGGTGGCAGAAGCGGCCGGACAGTTCAGACGAGAACCGGATGCTCAATAAGACTGCCCCCGCCTTGCAGCGGGCGTTTGCGGAAGACCGTCTAAAACGCCTTACGGAAAATGAATTCATTCAGGTGCTCGGCAAAATCCACGCAACGCGGGAGTTTGCCCGACGTGCGCCCAATCGACTTATCGGGCTAAAGGGCGACCGGCCATACGACATACCCGAGAAAGTTGATGCCCTGGCGAGACATATCTACCGGGCGCCAAACCGCGGTGGGGTATCCGCATTGGAGACTCTATCCTACATTCTCTATGATGGTCGAATTGAAGACGTCCCTGTTCGCCTTTGGAACGCGATTGTCGATCCCAAGCGGAAAATCGAACTGATCGGCGTGAGCGCTCTGGGGGAGATTGTAGGGTGGGCATTGCCGGACAGATATCCGCCGCGCAATGGCGGACCAGCAAAGCCCTTCGATCGCTTGGGTATGACGTAACGGTTCATGTCGGCTAGAATCACCATTATATCATTATATATCAATGTCTTAAGTCCATAAACTAGATTA
>NZ_JAWDIV010000029.1:0-90140 GCF_032464655.1 Rhizobium sp. 25PS6
TAGAAAAACTGGCTGGGGCGCCTGGATTCGAACCAGGGATGACGGTACCAAAAACCGTTGCCTTACCGCTTGGCGACGCCCCACCAGAGCTTGAGCGGAAACCGCCTGCTCAAATCGACGCCTGATTAGCAAAGCTCTTCGCCTGTCACAATGACTAAGTTTAACCTGGCGCAGATTTATGCGCTGCGTAGCACCCGCCGTCGTGCTAGGAAGTGGCGACGTCATCGGCCCGAGATCATTCCTTCATGGACAGTCCCGCATTCGACCTCGCTTTCGAGCCGGCCTATGGG
The DNA here is from genome assembly GCF_032464655.1 of Rhizobium sp. 25PS6. Taxonomy (NCBI): domain Bacteria; kingdom Pseudomonadati; phylum Pseudomonadota; class Alphaproteobacteria; order Hyphomicrobiales; family Rhizobiaceae; genus Rhizobium; species Rhizobium sp. 25PS6. Next base: position 291 of record NZ_JAWDIV010000029.1, read on the forward strand.
CGCGCCGTGCCGGTTGCCCCTGGTGTCGAGCGGGTTACAGCGAACAATCCCGGGCCTTTCACCTTTTTCGGCACCAACAGCTATATCGTCGGCTCTTCCTCGGTCGCTGTCATCGATCCCGGCCCGGAGGACGATGCGCATTTTCAGGCACTGATGGCCGCCCTTGGCGGCCGCGCGGTGACGCATATCTTCGTCAGCCACACGCATCGCGACCACTCGCCGCTGGCCAAGCGCCTGCAGGCGGCAACGGGGGCGGTGACGGTGGGCCAGGGGCCGCACCGGCCGGCGCGGCCGCTGCGGGATGGCGAGATCAATCCCTTTTCCGAAAGCTCGGATCTGTCCTTCGTGCCGGATATCGCGATCGGCGATGGCGAGACGATTTCGGGCGATGGCTGGTCGCTGAGCGCGGCGCTGACGCCGGGGCATACGGCCAATCATTCCGCCTTCGCGCTTGCGGGATGCGAGATCCTGTTCTCAGGCGATCACGTCATGGCCTGGTCGACCTCGATCGTCGCGCCGCCGGATGGTTCGATGGCGGATTACATGGAATCGCTCGAGCGGCTGATTGCGCGTGAGGACCGCCTGTTGCTGCCCGGCCATGGCGGGCCGGTGACACAGCCCGCAAGTTTCCTCAAGGCGCTGAAGGCGCATCGGCTGAAGCGCGAACAGGCGGTGCTGGCGCGCATCCGGGCGGGCGATGGGCGGATTGCCGAGATGGTGAAGGTGATCTATCGCGATACCGATCCGAAGCTGCATGGGGCGGCCGCCCTTTCCGTGCTTGCCCATATCGAGGATCTTTTGGAGCGCGGCGAGATCGCGGCGGATGGGCCGCCTTCGCTTGCCGCCCACTACCGGCCGGCGGCATGAATATGAGGGTGGGGTCATGAGGAAGGGGACATAACGATGACGCCTCGAGCCGATTACAGCTATCGCAACGATGCCGATGTGCCCGCCTTTGCCGATGACCGGCCGTTGATCATCTTCGATGGCGAATGCGTGTTCTGCTCCGGCTGGGTGAAATTCGCGCTGAAACATGACAGGCAGCAGCGATACCGCTTCCTCGCCGCGCAGACGCCGCTCGGCGAAGCGCTCTACCGGCATTACGGGCTGCATGCGCGCGATTACGAGACCAATATCCTGATCGAAAACGGCCGTGCCTTCTTCAAATCCGACGGCTCGATCCGCATGGTGGCGGGCCTCGGCTTTCCCTATTCGCTGGTCAAGATCTTCCGGCTGCTGCCGCGGCGGGCGGCCGATGCGCTCTATGAATTCATCGCCCGCAACAGGCTGAAGCTTGCCGGCCGGCAAAGCTGCATGGTGCCGACGCCGGAGCAGCGCAGCCGGTTCATCGCATGAGCGACGAGAGGTTTTGCCTGCTCATCATCGGCGGCTACGGCACCTTCGGCGGGCGGCTCGCCCAGTCGCTTGGCGATGAACCGCGGCTTAGGCTGCTGGTTGCCGGGCGCTCGCTTGAAAAGGCCGACGATTTCGTTGCCGATCTCCGGTCGCCGAAAGATGGCGCCGAGGGCCTCGGAAGCAACAATCTCGGCGCGTTGGTGCAGGCCGTTCGCTTCGATCGTGACGGTGATCTCACCGAACAGCTGACGCGGATGAGGCCTCATCTCGTCATCGATGCCTCGGGACCGTTCCAGAGCTTCGGCAAGGATCGCTATAAGGTGGTGGAGGCCTGCATCGATCTCGGCATCGATTATGCCGATATTGCCGACAGCACCGGCTTCGTCGCCGGCATCGGTGGGCTCGATGCGGCAGCCAAGGCCAAGGGCACCTTCGCGCTCTCGGGGCTCAGCAGCCTGCCTGCGCTTTCCTTCGCAGCACTCGAGGCGATGGCGCCGCATTTCTCCCGGATCGAAACTGTCGCGGCGGGCATTGCGCCCTCGGCTCATGTGCGGATCGGGCTCAATGTCGTGAGGGCGATCGCAAGCTATGCCGGCAAGAAGATCACCGTTCGGCGCGATGGGCGGCCGGCCGCCGGGCGCGGGCTGATCGATTCGATGCGGGTGACGGTGGCGGCGCCGGGGGTTAAGCCGCTGCGCAGCCGGAAATTCCTGCTGGTGGATGCGCCGGATCTGGCGCTGCTGCCGGCACGTTTTGCCGGCCTCAAATCCAGCTTCACCGGGGTCGGAACGGAGCCGCAGCCGCTGCAGCATTTGCTCAGCCTTGCGGCAAGGCTCGTCCATCTCCGACTGCTGCCATCGCTGCTGCCGTTTTCACGGCTGCTGCAGCGCGCCAGCCACGTTTTCGCGGTCGGCGAACATCGCGGCGGCATGTTCGTCCGCGTGACCGGCGACGATCATGCGGGCGAGCGGCTGACCTCAGGCTGGCATCTGATTGCCGAAGGTGATGACGGGCCGTTCATTCCCATCATCGGCGTGGACGCGCTGGTGCGACGGCTGCTGACCGGTGTACGGCCGGAGAGCGGCGCGCGGCCGGCGGCCGGGGAATTGCGGCTTGAAGATTTCGAAGCGGCCTTCCGGCGTTTTCAGATCACATCCGGCATCCGGATGGAACACGAGGCAGCACCCCAGCCGCTCTACCGGCAGATTCTCGGCAGCGCCTGGGAGCGGCTGCCGCCTGCCCTATCGGCCCTGCATGCGGGCGGCGCGCGCGTCGCCTCCGGCCGGGCGCGGATCGAGCGCGGCGGCGGGCTGCTGGCGAGGATCGTCGCCGGGGTGATCGGTTTTCCCCGAGCGGGCGAGGATGTGCCGGTTACGGTGCGTTTCGTGCCCGACGGCGACAAGGAGATCTGGACACGCGATTTCGGCGGCACGGTGTTCCGCAGCTGGCAGGTCGAGGGCAAGGGCCGCGACCGGCATCTGCTCGCCGAAGTCTTCGGGCCGTTCCGGGTGCTGATGGCGCTGGTGCCGGATGGGGAGAAGCTGCGGCTCGTCGTGCGCGGCTGGCGGTTCTGCGGCATTCCGCTGCCACTGTTTCTGGCGCCTGGCGGGGATACCTATGAGGAGGAGCGGGATGGGCGCTTCCACTTTCATGTGGAGATCGGCGGGCGGCTGACGGGGTTGGTGGTGCGGTATACGGGGTGGTTGGTGGTGGAGTGAGGAGGCTGCGGTGATGCCGCCTTGGAAGATGCGCCAAGTGCCCTCCCGCACCTCTGCCGGCGTGCCGTGATACCCCCCTCTGCCCTGCCGGGCATCTCCCCCACAGGTGGCTAAACCTTCCTGCCCATCTACCGTTTCGCCGTGCTGTGACACCAGTTGTTTGGGGAAGCCGGTGCGCCCAGCCAATCTCCCCACCTGTGGGGGAGATGCCCGGCAGGGCAGAGGGGGCTGACGGGGTGGTGGGTGCAGTATAGGTGGTGGTTGGATCTTGAGATTTGAGAGGCCCAATCCACTGATCAAGCAACAGAAAACTTATTCAAGGGATGGGGCTCGGTCGTGTATTCCATCGAGAGAATTGAGATTGTCAAACTGCTCAATAGCTGAACATCAATCTCACAGCTCTCAGGAACGTATATATAGATATCATCCGGCCTCTTATAGGCAGCTACACTTATGCCGCCCCGCTTTCTAACGGCGAACGTATGAATGACTGAATTTTTAACATCGGGCTGAATCTGCAGTGCGCATTTCACAACGCGATCAAACTTTAAAAAGTCATCCGGAACATGGAGAGAAAAGATCTTGCCCATCGGAGAAAAATCCAAAAAGTGGCAGCCGGCGACAAATTTTAGATAAGTCTCACCTGAAAGAGTTTTGACGAAACCGAATTCATCAAGAGTCTCCTGGTCAGACACACTCAGAAAATCGACATCGCTTCCCATAACAGCCCCTCTCCCCCTTTGATGCGGTACAAGGCGTCGAATCTGCCGCACCCTATCCCGGCCCTTCGCTTTGGGCTCAGGGCGTTCGCAACTGCAATCGATTCGCTGGATCGATTGCTGGCGCTTTGCGCCACCGGTACGGGGGTTGAGTCCGCCGCACCGTATCCCGGCCCTTCGCTTGGGCTCAGGGCGTTCGCCGCTGCAATCGATTCACTGGATCGATTGCTGGCGCTTTGCGCCACCGTTGCTCACCCACCCGCAATTCCCAACAGCTCAGCATCCAGCGCCTTCAGGTAATCGCCGGCGATTTCGGCGCTGAAGCCGAGGTCGTGTTGGCCGTAGCGGGAGGCGACGCGGATGTCGACGAAGGTGGTCTCGGCCTCTTCGCGCAGCCGAATGATGAAATCGAAGCGCAGGCCGAGGATCAGCGTGCGGGTGGTGCCCTGCAACGTCACGCCGTTGACGCCGCGGATCAGCTTGGCGACATCGTCGTCATAGGGGCGCGGCGTCGGCACGGGGATGGTATCAGGCGCATCGGCCACGGCATCGTCGCCCGGCTGCGGCGGCTTGACCGGTCTGTCCTCGGGATCGCGGCCCGGCTCTGTGTCGCCGCTGCTCTCGGTGATGGTCATGCCGCTCATCTTGGCGACCTTGCGCACCGCTTCGAGCACGCGGTCGAGCGCGCCCTCATAGCGCCGGCCGGTGAGTTCGGGATAGGCAGCGAGCTGCTTTTCGCGATCCTCCGGCGTCACCTGCACCTTGCGCTTCAGCCAGATCTGGTCGAAATACGGATAGGAAAGCCAGTCGGGCGCGGAGACCGGATCAGTGGAAACGTCGTAGATATCGGGCAGCGTCAGATAGCGCTCGGTGGCATAGGCGCCAAGCGCCAGCGGAAAGGCGGCATAGATCAGCGCCGCCAGCGCCGCCAGTCCGCCCTCAGCCCCCGTCATCCAGAGGCTGCGCAGCCCGATGGCTGCCAGCATCGCCGCGAGCAGCGCGCAGCCGGCAGCGACAATCAGCAGCAGCACCAGATAGGGCGTGGCGAGGCCGCCGAAGCGATGGGCGATTATGACAGCCAGCGCCAGAACGAGGGAAAACGCCCCGATGAGCCGCGAAGAGCGGGCGGCGCTGGAAACGGGGCGGTCATAGCGGATGGCCATCAAACTTACCGGTTGCTCGTCAGCGCCCGCGCGTTCGACCACGCAAATCGCCTCCACCCTGTTTAGAGCATGATGCCGAAAAGTGTGAAGCGGTTTTCGGACGACATCATGCTCTATTCTTTGATTTAGATCCGGATTCAGATTTTAGGCCGGCCCGGCCTAAAATCATCCGGATCTGGGGCAAGATTCGGCTAAATTGAAACTATTGTCTGAGGCATTGCGTTGGAATCCACGGCGATGGCCGTGGCGAAACGGCGGCCGCTTCATAAGCCCTTGCTGATATGTCAAAAAAAGGCCATTCTGCCGCGGTTTCATCTCCAGATGCAGAGGAGAGACGGGATGATTTCACCCGAATTGGCAGCAAGGCCGCAGGCGTCTGCGCTTGGCGGGATCGACCACCAGTCCGAGCCGACGCTGCCGATGGAGCTGCTCGAGCTCGAACTTTCGCTCGAAGGTTATGCCGGCGGCGATGCCGGCTTCTGCGAGGCCGTGCGCCAGGCGGCGGCACGCTCCGGCGGCGAATTGCTGTTCGATCTTCCAGCCGGCGGCCTCATCGACGATTGCCGCCGCATCGCCGTGCTGCGGATTCCTGACGATGGCCACGAGATGCGCGTCGTGCTGGCGCTGCTCGACGGTAACGGCACCGAAATCCGCATGCAGGCGCCCAATGAAGAGACCGCACCGCTGGTGCGTTTCGCCGATGCCTTCATCGAGGTGCTGGAGCGGATCTGAGGCTCAGAGCACGGGTGGTCGCTGAAACCTCGGCGTCAGTTCCTCTTCCCGCTTCTCGTCATCAGGCCGATAAGATCCTCGTCGCCACTTTGCCGCGCGATGTCGAAGGCTGTCACGCCGCTATCATCCTTGGCATTGGGATCTGCGCCGTTCTCGATGAGCGCGGCGATAACATCAGGCCCATTCTGCCGGTTGAGCATTTGGACGATAAGAGGCGTTCGGCCGCGATTGTCGCGAGCCTCGATGTCGGCCCCCTTCTCTATGAGGAGATTCACCGCCTCAGGGTCGGTGATGATGTGGAGAATGCTTATCCCCTCGTCATTCCTGGCGTTGATATCGGCTCCGTTCGCAAGCAGAAGCTCCAGGATTTCCCGTTCGAAATACATGTCGAGAAGGTGGACAGGTTGGAATCGATATTCATCGACGGAGGTCGCGAGAGATGGATCCGCCGCAAGCATGGCTCTTACCGTCGTGAGATCTCCCACCTGGACGGCATCATGAAATTTCTCGGCGACTTCGGCGTTGGTAGCAGTGGCTGAACTGAGTGAAAGTCCCAAGATGGCGATCACGCGCAGGAAAAAGCCAAGCATTGTTACTCCGAAAAACTACCGGCGCTCGGCCGCGGCTTCCGCAACGCTGCGGAAGGGGAACTTGCGCCCGCATTCGCATTTGATGACGAAGTTTTCCTGGTGGTTGGAAGGTCGCTGCACGCCAAAGCCGCGCGGCAGCTGATCGACCTTGAAATCCGGATGCTTGCGCTTGGGATCATCGACTTCCGAGGCTTCGGCAAAACCCTCATTACCGCATTGCGGACAGTTCAGTTTTTTCGAAAATCGATCGCGAAGGGCCATGCTCGTTCCAAGGTTTCCGGCCGCTCATGGAGTGGCCATGCTTTCCTCATACATAGGAATGGCCCTCGGCGAAAGTGGAACCAAGTGCCAAGCCTGCCGTTCCTTTTTCGAAAAGGAGGCACTCATGCCCAACAGAGACCCGATCCCGACACCCAATGCCGATACGCCACGCGGCCCGACGCCGACGCCTGGCATTCCCGACCGCATCCAGGAAAAACCACCGCTGACACCGGCTCAGGACCCGGGCGACACGAAGAACCCGGAGGATCCGCCGCTTAATCCGGCGCTGCTGCCGATCGGAGATCCGGCTGGGGCGGCGTGAAGTCGTGAGAGCGTCACCCCCAATCTCCCTCATTCCTGTGCTCGTCACAGGAATCCAGTGCGCCCAAGTCCTTGGGCGCAGGAGACCTGCTTCACCTATGAGAGTCATTCACCGCGCAGACGCGCGGTGGCTGGATTCCTGTGACGAGCACAGGAATGAGGGAGGAGAGGTTGGGTGCAGGAGGCTGTAAGGAATGGCAGACCCGGCCTCCTCATCCGCCCTACGGGCACCTTCTCCCCGAGGGGAGAAGAGGCAATCGAGAGGTTGCGGCCTATCCCCTTCTCCCCTTGGGGAGAAGGTGCCCGTAGGGCGGATGAGGGGGCCGCACGGTAAACGGCTCACTTTATCACCCAGCACTCAGCGATCTCCTGGGCCAAGAGCAGCTTGACGCCCTCGCCCGAATGGCCTTTCCTCTGAGAAAAGCATTCCAAGGACCAAACCAATGCGCATTCGTCTCCTCATCACCGTCATGGCCACCATCGTCGCCGGGCTTTCCGCCTGTCAGACGATGACGCCGGAGGAGCGGCGGGCGGCGGATGAGCAGCGGTGCCTGAGCTATGGCTTCCGCCGCGGCACAGATGGTTTTGCCGCCTGCCTGCAGCGCATCGATCTCGACCGGCGCGCCGAATCACGGGCGCAGAGTGCCGAGATGATGAACCGCATGGCCTGGGATCTGAACGGACCCTACGTTTACCGCGATCGTTGGCGCTATCGTTACTGAGTACCCGGGCGCCCTGCCCCACACTCCACCGCTATTTTACACGGTTGCCCGCAGGTCCTTCGGACCCCGCCGGATCTCGTCCAGACTGCCTGCAATCACCGCCTGCGCTGCCGCCAGTCTGGCGATCGGCACGCGGAAGGGCGAGCAGGAGACATAGTCGAGGCCAATCGTCTCGCAGAAGCGGATCGAGGCCGGGTCGCCGCCATGTTCGCCGCAGATGCCGAGCTTCATGTCGTTGCGGGTGCGCCTGCCGCGTTCGGCGGCGATGCTGATCAGTTCCCCGACACCGTCGAAATCGAGCGAGATGAAGGGATCGTGCTCGATGATGCCCTTGCGCTGATAGGTGGGGATGAAGGCCGAGGCGTCGTCGCGCGAAATGCCGAAGGTGGTCTGCGTCAGGTCGTTGGTGCCGAAGGAGAAGAATTCGGCGGCTTCGGCAATCACATGGGCGCGAAGGGCCGCACGCGGCAGCTCGATCATCGTGCCGACAAGATAATCGATCTTCATGCCGGCCTCGCGCATGACGTCGCCGGCGACCTCGTCGATGCGCGCCTTGACGTAATCGAGCTCGGTGCGCAGGCCAACGAGCGGCACCATGATCTCCGGCACCACGGCAGCCCCGGTTTCCTTGGCTGCGGCGACCGCCGCCTCGAAAATGGCGCGGGCCTGCATCTCGACGATTTCGGGATAGGAGATCGCCAGCCGGCAGCCGCGATGGCCGAGCATCGGATTGAACTCGTGCAGCGCATCGACGCGCTGGCGAAGCACGGATGCCTCCATGCCCATGGCGAAGGCGACTTCGGCCACCTCGTCATCGGTCTTCGGCAGGAATTCGTGCAGCGGCGGATCGAGCAGGCGGATCGTTACCGGCAGGCCGTGCATGACGGTGAAAAGGCCGGTGAAATCCAGCCGCTGCATCGGCAGCAGCTTGTCAAGCGCCAGCCGCCTGCCCTTCTCATCGACAGCAAGGATCATCTCGCGCATCACATGGATGCGCTCGCCCTCGAAAAACATGTGCTCGGTGCGGCAAAGGCCGATGCCTTCGGCGCCGAAGGAGCGGGCAGCCAGCGCATCGGCCGGCGTATCGGCATTGGTGCGCACCGTCATGCGTCGGGCGCGGTCGGCCCAGCCCATGATGCGGCCGAAATCGCCAGACAGCTCCGGCTGGATCATCGGCACCTCGCCTTTCAGCACCTGGCCGGCCGAACCGTCGATGGTGATGATATCGCCCTTCTTCAGCGTCACGCCGACGCCGAGCAGCCGCTCGTTGCGTTGATCGATGCGCATGGTGCCGGCGCCGACGACGCAAGGGATGCCCATGCCGCGGGCAACGACCGCCGCATGGCTGGTCATGCCGCCGCGGGTCGTCAGAATGCCTTCGGCGGCGTGCATGCCGTGAATATCCTCGGGGCTGGTCTCGACTCTCAGCAGGATGACCTTGCGGCCTTCGGATTCCGCCTCGACGGCCTCTTCCGCGGTGAAGACGATGGCGCCGGTGGCAGCGCCGGGCGAAGCCGGCAGCCCGCTACCGATCACCTGGCGGGTGACGCGCGGATCGATCGTCGGGTGCAGCAGCTGGTCGAGGCTGGAGGGCTCGATGCGCAACACCGCCTCGTCCTCGGTGATCACCCCCTCGTCGACCATGTCGACGGCGATCTTCATTGCCGCCCGGGTCGAGCGCTTGGCCGATCGGGTCTGCAGCATCCACAGCTTGCCGCGCTCGATGGTGAATTCGATATCCTGCATGTCGCGGTAATGGATCTCGAGCTCGGTGCAGATGCGGCAGAGCTCGCGGAACGCCTCCGGCATCAGCTTTTCCATCGAGGGTTTTTCGGAGCCGGAGGAAATCCGCCCCTCCTCGGTGATGCTTTGCGGCGTGCGGATGCCGGCCACGACATCCTCGCCCTGGGCATTGACCAGGAATTCGCCGTAAAGCGCCCTCTCGCCGGTCGAGGGGTTGCGGGTGAAGGCAACGCCGGTGGCGGAGCTATTACCGAGATTGCCGAAGACCATCGCCTGGATGTTGATCGCCGTGCCCCAAGCTTCCGGAATATTGTGGAGCTGGCGATAGGTGACGGCGCGCGCGCTCATCCAGCTGGAAAAGACGGCGCCGACGGCTCCCCAGAGCTGGACTTCGGGATCCTGCGGGAATTCCTGGTCCAGCTCCTCCTCGATCAGCCGCTTATAGAGGGAGACGATATGCTGCCATTCCGAGGCGCTGAGTTCAGTATCGAATTCATGGCCGAGCTTGGCCTTCTCGTCTTCCAGGATCTCCTCGAAGGCATCGTTGCCGAGGCCCATGACGACATCGGCATACATCTGGATGAAGCGGCGGTAGCTATCCCAGGCAAAACGCGCATCACCGGCATCATGGCCGAGCGCCTGCACCGTCTCGTCGTTGAGGCCGAGATTGAGCACGGTGTCCATCATGCCCGGCATGGAGACACGGGCGCCGGAGCGCACCGAAAGCAGCAGCGGCTGGCTGACCGAGCCGAAGCGGCGGCCGGTGATTGCCTCGATCGCCGATATGCCGGCGCGCACCTCAGCCTTCACCGCATTCTCGATGTGGCGGCCATTCTTGTAATAGGTGTTGCAGGCGTCGCTGACGATCGTCAGCCCCGGCGGCACAGGAAGTCCGAGCGCACACATTTCCGCGAGATTGGCGCCCTTGCCGCCCAGAATCCCATGATCGCGCGCCCGGCCCTCAGCCTGCCCGTCGCCGAACCTATAGACCCACTTGGTCATCTTCCCCCCAACACCAAATCGAGATTAGCTTAATCCGTTGGAGTTGAAATGAAAATCGACAAATGCGGCAGAATGTTGCGCTGCACAATAAATCTTCGCCGCGGCCGGCGTCGAAACGATTGAAAGGTGCCAAAACAGCCAACAAGGCACAAAAAAAGCTTTGCGGGACTGCAACAATGTCCCGCAAAGCCTTGTTTCCGTCCGGCCAGGAAAACCGGACGGGGGGTCCCTCAACCAAAAAACGGCTCAGCTTTTTCTCAAACAGAACCGCTCTGACCGCGTCTTACGCAATTCCTGGGAAAATAGATCGCTACTTCCCAAGATTTGCTCTCGGTTTCCGGTTCTTGCCCTCGCCCGGAAAACCGCACGCAAATTCGACAATGCGCAACCTCTGGTCGCCCGCTTTCCAGCAGAGTAATTAGGTTGCGTTGAAACAACTTCTAATGCAAGTCAGCGAAAAGAGCATCACCCAAATGGGGTACAGACGGCAAGAGAGCCGACCTTTTTTGGTGTTTATTGCTCAGCCCTTGATTTTACGCAATTTGTGGACGCAAACCCGCGTCATCGCTTTACGGAAATTGCGTCGGCGCTCGGCGTCTGAATGGATGCTCGGTTGGCGCCAATGGCTGCCCCTCACCCTAACCCTCTCCCCGTTCTGACGGGGCGAGGGGACGTGCCAAACGCAGCGTCGAGATTGGGGGAAGCCGGTGCGGCATGTCCCCTTCGCCCCGTTTACGGGGAGAAGGTGCCGGCAGGCGGATGAGGGGCTGCTCTCGCCAATCCCCTGGGCCGGGATGTCCAGTGACAAGAAGCCCTTCCCCGACGCAGAAAACGCGTTCGTCGAAAACCTCAGGCAATCTCGCGCAGGCGCTCGGCCATTTGCAGGTCGACGGAGACGAGCTGGGAGACGCCCTGCTCGGCCATGGTGACGCCGAACAGGCGGTTCATGCGGGCCATGGTGATCGGATTGTGGGTGATGATGACGAAGCGGGTTTCGGTCGAAGCCGCCATTTCGTCCATCAGATTGCAGTAGCGCTCGACATTATGGTCGTCGAGCGGCGCATCCACTTCGTCGAGCACGCAGATCGGCGCCGGATTGGTGAGGAACACGGCAAAGATCAGCGCCATTGCCGTCAGCGCCTGTTCGCCGCCGGAGAGCAGCGTCATGGTCTGCGGCTTCTTGCCGGGCGGGCGGGCGAGGATTTCGAGGCCGGCTTCCAGCGGATCGTCGGATTCGATCAGCTGCAGCTCGGCGGTACCGCCGCCGAAAAGATGGGTGAACAGCCGCTGGAACTGGGCGTTGACGATGTCGAAGGCGGCGATCAGCCGTTCGCGGCCCTCGCGGTTGAGGCTCTGTATGGCGCCGCGCAGCTTGCGGATCGCATCGATGACGTCGTCGCGTTCCTTGATCAGCGCTTCGAGCTTTTCGCTCAGCTCCTTCTGTTCCTCGTCGGCGCGCAGGTTGACGGCGCCCAGCCGCTCGCGCTCGATCCTTAAACGTTCCAGCTCGCGCTCGACTTCGCGCGGATCGGGAAGCGCCTGCATGGTCGGCCGCCCGGTCAACTGCAGCGCCTCGTGCGGGGCGACGTTCAGGACCTCGCGGATGCGGCCTTCGCTTTCCTGCCGCTTCTCGCGGGCCGAAACCAGGCGCTCCTCGGCGCGGCCGCGGCGTTCACGGCATTCGGCAAGTTCCGACAGGGCCGTCGTCGCCTTCTGGTCGGCCTCGCGCTGGATGCGTTCGGCCTCGGCCAGAAGGTCGCTCGCCTGGCGGCGCGCCTCCTCGGCCTTCTGCAATTCGCTGAGCAAGGCGCGGCGCTTGTCGTCGAATTCATCCGGCGCCAGTTCGAGCTCGGCTGCCTCTTCGCGCGCCTCTTCCTCGCGCTCGCGCAGTGTGGCGACATGGTCTTCGGCACTTGCCGCCCGCTGGCGCCAGGTCTCGCGCTCCTGGCCGATCGCCATGATGCGGCGCTGGCGGGCCTCGTTTTCCCTCGCGAGGCTTTCATGGCGGGCGCGGGTTTCGGCCAGCGCGCCGCGATCGGTCGCAACTTCCGCCTGCTGGAACCGCAGCCGCTCGTCGATCGCAGTCAGATCGGGCGCGTCCTCCAGCTCGATGCGGGCAGTCTCTTCCTGGATAGCGATCTCCTCCAGCTGCGACCGCAGCTGGCTGGCGGCCTCGCTGACAACATCGCGGCGGCGGATCAGATCGCCGGAGGCTCGCTCGGCGGCAACAAGCGCCTCGCGCGCCTCAGTGAGATGGCGCGCCGACAGGCGGCTCATGTCGCGCGCCTCGGCAAGCCGGCGCTCCTCGGCGCGGATCGCTTCGGCAGCGGCTGCCTGCCGCTCTTCGGCTTCGGCAAGCACGTCGCGGGCAAGAGTGGCTTCGCCTTCGAGCTCGGCTAGGCGGTTCTTCTGGGCCAACCGAAGGGCGGCCGCACTCGGGGCGTCGGCACCGGTGACATGGCCGTCCCAGCGATAGACCGCGCCCTCTTTCGTCACCAGCCGCTGGCCGGGTTTCAGCGCCGCCATCAGCGAACCGGCATCGCCTTCCGCCACCAGGCCGATCTGGCGCAGGCGGCGGGTGAGTGCTGCAGGCGCGCGGACATGGGCAAGCAGCGGCGCAACACCGGATGGAAGGGCGGGATCGGCAGCACCGTCACCATTGTCCGACCAATGGGCTGGCGCCTCGGCATCGAGCGGCGATTCGAGATCGTCGCCGAAGGCGGCACCGAGTGCGGTTTCGAAGCCGCGGTCGACCTTCAGCTCGTCGGCAACCGGCGGAAATTTGCCGGCCGCGGCACCGGCGGCGAGCATGCGGGAAATGGTCCGGGCCTCGGTCTCCAGCGCATTCAGGCTGGAGCGGGCCTGCTCGACCGGCGCGCGCGACAGCGCCTCGGTCTGGCGGGCGCTAGCCAGCGCCTGGTCGACCGCCTGGACCGCGGCTTCCGCATCGGCGACAGCGATTTCGCCGGCCTCGACGATGGCGCGTTTTTCGTCGGGATCGGGCAGGCCGGCGATCTTCTCGCCGATGGCTGACAGTTCGTGGTTTGCCTCATCCATCTGGCGTTCGAGGCGCATCCGGCGGTCGGCGAGATCGCGGATGGCGCGTTCCAGCTGGTTGCGGCCGGCGGCAGCCTCGGCGCGCTCGGCCGTCAGCTGGGTGAAGATGCGCTCGCTGTCGGCAAGTTTTGCCGCCGCGCCCTCGAAGGCCTCGCGGGTTTCCTCGGCATAACGGCCGGAATCGGCGAGAATTTCCGAAATCTCCGCCTCTTCGGCGTCGAGTCTCGCCAGGATGACGGCATTGTCGGCCACCAGCCGCTGCTCGCGACTTATATCCTCGGCAAGCTGAGCGAGACGGCGGGTCAGCTCGTCGCGGCGGCGCAGGATGCGGCCGGCATCTTCCTCCAGCTGGCTTCTGGCGATCTGCAGGCGCTGCAGGGCGGCGGCGGCACGCGCCTCGCCCTCGCGCAGTTCCGGCAGCTTGAAGCTGGCGATAGCTTGGTTCTTCGCCGCCTCCATCTGCATCTGCGCCTTTTCGGCGACGACGGAGGTCGCCTGGTTCAGCGCGCTGTCGGCCTCGGCCTCGGCCTCCTTCGCCTGCACCCAGCGGATATGCAGCAGCATCGCCTCGCGGGCGCGGATATCGGCAGACAGCGTCTTGAAGCGGTTTGCCTGGCGGGCCTGGCGCTTCAGGCTCTCGATCTGGCTTTCGAGCTGCGAGGTGACATCGTCGAGACGCTCGAGATTGCCTTCGGCGGCACGCAACCGCAGTTCTGCCTCGTGGCGGCGGGAATGCAGGCCTGAAATGCCGGCCGCCTCTTCCAGCAGCTGGCGGCGGGCCTGCGGCTTGGCCTGGATCAGCTCGCCGATACGCCCCTGCCCGACCATCGAGGGCGAGCGCGCGCCGGTGGAGGCATCGGCAAACAGCAGCTGCACGTCCTTGGCGCGGCTTTCCTTGCCATTGATGCGATAGAGCGAGCCCTGTTCACGCTCGATGCGGCGGGTGACCTGGATCTCGTCGCTGTCGTTGAAGGCGGCAGGCGCGGTGCGCTCGGCATTGTCGAGATAGAGTGCCACTTCGGCGGTATTGCGCGCCGGGCGGTTTCCCGAGCCCGAAAAGATCACGTCGTCCATGCCGGAGGCGCGCATGTTCTTGTAGGAATTCTCGCCCATCACCCAGCGCAGCGCCTCGACCAGGTTCGACTTGCCGCAGCCATTCGGCCCGACGACGCCGGTCAGCCCGCGCTCGATGATGAATTCCGTCGGTTCGACGAAGGATTTGAAGCCGACCAGGCGCAGCTTGTTGAACTTCATGCAGCCGCTCCGGGGCGCGGGGCGGGCTCGTCATGCAGCCACAAAAAAACAGGCGCACGGCTTTCGCCGTCGCCCGTTCTATCGAAACGATCCGGTTCAGAGCAGGCTGTCGATGAGCTTCGACAAAGTGTCAACCGGCATGTCTCCAGAGTAGCGCTTGCCATTGATCAGGAAAGTCGGGGTGGCGTTGACGCCGAAATCCTTGGAACCTCTTTCCCGCGTGGCGTTCACTTCATCCAGAAGCTTCTGGTTCGTCAAGCATTTCGTGAAGCTATCCTCAGTAAATCCGGCAAGCTTCGACATCTGCAGCAGTGCGGCGCGGCCATCGTCGGCGGCGGCCCAGACCTGCTGCTGCTTGAAGAGCATCGAAACCATCGGGAAATACTGTTCCGGCGTGCTCAACTGCTCCGGATTGGAAGAATTGCAGCGGGCGAGCATGAAGGCAGCGGCGGCGCGCGGGTCGAAGGGGAATTCGCGGATGATGAACTGCACCTTGCCGCTGTCGACATATTTCTGCTTGATCGTGTCGAAAACGGTGTTGTGGAAATGGGCGCAATGCGGGCAGGTCATCGACATATATTCGACGATCTTGACCGGGGCATCGGCCTTGCCGAGCGCCATTTCCGGCAGCACGCCGGGCTTCAGCACTTCGGCCATGTCGACATCGCCGTCGGACTCCGGCATTTCGGTCGCCGAGGTGGCCGCCGTCTGCATGGTGTCGACATTGGTGCCATCAGCCATGGTCTTGCCGGAGGACGAAGCATCGGCAGCGTCGTTGCTGTCGTTGCAGGCGACAAGCACTACGGCAGCTGCGGCGATGGCGATACCGCTGAGCAGGCGGCGTTTCGTCAGTTGCATTTCGGACATCTGCATGGATTCCCCATAGATAGTGAGATTGACGGCATGACTGTGCGATATAACGGCTGGCGGCCACTCACAAGGCACGGTTCGCCAACTTCCTTCAAAGAATTGTGACCGTGGTGGGACGACTAGACCAAAAATTGCAGGATTACATCGAGGCGGCGGCCCACCTCGTATCGGCTGCTCGATGAAACTCAGTTGTCCAAGCCATGACGCGCCAACAGCTCGGCCAGCGGCACGGTATCGCTCTCGCCCTGACGAAGCTCTTCCAGGCGTTTTTCGGAAAGATAGACATCCTCGAGGTCGTCGAGATGCGCGAGGATGGCTTGCCGCGCATAGAAGCTCTTGCTGCGGCCGGTACGCCTCGAAAGCTCAATCAGCCGCGCTTCGATATCAGGGGGCAACTGCAAGACCAGCATGATTTTTTCTCCCGTCTGCTGTACAAGTATAGCAGACGATTATTCAGAGGGATATTTGAATACATTCGTTGACTAAGACTTTTCTCTATTACGTTCTTATTACATCTGTCGCATTGGCCATAAACGTCAAGAGCGTGGTCGCGGCTGAAGACAGCGGTAGTATTGCTTTCAACCAGATGCTTAAATGTCTAAAGCTGCCTGCGGACGCGCCGAGTGCTTATAGCTTCCTGATTGTAGCGGTCATCAAGGATGGATCTGCCGACTTTTTATCCATCAACTTCCGAACACCGCCATCCGAATGGGAAAAAACGGCAGCCCCGTTGATCGCTGATGCGATCACGCAGTGCGAGCCTTATGGCTCAATCTCGGGCAGGATGGAATTTGCTGTTACCCGCGAGCTTGTCGAAGCAGGATCAAAAAACTAAGCATGCGGAGATAGGGCGTTTTGCTCATCAGCGTTGATTCCCCCGTTTCCCCATCACCGCGGTCCCCAAACGCTGGATCGCCTGGCGCAGCTTGTCGTTCTCTATCCCCTCCATCATGCCTTCGAGCTTGCGGGCGGCTTCGCCCTTCAGCGGCGGCGGGGTGCGGGAGCGGCGGGTGGCTTGTGAGACCGGCTTCTGGACGATGCGGATCTGGTGGACGGCGGCAAAGCCGAAGAAGCTGTTGATGCGCTGGATGAGTTCGCCCTGGGCATGGGTGAGGAAAAGTGCACGCGCGCCTTCGCAGGCAATGGTCAGCACGCCGGGGCGGAAGCCGCCGGTCTCATTGCCGCCGCGGGCCCAGGCGATCTTTTCAGGCCGGGTGCAATCGGCGAAATCCTCGCCGGCGATTTCGCTCCACGAGCCGAGCAGAGCCGTGTTGATGCCGGCGCGCCTCGCAAGCACGGGGTCGATCAGCCCGTTCGCCAGCTCGGAAATCTGCTTTGCACCTTTACGTGGATAACTCATCGAAACCCTTCAGCGACGCCGCCAATTCGCATGCCAACTCGTATTGGCGACTTGATCGCGCGGCATTGCTTCGCCAAGTATAGGCACTTCCCCCCATCGCGGCAAATCATGACGATCACCACACTCGACACGCCCTCAGCCAAGCCCCTGCTCGACTGGTACGATCGCCACCACCGCGACCTGCCTTGGCGCGTTTCGCCGCGCATGGCGGCCCGCGGCGTCAAGGCCGATCCCTATCGCGTCTGGCTGTCCGAGGTGATGCTGCAGCAGACGACGGTGCAGGCGGTCAAACCCTATTTCGAAAAGTTTCTGCAGCGTTGGCCTCAGGTGACCGATCTTGCCGCGGCGGAGACCGACGCGGTGATGGCCGCCTGGGCGGGGCTTGGCTATTACGCGCGGGCCCGCAACCTGAAGAAATGCGCCGAAGCGGTGGCGACAGAGCATGGCGGCATCTTTCCCGATACTGAAGAGGGCCTCAAGTCGCTCCCCGGCATCGGCGACTATACGGCAGCCGCCGTCGCGGCCATCGCCTTCAACCGGCGGGCGGCCGTCATGGACGGCAATGTCGAGCGGGTGATCTCCAGGCTTTATGCAATTGCCACGCCGCTACCGGCCGCAAAGCCCGGGATGAGAGAGAAGGTGGCGCTGTTGACGCCTGCCGATCGGCCCGGCGATTTCGCCCAGGCGATGATGGATCTCGGCGCGACGATCTGCACGCCGAAGCGGCCGGCCTGTTCGCTCTGTCCGTTCCTCGGTGCCTGTGCGGCGCTGAAGCTTTCCGATCCGGAGCTCTTTCCGGTCAAGGCGGCGAAGAAGGAGAAGCCGGTCAGATATGGCGCGGCCTTCATCGCAGTGACCGGTGATGGCGAGATCCTGCTCAGACGGCGCATCGACAGCGGCCTGCTCGGCGGCATGACCGAGGTGCCGACTAGCGCCTGGACGGCGCGCATCGACGGCGAAACCTCGGCTGATGCCGCCCCCTTCGATGCGGCATGGCAGGCCGCTGGCACCGTCATCCATGTCTTCACCCATTTCGAGCTCAGGCTTTCGATCTGGCGTGCGGCTATCGCTGCCAAGGTCGCCATGAATGACGGATGGTGGGAGCCGGTTACAAATCTTGAAGCCCAGGCATTACCAACCATCATGAAAAAAGCGATCGCAGCGGCTATTCCTCTCGCGTTTAAAACATCCAAGGGATGACCATGACCACCGACATAAGACATATCGTTTTCGACATCGGCAAAGTCCTAATTCATTACGATCCGCATCTTCCCTTCAGCCGTCTCATTCCCGATGAGACCGAGCGCAACTGGTTCTTCGACAATATCTGCACCCATGACTGGAACATCGAGCAGGACCGCGGCCGCACCTGGTCGGAGGCCGAAGCGCTGCTGATAAAACAGCACCCGGCCCGCGAAGAGCATATCCGCGCTTTCCGCAAATATTGGCACGAGATGGTGCCGCACGCCTATGACGACAGCGTCGCGATCATGGAAGGGCTGATTGCCGAAGGGCGCGACGTGACAATGCTGACCAACTTCGCCTCCGACACCTTCCGCGAGGCGCAGGCGCGCTTCCCCTTCCTGACCAAACCGCGCGGCGTCACCGTTTCCGGCGATGTCGGCCTGATCAAGCCCGATATCGCCATCTACGAGACGCATACGAAAAGCTTCGGCCTCGATCCGGCAGCGACGATCTTCATCGACGACGCGCCTGTTAATGTCGAAGGCGCCAAGACCTTCGGCTGGAATGCGGTGCTGTTTTCGGGGCCCGAGAAGCTGCGCAGCGATCTTGCCTGCTATGGGGTGAAGGTCTGAGACCCATGGCTTTCGATCCGGCAAAGCAAATCGAACTCTTCCACGCCGCCATCAACGCCCTCGATTTTCCGGCGATCGAGGCCTATTTCGCTGAGGATGCTACCTATGTCTCGAACGGCGTCGGCGATCTCACCGGCCGGATCGAGATCATGGCGGCCTTCCGGCGCTATTTCGACGACTATCCCGATCAGACGGCGGAAAATTCACTGGTGGAAACGTTGACGCCGCTCTCCGGCCGGTCGGTCTGGTCGGTACGCGCCACCCACAGCAAGACGGGCAAGCCGCTGATCCGCGAGGGCGAGGAGACGATCACCTTCAACGCGGAAGGCCGCGTCACACGGGTCGAGGTCACCGATTACCAGGAGTTCTGACTAAAGCAATTCCAGCAAAAGTGTGCAGCGGTTTTGCGTCCGGAGTTGCGCAAAAACAAAAGAGGACGCCCGGGTTTGACCCCGGGCGCCTTGGTCTTCTTCCGCAACTGGAGGGAAATCGGAAGAAGGTGGTTTCGATCCGTCAGAGGCGTTGCTCACTACGCCTTTGCCAGATCACTGCGGATGACGGACCTGAGATCGTCGATCGGGCGCAGGGACTGCCCGTCTTCGAAATGCCAGAAGGTCCATCCGTTGCATGCATCGAGACCCTGCACCTTGGCGCCGAGACGATGAATGGAGCCGGCCTCGCCGCCGGAAGCTACCGTGCCATCGGCGCGGACAATCGCGCTATAGCGGCGCTTGGCGTCGGTAAGCACCTGGCCGGGCTTGATCAGGCCGCTTTCAACAAGCACGTTGAAGGCGACACGCACTTCCGCCTTCTTGCCGGTCATGACGGTCAGTTCCGCCTTGCCGAGCGGCTCAACGGCGGCGATGCGGGCCGAGGCCGCATCGATATAATCCTGCTCACGCTCGATGCCGACGAAGTGACGGCCGAGACGCTTGGCGACCGCACCCGTCGTTCCCGAGCCGAAGAAGGGATCGAGCACGATATCGCCGGGCTTGGTCGAGGCCATGATGACACGCGCAAGCAGCGCTTCCGGCTTCTGCGTTGGATGCGCCTTCTTGCCGTCCTCGCCCTTCAGCCGCTCGCTGCCGTTGCAGATCGGGAAGAGCCAGTCGGAGCGCATCTGCACGTCGTCATTGGCGGCCTTCAGCGCATCGTAATTGAAAGTATAGCCCTTGGCCTTGGCGCTGGGGCTTGCCCAGATCATCGTCTCATGGGCGTTCTGGAAACGGCGGCCCTTGAAATTCGGCATCGGGTTGGTCTTGCGCCAGATGATGTCGTTGAGGATCCAGAAATTCAGATCCTGCAACGTGGCGCCGACGCGGAAGATATTGTGATAGGAGCCGATCACCCAGATCGAGCCTGATGGTTTCAGCACCCGGCGGCAGGCCAGCAGCCAGGCGCGGGTGAAGGCGTCATAGGCCTCGAAGGAGGCGAACTGGTCCCATTCGTCGTCGACCGCATCGACCAGCGACTGATCGGGACGATGCAGCGTTCCGCCGAGCTGGAGATTATACGGCGGATCGGCAAAGATGATATCGACGGAGTGGCTGGGCAAAGCCTCAAGGGCGCTGACACAATCACCCTTGATGATCGTGTCAACCCATGAATCCGACCGGGATCCCGGCCGGGAATCCGACTTGACGGAAGCCTTGAGGTCGGCAAGCGGAAAAACTGATGCCATTCTGATACTCACTCATACGCTCTACGCTTAACTGTCCGTTATGGTTACGCAACTTAGTTACCAAAGCCTGAAGCGGTGGCCGATTTCGGGAATTTATTCGGGTGGCCGATGAGTGAGCGGCAGACTTTGCCGCCGCCGGCGATCAGGCGGCGTCGTGAACGCTTCGGCTGTCGGCCGGCGCTTCGTCGCGTTCGAACATGCCGTAATCGCGGATGACACTGGCGATCCGCAGGCGATAATCGGCGAAGATGCCGCAGCGTCCGGCCTGCTGGGCCGCCCGGTGAACCTCGAGATTGCGCCATTCCTTCACCGCCGCCTCGTCGCGGAAAAAGGAGAGCGACAAGAGCTTGCCGCGCGTCGTCAGGCTCTCGAAACGCTCGATCGAGATGAAGCCGTCGATCTTTTCGAGTTCGCCGCGCAGCTCGCCGGCGAGATCCAAAT
The DNA here is from genome assembly GCF_032464655.1 of Rhizobium sp. 25PS6. Lineage (NCBI taxonomy): Bacteria > Pseudomonadati > Pseudomonadota > Alphaproteobacteria > Hyphomicrobiales > Rhizobiaceae > Rhizobium > Rhizobium sp. 25PS6. The sequence continues at coordinate 21,098 of NZ_JAWDIV010000029.1, forward strand.
ATTTGTGGCGTTCGCCCATATAGGGCACGACTTCGAAGATGACGGCGATCATGGCAGCACCAGCTTGGCGTGAGGGGCGGAGACATTTTTGAGGAAGATACGATCCTCCTTGAGGATGAAGCCTTCGCGTCTGGCAAATTCGTAATTCTCGCGGCCGAGCGGGTCGGCAGCCAGCCTGGCGCGATAGGCTTCGTAGGCGGCGAGGCTTTCGATATTATAGACGCCGTAAGCCGTCGTTGCCGATCCCTCATGCGGGCCGTAATAGCCGATCAGGTCGGCGCCGTTTTTCGGTATCGCCTGGCCCCAGTTGCGGGCATATTCGGCAAACGCCTCCTTCTTGAAGGGGTCGATCTGATAACGGATGAAGCAGGTGATCATGGGTTTTCTCCTTTGGCTCTTCACCCGTTTTCGCACATTGCCTGACGGCGATGCTTCGGTTACGATCGAAGGATGAAGGAAGGTCCTGACATTGCGCAGATCGGCGCGCTCATCGGCGATCCCGCTCGCGCCAACATGCTGGCGGCGCTGACCGGCGGCCGGGCGCTGACGGCGACCGAGCTTGCCGGCGTCGGCGGCATCACCGTGCAGACGGCGAGCACGCATCTCGCCAAGCTCGAGGCCGGCGGGTTGCTAGCCCAGCGCAAGCAAGGGCGCCACCGTTATTTCACGCTGGCCGACGAGGCCGTCGCCCGGCTGATCGAAAGCATGATGGGCTTTGCCGCCGGGCGCGGGCATCTGCGCCACCAGCCGGGGCCGAAAGAGCCGGCGCTGCGCAAGGCGCGCATCTGCTACGATCATCTTGCCGGCGATTACGGCGTGCGCATGCTCGACAGCCTGATTGCATCAGGTTCGATCGACGCGGTCGGCGATGGCCTGGCGCTGACGGAAAAGGGCGAAAGCGATCTCCAATGCATCGGCATCGATGTTAGCGACCTCAGATCGTCGCGCCGGCCGCTCTGCCGCTCCTGCCTCGACTGGAGCGAAAGACGCGCCCACCTCGCCGGCAGCCTCGGCAAGGCCCTGCTTTCAAGCTTCCTCGACAAAGGCTGGGCGCGGCGCACGGCGGAAAGCCGCTCGATCCTATTTTCGCCGGAGGGCGACCGGCAGTTTCTGAAGCTTTTTCCGGTCGAGGGCTGATCGCTACCATTTCACGCTGAACCCGGCCTTGGCGCCGAGGGCGTTGCTGTCGCCGAAGTCCTGGAGGCTGGTGCGGGCGAAGGCCTCGCCGTAGGCCGCGTATCGGTCGTCCGCCCAGCTGAGCGAGCCGCCCATGCCAAGGCCGCCCCAGAGCGCCTGGTTCTCGCTGACGAGGCTGGTCCCGGAGACATCGACCTTCGAACCGTCGAGGAAATCGTAATAGAGGTTGGCGATGCCGTAGAACTTCGCGCGGCTGGTCCTTCCGGAGGCGTCCTTCCAGTCGCGGTCATAATCGGCCGAGATGCCGAGGCGGCCGGTCAGGCTGTCACCGTCGTCAAGCGATGCGGCGGCGCCATAGGCATCGGTGAAACTGTCGAAGCGCACGGAGGAATAGGCAAGCTGGACCTGCGGCGTCAGCGACCACTGGTCCGTCAGAGCGATCGTCTGGCCGGCTTCGACGCTGAAGCCATAGCCGAAGCCGTCATTGCCGTCGGCAAGCGTGGTGTGCAGCGTCGAGGATTTGAGATCGCTCTCGTACCAGGTCACGCCTGCCTGCGTATCCAGATAGAAGCCGCTATTGCCGTACCAGGTCAGGGTGCCGTCGAAGCCGTAGCCTGTCGTGTCGATATCGCCCTTGCCGAAGCGCGAGGAGATATCCGCCGAGGCCGTATCGGCATGAAAGCTGACCCCGCCGATCAAGACGCCTGCCCCGCTTTCATGCAGCATTCCGTCGACGCCCGCCTGCATCGTCCAGCTGTCGACGTCGTATTCGGTGCCCGTCGTCGAGCTTTCCGGCTCGAAATGCGAATGCGTGCCGCCGATGCGGGTCCAGATCGCCCTGCCCTGATCATTGGCTGCTTCGTCGGCAGATTGACCATCGTCGCGCCCGCCGGTGCGCTGGCGCAGCGTGCCGAACTGATTAAGGCTTTGAAGCACACCGGCATAGGCCTCATAGAGCGGCACGCCCGGCGCATAGAGCGGCCCGGTCCCGCCGCTGCTGGGATCGAGCACGGTCGAGCGCAGATACCAGTCGCCGTCGCCAGGCGTGCTGAGGCCGTTCTGGTAAAGCCGATAGGCATAGGCGCCGCCCACCACGGCCTGATCGCCCTCGAACACATAGTCGCCTTGCAGCGAGAAGCTGCCGGCCGAGATGCCGCCGACATCGACGATCTTGATGCCTTCGACCGTCTGCGCGCCGCCGCCGCCGAGATTGATGACCTTGACATCAGTCGTGCCCGCCGTGTTGCCCGTCACGACGAGACGGTCGGACGGCGAGGCATCGCCGCCGAGCACGCTTTCGATCTCAAGTGTGCCGCCAGTGCCGGTATAATTGCCTGCGATCGTCAGCGTGCCGATCGAATTGCCGGGTGCCAGCACGCCGGCATTGGTCACATCGCCGAAGATCGTGCCGGTGCCGCCGAGAATGCCGGTTCCCGATGTCGTGACCGGGCTGGTGATCGAGCCGTTGACGGCAAGCCGGCCACCGCTCACCGTCGTCGCGCCGGTATAGGTGTTGACGCCCGAAAGCGTCTGACTGCCGCCGGTGACGGTCAGCCCGCCCGTGCCGCCGATGACGCCAGCGAACGTGTCGTTGGCATTGGCGATCGACAGAGTTTGGGCTCCGAGCAGCACGCTGCCGCTGCCGGCCAGGCTCTGGATCGTCGGGGCGGCGGCTGCCGAAACGTTAAAAGTGCCATCGGCGACGACCCGGCTGGAATTGGCGATGGCGCCGGCACCGGAAAGGGCAAGACTGCTGCCGAAGTCGATCTGCGTCTCGCCGGTATAGACGCTGTTTGCCAGCAGGCTGAAGACGCCGCCGCCGGTGACGGTCAGGCCGCCGACGCCTGAAAACCCCGACGCCGCGTCGGTTCCCACAGCGAAACCGGCAGTATCGATCGTCAGCCCGCCCGCGAGTAGGTTGAGTTCAGTGGCGGAAAATCCGTTGATGAAGATCGCATTGGTGGCAGTCGCGCGCAAAATGCCGTCGTCGAAAGTTGCCTGGCTGCCGCCGCCCGCCCCCCGAAGGGATAACGTTTGCAGCGTACCGCCGCTGCCGATGTTGAGCGTGCCGGACGACCCGGCACTGCCGCCCAAAACTGTATTGGACCCCGCAGTAACCTGGCCGCCATTCTCGATATTGAGTGTACCTGTGCCGGAAAAGCCGAGATAAAAAGTTCCGGCCGGTATGTTCCATTGTGATCCAGGACCGGTGACGGTGACGGTTCCAGTGCTTCCGACTGCTACCCCAACCCGCGAGATACCGCCCGTGCTAGTCAAACGGCTGCCGTTCTGAATAGTCAGCACGCCAGACTTACCGACGCTCTGGCCTACGCTTGTGGTGCCGACCGAGACAACCACCGGCCCGCCGAGGCCGAGGATCACGTTTGGCTGCGTTGTCGCCAGCGCGCCTATATTGACGGCCTGGCCGGCGCCCGGAGCGCTCCCCGTCGACCAGTTGCTCCCGTTCGTCCAGTCCGTGCTTGTCGTGCCGATCCAGTCAGCGCCTTGAGCCGCCGCCGCAGACATCATCATTGACGCCACCGCTGAGACGCCCGCCAGCCCGCGCAGATTGAGGGATGGCGCGCCGATCTTGTTGATGGCCGGCAACGTATCGGCGTCCATGGTCGTCCCCGGAATCGTGAATTGGAACGGCAACTTAGGCGAGCTACAGAATGTAGACAACCTGGAGGTACAGCTAAATAGCTTGTAAGGTTGAAAATTTCTCGCCGGCTTAAAAGGAGTTGCAAGATTGCAAGTTCACATTCGATCGCACAAAAGTCATCGAACCCACGTAAGTTCAAGGTGCATTGCTCGGCCGCCCCAAAGGCACTGGGCGCCTGAGGGGCTGGGCCGCAACGAGGTACATCTTCTCCTAGAGCAATTCCAGGAAAAGTGCGAAGTGGTTTTCCGTCCGGAATTGCGTAAAAACAATGGGATAGAGCGGTTCTGTGCTCCCGTTAAAAGCTGAACCGCTCTAGCACGCGGTCGCAGAATCCGGCTTGTTTGTCGTCGTGCCGGAGGGTGCCGAATTGCCGGGTTGGCCTGCCTGCTGGCGTTGGCAATCATCGGGGTCGCCGCCGGAATTGTTGGCGCCGTTTATCCCTCCTGCGCCGCCGCCATCTGTCGAATTCGCGCCCGAACCGCCCGAGCCCGAATTGCCGGAACCAGAATCCGAACCGCTGCCGGAGCTCGAGGAGCCGCTGCTGCTGCCGGAACCGGATCCGGAACCGCCGCTGCCGCCGGATTGTGCGATGGCGGCCGTTGTCAGGCCAAGTGAAAGCGCTGTTACTGCGAGCAGTCTCAGAAGCATTGGAATCTCCTTTTTGCTTCACCGGGGATAGTGAGCGAACCGGGATTCCTTTGATTTGTTCCGATGAAAATGCGCGGGATCTTGTCGCTGCCAGACCACGTTCTCGGTGCCCGCAAGCTATCGACGGCTTACCTCTGGCAACCTTTCCTCCTCATCTTCCTTTCGATTTTGGCTCTCTTGTCGGTGCCATCCCCAGCATGCTTTCCGCCGGTCAGGGCATTATCCTTCATCGCCTGCAGCTGCGCACAGCTTCGGTGCTTGCCCTTGGCGATGACGTCGGTGGATGTGAAGGCAAACAGCAGCACTACGGCTGCCGCCGGTCGGACGAAAGCTGGAAGCCTCATGGTCCCTCTCCCATTGCAAATGGATGGCACGCCGAGGCCCTTGAAGCCGCAATGAGCGCGGTCCATCCCGATGGTAACGGACGCCGGGATGGAGGTTTTCCAACCCGCCGGCCGGCTCATGAAACCCTCCCAGAACGCTCGAACGTCAACCATGACGGCGAGGTCGGACCAAGGTCCGAGGCCCATCCGACTGAGTGCCTAAGGCAGGAACAGTGGTGTGAGAGCGAAGTTTGTCAGGCAGCTATCCATCCATTCAGGATGCGACGGCAAGTTAGAAACAAACGGAGGAATACACCATGATGAAGGCAACACATCTGGCCTTGGCGGCCGCCCTTTTGGCTGGCACGGCTGTTTCCGGCTTCGCTCAATCGTCTAGCACCGTCGGCACAGGCGGTTCGTCGGCCGGCGGCGGAACTGCGAGCAGCACGGTTGGTACTGGTGGCAGCTCTGCCGGGGGCACCTGCCCTGCCGGCGCAACCAACTGTAATTCCGGCTCGTCCTCGACGGTCGGCACGGGTGGCTCATCGGCCGGTGGCGGCACTTCGAGCAGCACGGTCGGCACCGGCGGCTCTGCTGCGGGCTCGGGCGACGCGAACTCGGCCTCGAGCGTCGGGACTGGTGCTTCGTCTGCGGACGGAGACAAGACCGGCAGCACTGTCGGCACCGGCGGCAGCGCCGCAGGAAGCTCTGACAACAAGGGCAAGAAGGGCTGTGCACCCGGACAGGTCAAGAAGGACGCCGCCGGCACAGAAGGCTGCTGACAATGTCGGCCGGCGCCTCGATGGCGTCGGCCAAGCCCTCGGAGATAAACCAATGGCACAGTTTTCTACAATCGCATTCAGCACGTCACTCGCCCTGATCGCCGGGCAGGCAATGTCCGAGGAGATCAAGCTCGACGACGGAACGACATGCACCGTCGTCCAGTCTCAATCGTCGCAGGGGGACATGTCCACCACCGTGACGGCCGGCAACGGACAGGTTTCGTCATCGACCACGACCGGCGGCGGATCGGCCGGCTCCTCTTCGTCATCCTCCTCCGCCGGCTCCTCGGCCGGATCAGGAAGCGTCGACAGCTTTTCGACGGCAAGCATCACCCGGCCTGACGGCACCGTGATCACCAAACGGTCCGACGGAACCTGCTCGGTCATGAAACCCAAGAAGTAGGAGATGGCAATGAAACCTATCAACCTTATCGCGGCCGCCTCGATCGCGCTGCTCGCATCGAGCTCGGCCGTACTTGCAGAGGAGTGTAATGCCGCCGGAACGGTCGGAACAGGCGGAAGCGCTTCGGCCGGAGGCACATCGGCAAGCTCGGTCGGAACGGCGGGCACCTGCCGGACCGATGACGGCACGACCTCTTCGATCGGATCGGGGGGAAGTGCAGCCACCACCGATGGAAAGGCGCAAAGCAAGACCCACGTCAACGACAGTGGCGACAAGCTGAAGGCGCAGACGAAAGCCCAGGCAGTCGACCAGGGGACGTTCAGCAAGTCTCGCACAAAGACCAGCACCGACGGCAGCACGCTGGATAGCACGACCCGCACGATGTCGCATGTCCCGGGCGAGAAGCCGGTCAAGAACACCACAAATCAGAAGATCATCCTGCCGGAGCAATAATTTGATGGGGCTCGCCCAGCATTATCGGCGTGATCGACGAGATCGCCTTCCAGACCAATCTGCTGGCACTGAACGCCGGCGTCGAAGCGGCCCGCGCCGGCGACGCCGGCAAGGGCTTCGCGGTGGCCGCCCATCTGCAGCTGGACGGCGGAGTAGACAGCTGGCGGCCTGACGGCTGCTATCTGCTCGCCAGTCTTCATTCCCAGGTCAAGCCGACACGACCCATCCGGCGGCGACGCCGGAGCCGGTCGCTTGCCGCATCGCAGCCATGCTTGAGATCAGGTTGAGCTTTGGCCGGGCATCGTGTAAAGCCGCAGCATTCCCGGACAAGACCCAGACTTCCAGCCCAGACTTTCAGCAAGGCGTGAACATATGGACGGCTTCGAGCTCATCATCTTCGACTGCGACGGCGTTCTCGTCGATTCGGAAATCATCGCGGCGGAAGTCGAATCCGGACTTCTGACCGAGGCCGGATATCCGATCAGCGCCGAGGAAATGGGCGAGCGCTTTGCCGGCATGACATGGCGCAACATCCTGCTGCAGATCGAGCGCGAGGCGAGCATCCCGTTTTCGGCCTCGCTGCTCGACAAGTCGGAGCATCTGCTCGACCTCAGATTGGCGCAGGACGTCCAAGCCATCCCAGGCGTTGAATTCGCCGTCTCCAGACTGCCGATCAAGCATTGCATCTGCTCGAATTCGAGCACCAAGCGGCTTGACATGATGCTGACCAAGGTGGGCCTCAAGCCGCTATTTGCGCCGAACATCTTTTCTGCCAAGGATCTTGGCCCCGACCGCGTCAAGCCGAAGCCCGACATCTTCCTGCACGGCGCAAGCCAGATGGGCGTTTCGCCTGATAAGGTTGTTGTGGTCGAGGATTCCGTCCACGGCGTACACGCTGCACGCGCCGCCGGCATGCGCGTCATCGGCTTTACCGGCGCCTCGCACAGCTATCCCGCCCATGCCGACAAATTGACCGATGCCGGCGCCGAAACGGCAATCTCGCGCATGAACGACCTGCCAGGCGTCGTCGCCGCGCTGGCTGTATGGGACAACGTTTTCTGAGGCGTCGGAGCGCTGATTCCGATACCAGGGGTTATGCAACTCTCACTATGCTCCGAGTCTATGAGGCCCGCGGAATCATCCTGATTCAACACTGATTGCTCTGCCGGGTGGGCACGCCCTCTCCTCCCTCATCCCTGTGTCCTCAGGGCTTTGCCCCAGGGATGTCACAGGGATCCAGTGCGCCCAAGTCCTTGGGCGCGGGAGAACGACTTCATCGATGATGAGTTATCCACGGAGCAGACGCGCCGTGGCTGGATTCCTGTGACGAGCACAGGAATGAGGGAGGTCGTGCATCCGTATCTCGGAAGCAGTCGCTGGAATAACTCAGCTGCTCTTCTTCGTCTTTGCCGGCTGGGTGTCGAAGCCGATATTGACGCGCACCAGGGAGCCGGAGCCGACCGGCATCGTGATGCCGTCCTTGCGGAAGATGACCTGGGTGCCCGGCGCACCCGGCGGGATCTCGGTCGGGAATTTGGTGACTTCGGAATAGAGCACGGTCTCGCCGTCGACGACGGAGATGCGGATCGGCAGCGTCACCGGACCGGGCGTGCCGGCCGGGCCGGTGATCAGGCGCAGCTGGGCGACGATGGTCATCGTCAGGTTCGTGTCGTTCAGCGTGCACTGGCGGGTGTAATCGCCGACCGAGGCCTGGAAGACGATCTGCTGCGGATCGTCCTTCTTGCCCTTGGCATAGGTGCGGAAGATCGCATCCTGGTCACGCATGAAGATCTGCGGGCAGGCGCCCTGGACGACGGGAGCAACCGTGCCCTGCGCCGTCGTGGCGGTGCCGATCGAAGGATTGTTCGAGGACGGGTTGGCCGGCGCCAGCGGCATGATCTGGGCGGTGCCGTTCGGCTGGGTCGCCGGCGCAGCCGGCTTGCTGTCGCCGCCGATACCGAGCGAGTTGCAACCAGCGAGCAGGGCAAGAAAAGATGCGGAGACGATGAGACGCGAGACCTTGCCGAGCACCATATTCCATCCCTTGTATAAGCGCTTCTTGGAGACCCCATGTCTTTTCCGTGGGGCCTTTCACGACGGTTTGCGATGGTCTATATCAGCGGCGCAAACAAAAATCGATTGGGTCAGCGCCGTTTTGATGCACTTTTCGACGCCGGATGTGGGCAAGTTCAACAAGATAACGGCAATGGTAAGGCCCGAAGGCACCACCTTGCCGAATTCCGGCAGACCGCACCAGGGCCGCGCCCGGCCGGATTCCCTCCAGCGATAGATCAAGGATGATGAACGTGGACTATATCTCGACCCGCGGCGAGGCCCCTTCCCTCGGCTTTTGCGACGCCCTTTTGACGGGGCTGGCGCGCGACGGCGGGCTCTATGTTCCGCGCAAATGGCCGAGCTTTTCCAAGAAGCAGATCCGCGCACTCCGCGGCAAGACATATCAGGAAATCGCCTTCACCATCCTGTCGCCCTTCACCAATGGCGAGATCCCCGACGACACGTTCCGGGCGATGGTCGACGAGGCCTATGGCACCTTCCGCCACCCGGCAATCGCGCCGCTCGTCCAGACCGGACCGAACAGCTTCGTCATGGAGCTCTTCCACGGCACGACGCTCGCCTTCAAGGACGTGGCGATGCAACTACTCGCCCGGCTGATGGACTATGCGCTCGAAAAGCGCGGCGAGCGGGCGACGATCGTCGGCGCCACCTCGGGCGACACCGGCGGGGCAGCGATCGACGCCTTCGCGGGCCGTGAGCGCACCGACATCTTCATCCTCTTCCCGCATGGCAAGGTTTCGCCGGTGCAGCAGCGGCAGATGACGACCTCGTCGTCGCCGAACGTGCATGCGCTTGCCGTCGAGGGCAATTTCGACGATTGCCAGAACCTGGTAAAGGCGATGTTCAACGACGCGGCCTTCCGCGACGGGGTCGGCCTATCCGGCGTCAACTCGATCAACTGGGCGCGCATCATGGCCCAGATCGTCTATTATTTCACGGCGGCGGTGGCGCTTGGCGGACCGGACCGGAAGATCTCGTTTACGGTGCCCACAGGCAATTTCGGCGATATATTCGCCGGCTACTGCGCCAAGCGCATGGGTCTGCCGATCGACCGGCTGGTGATCGCCACCAACGAAAACGACATTCTGGCGCGGGCGCTGAAAACCGGCCGCTACGACATGAAGGCGGTCAAGGCGACGAGCTCGCCGTCGATGGACATCCAGATCTCCTCGAACTTCGAACGGCTGCTGTTCGAAGCTTATGACCGCGACGCCTCGAAGGTGCGCGCGGCGATGGAAAGCCTCAAGCAATCCAACGGCTTCGAGATCGGCGCGCAAGCGCTGAAGGCGATCCGCCGCGACTTCCGCTCCGGGCGCGCCAGCGAGAAGCAGGTGACTGAGACGATCCGCAAGACCCATGCCGAAACCGGTTATCTGCTGGATCCGCATTCGGCGATCGGCGTCTTCGTCGCTGCCAAGAAAGAAAAGCCGAATACGCCGATGGTGACGCTTTCGACCGCGCATCCGGCGAAATTCCCCGCCGCCGTAAAATCCGCGTGCGGTATTGACCCGGCGCTTCCGACGTGGCTTGCTGATCTGATGCAAAGGGAGGAGCGTTTCCAGATCATCAAACCGGAGCTGAAAGCCGTTGAAACTTTTATCGGCAAGCACGCCCGCGGCGAGACGACAGCAGGCGCAGAAAGATAGCCAATGACAGTTGAGTGCACCCGGCTGAAATCCGGGCTGACAGTAGTCACAGAGACCATGCCGCATCTTGAAAGCGTTGCGCTCGGAGTCTGGATCAAATCGGGATCGCGTAACGAGACGGACAACGAGCACGGCATCGCTCACCTGCTCGAACACATGGCCTTCAAGGGCACGGCGCGGCGCACGGCCCGCCAGATCGCCGAGGAGATCGAGGATGTCGGCGGTGAAGTCAACGCCGCCACCTCGACCGAGACGACTTCCTATTACGCCCGCGTGCTCAAGGACTACGTGCCGCTCGCCGTTGATATCCTCGCCGACATCCTGACGGAATCGGCCTTCGAGGAAGAGGAGCTGGAGCGCGAGAAGCAGGTGATCCTGCAGGAGATCAACGCCGCCAACGACACGCCCGACGACGTGGTGTTCGACCGGTTCTCCGAGGTGGCCTATCGCGACCAGACCCTCGGCCGGGCGATTCTCGGCACGCCGGAGACCGTCGTCTCCTTCACGCCGCAGCAGATCCGCGGCTATCTCAGCCGCAACTACACGACCGACCGCATGTTCGTGGTCGCCACCGGCGCCGTCCAGCATGAAGAATTCCTGCGCATGGTCGAGGATCGGTTCGCCAGTCTGCCGACGGCACCTTCCGCCCCGCCCGTCATGGACGCGGCGCGTTATATCGGCGGCAGCGTGCGTGAACCGCGCGACCTGATGGACGCGCAGATCCTGCTCGGCTTCGAAGGCAAGCCCTACCACGCCCGCGATTTCTATTGCTCGCAGATCCTCGCCAATATCCTTGGCGGCGGCATGTCGTCCAGGCTGTTCCAGGAGGTGCGTGAGTTCCGCGGCCTCTGTTATTCGGTCTATGCCTTTCACTGGGGCTTTTCCGACACCGGCATCTTCGGCATTCATGCCGCGACCGGCGGCGAAAACCTGCCGGAGCTGGTGCCCGTCATCATCGACGAGCTGCACAAGTCAGCCGATGCGATCCACCAGAACGAGATCGAGCGCGCCCGCGCCCAGATCCGCGCCCAGCTGTTGATGGGTGCGGAAAGCCCGGCTGCCCGCGCTGGCCAGATTGCCAGGCAGATGATGCTTTACGGCCGGCCGATTTCCAATCCGGAGATGATGGAGCGGCTGGAAGGCATCACCATCGAGCGGCTGACCGACCTCGCCGGCCGCCTGTTCTATGACACGGTGCCGACGCTGTCGGCGATCGGTCCGTTGGAACAGCTCGCGCCGATGGAAGACATCACTGCCTCGCTTTCGGTCCCGGCGTCGAAGACGCTGCAGGCAAGCCGCTGAGCCGACGTCGTCCTGCCGGGAGTGATCGATGCCAAAATCGGTTTTTCGGTTCCTGCAGCGGCAGCCGGAAGCGGTGCAGCTGGAGAACGACAGATATCTGCTACGCCTGCCGCGCTACCAGGATTTCAACCAGTGGCACCGGCTGCGCGCCGACAGCCGCAAGTTCCTGGAACCCTGGGAGCCGACCTGGCGGCGCGACGAGCTGACGGAGGGCGCCTACCGCGCCCGCGTCGTCCGCGGCAAGCAGGAATATGCCTCGGGCCAGGCGGTGCCGCTGTTCATATTCCTGAAAGACGACATGATGCTCATCGGCGGCGTCACCATCGGCTACATCAGACGGGGTGCGGCGCAAAGCTGCATGATCGGCTACTGGATGGGCGAACGCCATGCCGGCCAGGGGCATATGTTCGCCGCCCTTCAATTGGTTATTCCTTACATCTTCACCGGGCTTGAGTTGCACCGTATCGAAGCAGCCTGTATTCCAGATAACGCACGCAGCATCCGTCTGCTTGAAAAAGCCGGGTTTCAACAGGAAGGCTATCTGCGCGGATATTTGAAGATCAACGGTCAGTGGCATGACCATGTGATGTTTTCACGTCTCGCCACCGATACGGATAAAGGCAGGAAAACCGACAGCTGATGACAAGAGACCGCATGCTGCCCAAGTCACCGTCCGGACGAGTGATCGCGGTGATCGCAGCCCTTTTCCTGGCGGCCTTCGCCTTCATGGCGGGCGTTGCCCAGGCGGCCGAACCGGTAAAAATTTCCCGTGACGATACCGCGCTCGATCTGACGGCAACGACCGAGATCTACGCCAGCCAGGGCGAGGCCTTCCAGGTTTCGACGGCGGCAGGCGCCGACGGCATCCGCCGCCGCATCGAGGTCAGGGCAAGCTCGGAGAACCATCAGGGCGACTGGGCAGTGTTTGCGCTTGCCAACGTCTCGGAAGAACAGCTCGAGCGCGTCATCGTCGCGCCGCATTTCCGTCTGGTCAATTCCAAGCTGTTCTGGCCGGATCTCGGCTCGCAGCGCATCAGCGCGATTACGCCGAGCGAAGGCTTCGCGCTCGACCGGCAGCCGAGCGACGAAGCCGACGTCTTCCGCATCACGCTGAACCCCGGCGCCGTCATCACCTTCGTTGCCGAACTGTCGACGCCGGAACTGCCGCAGATCTATCTCTGGGAACCGAACGCCTACAAGGACACGATCAACGCCTTCACGCTCTATCGCGGCATCGTGCTTGGCATTGCCGGCCTGCTTGCCGTGTTCCTGACCATCCTCTTCGTCGTCAAGGGCACCTCGATGCTGCCGGCGACGGCAGCACTCGCCTGGGCGGTACTCGGCTATATCTGCGTCGATTTCGGTTTTCTCGGCAAGCTGATCAGCGTCGCCTCGGCCGACCAGCGAATATGGCGCGCCTGCGCCGAGGTGGCGCTGGCCTCGAGTTTCGTCATCTTCCTCTTCACCTATCTCAACCTCAACCGCTGGCATGCGCATCTCGGCTACGCCACGCTTGCCTGGGTGCTCGGCCTTGCCCTGCTCTTCGGCGTGGCGATCTACGATCCGTCGATCGCCGCCGGCATCGCCAGGCTTTCCTTCGCGTTGACGGCCGCGACGGGACTGCTCTTGATCATCTATCTCGGCTTCAACCGCTACGACCGCGCCATTCTGCTGGTGCCGGCCTGGGCGCTGACGCTCGTCTGGCTGTTCGGGGCGTGGCTGACCGTTACCGGACGGCTCGATAACGACATCATTCAGCCGGCACTCGGCGGCGGTCTCGTGCTCATCGTGCTTCTGATCGGCTTCACCGTCATGCAGCATGCGTTCGCCGGCGGTGCCTATCAGCAAGGGCTGTTTTCCGATCTCGAGCGGCAATCGCTGGCGCTGACCGGCTCCGGCGACATGGTCTGGGATTGGGACGTGGCGCGCGACCGCGTCGTCACCATTCCCGACGTCTCGATCAAGCTCGGCCTGTCGCCGGGCGCCATGCATGGGGCGGCGCGCAACTGGCTGCCGCGGCTGCATCCCGACGACCGCGACCGCTTCCGCGCCACGCTCGACGTGCTGCTCGAACACCGGCGCGGGCGGCTGAACCACGAGTTCCGCATCCGCGCCGAGGATGGACATTTCCACTGGCTGTTGATCCGCGCCCGGCCGGTGCTCGGCTCGAACGGCGAGATCATCCGCTGCGTCGGCACGATCGTCGACGTGACCGAACAGAAGAATTCCGTCGAGCGGCTGCTGCACGATGCGCTGCACGACAATCTGACCGGCCTGCCGAACCGCCAGGTCTTCCTCGACCGGCTGCAGTCGGTGCTGGCGCTGGCGCCGGGCGGCGATACGCTACGCCCGACGGTGATGGTGATCGATATCGACCGCTACAAGCTGGTCAATGATTCGCTCGGCGTTGCCGCCGGCGACAACATTCTCATCGCGCTGACGCGGCGCCTGCGCCGGCTGTTGAAACCGCAGGACACACTGGCGCGGCTTGCCGGCGACCAGTTCGGTCTCATCCTGGTTTCCGAGCACAATCCGGCCAAGGTCGCCGATTTCGCCGATGCGATCAGCAAGGCGATCATGGTGCCGATCAACTTCGCCAATCGCGAGATCATCCTGACCGCCTCGGTCGGCCTTGCCTCCTGGGTGGACCGGCAGGAGAGCGCCACCGGCCTGCTCAGCGACGCGGAACTTGCGATGTACCGGGCAAAACGGGCCGGCGGCAACCGTGTCGAGCCGTTCCAGCCGGCCTTCCGTGACTTCGGCACCGACCGGCTGCAGCTGGAAACGGATCTGCGCCGCGCCATCGAGCGCAAGGAATTGTCGATGGTCTACCAGCCGATCGCAAGGCTGGAGGATGTCGAGGTCGCCGGCTTCGAGGCGCTGATGCGCTGGGAACATCCCAAACGCGGCAATATCGCGCCATCCGAATTCATCCCGATCGCCGAGGCCTCCGATCTTATCGGCCCGCTCGGCATGTTCGCGCTGGAACAGGCGACCAACGATCTGATGAGCTGGCAGCACCAGACCGGCGAGTTGCCGATCTTCGTCTCGATCAATCTGTCGAGCGTGCAGCTGCTCAACAACGAGCTCTATGACGACGTGCGTTCGGTTCTCGCCAAGACGCATTGCCAGCCCTCGCGCCTCAAGCTCGAACTGACGGAATCCATGGTGATGGAAAATCCGGAACAGGCCCGCCTCGTGCTGCAGAAGCTGAAGGAAGCCGGCATCGGGCTGGCGCTCGACGATTTCGGCACCGGATATTCGTCGCTCGCCTATCTCACCCGCTTCCCCTTCGACACGATCAAGCTCGACAAGGCCCTGGTGCGCGACAGCAGCGACAAGAAGGCTACCGTGCTCCGGTCGGTGATATCAATGGCGCGCGAGCTTGACATGAAGGTGGTGGCAGAGGGGATCGAGTCCAACGAGGATGCCATCGAACTCGCCAAGATGGGCTGCAACTACGGCCAGAGCTACCTTTTCGGCCCGCCGATGCCTTCGGAATCGGTGCTGCGGCTGCTACGGGACCGCTTTCCGCTGACGAAACGGGCGTGATCGGAGCGGCTGGTCGGTTTCCGGTGGCAGCCAAAGGCTGCCTTCAGCCCGAGGCGGACATCCGTTCGTTGCTGAAGGGTGCGGCTGCTATGCGGCTCTAAGCGGAAGCTTCACGACAGGCGCGTTTTGCTGTACCCGATCTGCTCAGATCGGGTACACCGTTTCGACGGAACCTTAGACCTGCCGCAAGCCGCCGTCGACGCACAGTTCGGCACCGGCGATGTAGCTCGCGTCATCGCTCAACAAGAACAAGGCGGCCGCAGCCACTTCTGAAGGCCTCGCCATTCGTCCCATCGGGATCGGAGCGACAAGTGCCGCGCGAGTGTCTTCCGGGACCGCAGCCATCATTTCCGTATCGGTTGGACCGGGCGCAACAACGTTGACGCGTACACCTTTGGGCGCGAGTTCTGCCGTCCAGGTTCGAGCATAGGAACGGACGGCCGCTTTGGTGGCGGCATAGGTTCCGTAAGAAGAGTAGCCCGCGTTATCGGCGATGGATCCGACGAGGACGACCGCCCCACCTCCTGTCATCACCGGGAGAGCCGCCTGCAGGCCGAAAACCATCCCGCGGACGTTGACGCCGAAGTGGCGGTCGAAGTGGTCCGGCGTTATTTCGGCGATCTGCGCTGGCTCGGAGAGGCCTGCATTCAATACGAGCGCGTCAATACGCCCGCATGTCTTTCGCACTTTTTCGACAGCCTCCACCATATCTTCGGGGACACTGGCATCGGCGGCAATGCCGACCGCGTCATTGCCGATCCCCTTGGCCGCCTTCTCGGCATCTTCACTTCTACGACTGGTGATGAAGACCTTCGCCCCTTCGGCAGAAAGCCGCTCTGCAATTGCCAAGCCGATGCCCTTGGCGCCGCCGACGACCAGGGCAACCTTGTTACTCATTCGAGCCATCGAAAATCCTTTCAATTGATGATGGTCTCGCCATGATATACGTTGTATATCTGGTATCAATTACGCACCTGAAGTAGCCTAGATATGGACGAGTATACTGACCTGGAAGCACTTTCTGATCGCGCGTTTGGCGACATGGCGCAGGTTCGCCCGGTGCTCGACAAGATCGCCGACAAATGGACGATCCTGATACTGACAGTGATCTGTCCCAAACCCTCGCGCTTCAACGAAATCAAGCGGCGTCTCGATGGGATCACGCACAAGGCTCTGGCCGACGCTTTGAAGAGGCTTGAGCGGAACGGCCTTGTGACGAGAACCGTGCTCCCAACGCAGCCGATTGGCGTGGAATATGCAATTACTCCACTAGGCCATTCACTGCGGGAGCCGTTTGAAGCACTGTGTTCATGGGCAGCGGCCAACGGCGACAAGGTCGAGGCGGCCACGCTACGCTATGACAACACCGAAAATCGTCGCTGAAAATGTCGCTATGTCCGCTCTGGCGGATACTGTTGAAAAACACCATTGAGCGTTGGCAAGACCACTCTCCGCTGTGATCGTCGAGGATAGTTTTCCGGGCCTTCCGAGCTACCCGAAACCGATTGCGATAGAGCGTCAGCGGCGCCGCCTATGCGCAATTTCATTTCAGCGAAAACCTGCGAGAAGCTGTCAACTGTCGCGAAAATCCTGACTTTTGCGACACTCCGGTCTTTGAAAGCGTCGAGGGTTCTCGCCGCAAGTCTCTGTCGCAAGAGCTGGAGTTTCGCGGCGGATTTTTTGCGACGCCTGTAACCGGTTTGCGCCCCCTTGTCGGCCATAACGGCGACTTTTGCCCTCACCTGAAAGCAGACATTGCGGCTACCACCTCAACGCGCCTACTTCGCAGGTCCAGAATGGTGCTCATGTGCGACCCGCCACGCGCCATCTTGTTTGACAAAACCAACCGTCAATCGCGCGGTTGCCTCCGGGACACCTTCGCATCGAAGCAAAGCGTGTGCCCACGCGAGATCGGAGCCGCAGACCACGTGAAGGTCCTGCAGCTGAAACTCTCTCGATCCTTCGAACGCGAAATATTGCACCCATGAGCTTCGGTATTCACCCATGCCTGCCAGCCGAATCGGCTCAGGAACATCGAACATCACAATATCGTCGGTCCTTTCCGCGCAAACAGCGTCGAGATCGTGCGACCGGATGGCTCGGACCCACCGGTCCAGAACGGCTCTCACGTCGCGCTCGTCGGCCGTGGTGGCGACTTCAACCTGTGCTCCGGTTGGATCGTTTGATACGGACGCAATCATGGTCGACTCCTTTGTTGGCGTTCAGCTGCCGAAGTTCTGACAGATGGATAGGTTCTCAATGCACCGCAGTGGCCTTGGCCATCAACCGGAATCGAGACGAGATGTTCGGATGATCAAAATAGAGTAGCCTGGCTGATCGCGCTCACTCGAGACCTTCGCCATCAGCCATTTTGATCATTAGCGTTGTCACCAATCTTGACGGATCGGGTTCAATCGAGAGATTATTCTCGTGGATTTCGAGGCGGCAGGCGAATAAATCACCCTCCTCTGTCGGCGTGACGTCCCATTTGATTCCTTTTTCCTTCGCCCAGCCGATCAGCATCGCGGTTGCATCGTAAAGTCCGTCGTATGAGCCGGTGTAGGTCGAACTGACATATCTTCCGCTGGGCAACTCGCCATGGACCAGGCGCCCGGAGAGAGGGAGCGTGCTGTCGGTCGTCATGCCCACTTCGATTTCGAGGCGCGGCATATCGATCAGGTTGAATTTCATGAATTCGATGCCATCAGGCTCAACTCCTGCCCGTGCAAAGGCATCCCAAAGTTCGTCGAATGCAGGGGCAACCTCGTTATCGAAAGGAATGACCACACTCAGACGAGTGGCAACATATTTTCGTGCTTGAAACTCGATAATTTCGGGCAAAGTCAGCATGTTTATCTCCGTAGGCTTCACAATATGACGAACGCCCAACGGCTTTCCCGACACCCCGCTACGAAAATTCCTAGCTAATTTTCGTACTGCAGCCGCTTTGATTGGATCACCTGAGAAGCGGTGCCAGCGTGGGCGTCATATCACGCTCGCCTATCTCACCCGCTTCCCCTTCGACACGATCAAGCTCGACAAGGCCCTGGTGCGCGACAGCAGCGACAAGAAGGCGACCGTGCTCCGGTCGGTTATATCAATGGCGCACGAACTCGACATGGGGCTCACCTCGATTTGGTGTTGGGCAAATGGGGCGGAGGAAGCCCGGATCGGCAATACTTGCAGTCCGGACGCCTGGCATATAAATTGGCTCAATGCTTGATCGTTCATCCCAGTCTTCGACGCATATTCCCACGGACGCACTAAGCGAAGTTCTACAGGACTTTCGCCTGAGCGGCGTCAACTACGGCCGTTGTGAGCTGCGCGATCCGTGGAGCATCGCCTTTCCGCAGCAACAGCTGCTGCGATTTCATTTCGTTAGTGAGGGGCCATGCTGGATCTATACAGAAACCCAGGGATGGCAGGAACTGCAAGCTGGCGATCTTGTCTTGTTGCCACAAGGGGTCGAACACCGACTGGCCAGTAGGCCGGATGTTGTGGAGGACTCGCTAAAGAGCTGCCAGGTCATCAAATTGGGGGGGAACGTCTGCGAAGTGGTGCAGGAAGGAACAGGCGCGACAAGCACCCTGTTCTGCGGTTCCATGGCCTTGGGTGCGAATGCGCTCAACCCGTTGATCGCTCTGATGCCGCCGATCATCAAGGGTTGTGATGTTGCTGGCAATGATCCAGTCGTCGGCCCGCTTCTCGCCGCGATGACGGCGGAGGCGTCTCAGCCCCAGATAGGCAGCGCCACGGTTTTGTCACGCATGGCCGACGTACTCGTCGCACGGCTCATTCGCTGCTGGGTCAATTGCAGCGGGGCCTCGACCAGCGGCTGGCTCGCTGCGATCCGCGATCCTCATATCGGCCGTGCGCTGGCGGCCATGCACCGAGATCCCGGCCATGACTGGACGCTGGAGACCCTTGCTGGCGTGGCAGGTCAATCGCGCTCGATCTTCGCGGAACGCTTCAGTGCCATCTTAGGAGAAGGCGCAGCGCGGTATCTCGCCCGTCTGCGCATGCAGCTTGCACGAGAGTTGCTTGGTCAAAACATGTCGGTTGCCGAGGTCGCTTCTCAACTGGGCTATGAGTCTGAAGCCTCTTTCGCTCGTGCCTTCAAGCGCATCACGAGCGTATCGCCTGGGGTTATGCGTCGCACCATTTCCGGACGAACGGACATGGAATTCGGACTTTAGGATACATATCATCCTGAAAAACTCCGCTATGAAGACCTCCAAATCTTGGAGGTATTTTCAATGACGGACACAACATCACAGCTAGACAGCACCACGATCGGCCTCGATACTACCGTTCCGAGTTCATGGAGCCGCACCACCTGGTTTGCCGTTATTTCGATGGCGGCCACAAGCTTCGCGCTTGTGTCCGCTGAATTCCTGCCGGCGGGCCTGTTGACGCCGATGGCGCGTGACCTTGGCGTCAGCGAGGGAACAGCTGGTCAGGTTGTCACTGCAACCGCGTCTGTCGGCGCGGTAACGGCCTTGTTGAGCAATGTTTTCATCGGCAAGCTGAACCGGAAGACTGTCCTGGTTGGCTTAAGTGCCTTGGCTATCGGCTCCAATCTCCTGGCCGCCTTCGCGACGGATTTTTGGCTATTGTTGTTGGGGCGAGCCGGGCTGGGAATCGCGCTAAGTGGCTTCTGGGCACTTTCAGTTGCCGTTGTGGCCAGATTGGTTGGCGCCAATGCGACAGGGCGGGGTATGGCTATAGTCACCCTGGGCGTCTCTCTTGCCACCATAGCTGCACCATCCATGGGTGCTTTGGTTAGCGATTGGCTTGGGTGGCGTGCCGCCATGGCGATGACCGCAGGCCTCGCGGTAGTTGCGATGCTGCTTCAGATTCTCAGTTTGCCGACGTTACCCGCAACCACGAGCAACAGTCTTTCTGACGTCTTCGGGCTGACAAAACGGCGCACTGTTCAACTGGGAATGCTTGCCATCGTCTTGCTGATGACGGGACATTTTGCCGGCTCAGTCTACGTGCGACCCTTCCTCGAGCAGGTAACCCTCCTTGGCACCGGGCCGATTGCCTTGGCGCTGCTCGGGTTTGGCATCGCCGCTGTGATCGGTAATATCGCCGGCGGACGAATGGCAGACGCCAATATCCGCACGGCACTCGCTGTGACCGGCGCACTGATGGCGTTTGCGGCGCTTGCTCTCGTACTGTGGGGTTCATATAGCGGCATCGCGTTTGCCCTGGTTACACTTTGGGGTTTCGCCTTCGGGATGGCTCCGGTAGTACTGCCAACCAACTTGTCCCGCGGCGCAACGGATGCCTTGGAGGCAGCTGGCAGCCTGATGGTCGTTTCCTTCCAGGTCGCCATCAGCATCGGTGCGGTGTTCGGCGGCTACGTGGTCGATCACTACGGTCCGGCAGCGCCATTGACACTTACAGCCATGTTGGCGTTATCGACTATCGTTCTGGCGTTGCTGCAGCCCCGGGGCTGAATCTTCGAGCTCCGGCCACGTTGCGCAGAAGAGGCGAGGTCCAAAGTGCCCGGAGTGCCGGAGCAACGCTAAGCCGAGACGCGACGATGCTTTCTCGTTCCGGCGAGGAAGCACCGTCCGATCGCCGATGACCGCGACGAAAACAATCCTCTAATAGGCGTTTATGGAAGATCGGCGCTCACGACTAACATGGCCGGTGTGGCCCCTCATCTCTGCCATGGGACCCAATCGGAAATAGAAGATTAGCTCGCTGAACGTCGGCTTCGCGCCTTCATGTCGGCCACCGAGGACCTTTGCCTTCACCCGGAAGCCGACATTGCGGTGACCACCTGGAGTTCATGGTCGCGCCACAACCGGCCATTCCCGCAAGTTCCATGTGCGTCACGCCCGACTCGCCCGAACGCTCAGCCAATGATCATGGGGCCTTCCGACGCACCGACGTACCTCGCTGACGATCCAGCCGGCGTCTGTGAGTGCGGACCGCAGGGCAGATTCGCGCCAGTACGTCTCGACGTAGCGCCGGGGCGCTGCAGCACTGCCGTGTGTGGACACATCCTCGCCTTCGCCGTCTCTTACCGAGGCGTGCAATCGGCCACCGGTCCGGGTTGCCTCGGCAAGCCGTCCAAGCACCGTGCCGAAATCCTCGCGGGCGACATGAATCAGGCAGGCACAGGCCCAGATCCCGTCGTACGGCGTGCCGGGACGCTGCGGGTCGGCCAAGTCATCGGTCAGTGGGTCCAACAGGTCGGCTTCGAAGCCACTTTCGCGAAGCAGTTCGACGAAACCCTTTGCAATGTCGGTGCGCCGGACGCTCATTCCCCGCTTCTCAAGCTCAAGTGCATCTCGCCCGCCACCGCTTCCGATCTCCAGCACCCTGCCCGAGCCGCCCAGCTCGGTCACGAACGCATCGATCTCTGTCGCGACCCATTCGGGCATCGCCGCGGCCTCGGCAGCGTACTCCGTCGCGACCCTATCATAGGACCGCACGGTATCCAGGTCGGTGCTCATTCTAGCGCTCCTCCTTCAAGACAAGAGGCCTGATGAGCGAGAGGCCCATCAGGCCGAACCTAAACGACAGGCCTGTAACCTTCCGTCGCTTCTTCAGGCTGCCAAGCGCTCGCATCGAGGCCCCTAACCCGGTTCACGAACACACGGTAAAATTCGTTCAGTCGCGCGGCTAGCCAATCGTGTTGGCGGGGCCAATCCGCTTGATCCTCCGGATCGATCTCGTTGAGCGGTGTCGATATCCGTGTGTCCCTCCCCTCGGGCAGTTCGTCCCAATCAAGAGCATAGCCAAGTTCCGCCTCGATCTCCAATTTCTGTGCATGGAGCAGATGGAAAAATGCTTTGGCGTCAGCACAGGTGATCCAAAGGTCGGCGC
This sequence comes from Rhizobium sp. 25PS6, assembly GCF_032464655.1. NCBI lineage: Bacteria > Pseudomonadati > Pseudomonadota > Alphaproteobacteria > Hyphomicrobiales > Rhizobiaceae > Rhizobium > Rhizobium sp. 25PS6. The sequence continues at coordinate 42,928 of NZ_JAWDIV010000029.1, forward strand.
GCACCTGTCGTTTCGGACGCACCATCGTAGCGTTGACCCCAAAACCGCTGCGTCCGATCGAATAGGACATCCAAGACTGCGGTTGCGGCTTACGCTCTCTCGCCAGTGGACCACCCTTAGCCATCAGGACGCTGCCCAATGCACTCCAATAAGCCAGTTGAAGCGCCTTGGTGCCGGTAAGCTCAGTCTCGTCGATCGCCCGTGCTGCCTGCGTGACGAGTTTGTTCCAGTTGTTGGGTTTGGACACGATGTTGAAACGAGGAGCAGCCGGCGATTCGCCTATCCTCCAAAGCTCCACCTCCACCCCAAAGAATCGGAAGGTTTCGTCGGTGATGCGATTCAACCAGTCGAGTGTGGAGCGGTGCTCGTCGGTGAATCGGGCGGCAATCCAAACGATCGTCACGGCCTCTAGGCCAGAGGCATAGGTCAACAATTGTCCAAGGTGAGAATGGTCAGTGCGCTCAAGCTGATTCTCAATCAGCACCCAAGCATTGGTGCCGATGTCCTTACATAGTATGTCGGCGCGAAACGGCCCTACGGCTCTCTCCTGCGCTTCTAGTTCGAGCTCAAGGCCAAGCGTTTCGCCGAGCGTGAGAAGGTTTTCTTCGCGCGCCAGCCACGGCGTGAAATGAGATGACTCACTTATCCAGATGTCACGAAGCTCGATCCTTACGAGCTTGCCAAGATTATAAGCGCTCATGCTTCCCCCTACTTAATCCATATCCAATACCCATTGGAATGAGTCAGTGCAAACCTCATAGGCGCGAATGCCTGCTATCGGGGATCATTTTAGGAGCTCGTCATGCTTCGCCCTTGCCGGACGACGTTCAACCCCGGCGCAACCTCCGGCCTGTGCCCTCTATTCCAACCGCAGGCGCCCTCCCGCGCAGCGGGTTCGTTCATCGGCCCCGTAGCGGTCGTCTACCCAAGCCGAGCCGATGTCCGTTGTTGGTGCAATCCGGTCGAAGACGCGCGGCGCTGTAGAGATGCCATTATCGGGCACTTGTTGAGGACTTGAAGTCAGCTATCTCAAGCCGGAAAATATCTGGAACGTTGAGGAGCAGCAGGCATGACGAAGCATCGCATCTATTCCATCAGCGTCGCGAGCGTCTATCCCCACTATGTCGCCAAGGCAGAGAAGAAGGGGCGCACGAAGACGGAGGTCGATGAAATCATTTGTTGGCTGACGGGGCATAGCCAGCAGAGCCTGGACGATCAATTGGCTGAGAGGACCAACTTCGAGGATTTCTTTGCGCAAGCGCCTCAGATGAATCCCTCCCGATCGTTGATTACGGGCGTGATCTGCGGCGTGCGCGTGGAAGACATCCAGGAAACGACGATGCGGGAAATCCGCTATCTGGACAAATTGATCGACGAACTCGCCAAGGGGAAAGCGATGGAGAAAATCCTGCGGACATAGCCGGGAAACCGTGTCGCGGCAGTGCGGGATCACCCGCGGCGCGTGTGCAGAATCCGGCACCGTCTCGTTCAGGAATGACCAATGTTCACAGGCGCGGAGCAAGACCATCGAGCAGGAAGTCGAGGCCCTTCCTGAAAGCGCCGTTCCAATCATTATCCAGCAGCAGACGAGAGCGTTCGATCGTCGGGTAGTGCTCGCTCAGACCTGTCAGGCGCTGCTGCGCGGCCGCTCTGTCGTCATCGGAGAGATCGAAGTTCGCCCGGGTGATGGTGGCGCCGATCACATAGTTCCAGAGCGACCATATCGCGACGTTCAAATCCGCGTCCGCGACACCGGCTTTGGACAAGGTCTTGCTCAGTAGTTCCAGGCGAACGCGGATTTGCAGCACATCTGGGGCAGGCGGACGCGTATCTGAACAGCATGCGCCGATCCTGTAGATGCCGCGCCGTGATGAAAGCGCCGGAGTGGCGTTTCGCCGCCGTCCAAACATTCGCGCCACCCAGCGAAATGTCGCTTCAGTCGAGGCTGGCCGGCGACGAGAACGGCCGATTTGCGTCCACCACGAAGATGGCGAACTGATCGAGGTCGGTTGTTCCGGCGTTGAACACTTCCATCGGAGTATCGGCGCCATGCCCGACCATGGTCGTTCCGGCCTCGGCATAAGCCACGCCGTGGGGCGTCCTCTGGCCGAGCTTGCCGGCCAGGACATAGAAGGCCTCCGGTCCCGGATGTGAATGGATCGACGACTTGGAGCCCGGCGCGCCGCCGGCACGGTTGATGCGCAGCAAGTATTCGCTCGCGCTGACCGATGGGAGGGGACCAATCTCAGTGGCCTTGGTGCCGACGGCAGTGACGCCATCCTTCGGCCCAAGCGTGAACAACCAGACCTTGCCTGCGACCTCCGCCGCAAGCGAGGTGGAGCCCGCAGCGCCCTGGGCCTGGGCCAGGGTAGGGAAATTCTCCAGCCGCCAGAATAACGGTCCGGGCGGCAGTTCCTTCACCTTTTTCTCCACCACCGGCTCGACGACGAATTTGGCATCCGCGGCCATCGGCGCTGAGGGCATGAGCCCGAGAGCACACAGTGAGAACACAAGGATTCCGATGCGAGGTGCGTTGACTAATCGCGGCTTCATGGGTGGGTCCTCCTCTCGATGCAACGAGTTTGTGGTTGGACAATGCCGAAGACGTTGCCGTGAGGGTAAGCCGAAGGGCTTGCCGAGTAACGAATGCCATCCGATTTTTTGCCGAAGAAACGACGATCGGGCGACAGTCCAACCACCCAAAAATATGGTAAAAGGGAGGCAGGAAAGACAGCGACATTGAGATAGCCGATGGACACCTCGGTGCCTACCAAGATCCTTATCAATGGGGTAATTGCCGACCTGAGCAACGAAGCGCTGAGCGGCGGGCCAGGCAATTCGATTGATCTCAGGCCGCAGGCCTTCGCGGTGCTGCGCTATTTGTCGAACAACCCCAACCGACTGGTCACCAAGAGTGAGCTGATGCAGTCGGTGTGGCCGGGAACGGCAGTCACCGATGACAGCTTGGTGCAATGCATCCACGAGATCCGACGCGCACTCAAGGATGACAGGCACTCCATCCTGAGGACCAAGTCGCGGCGCGGCTACTGGCTGGTGCTGCCGGAGGCGAACGCCGCAGCGACGCCAGGCACGAATCTGGCGAGTAGCCTAGCGCGCCGGCGACCGCTCGCCGCCGTGGTCGGATCGTTACTAATCGTTCTCGCCGTTGTCATTGCTGCTTGGTGGATGCTGCGGCCAACGCCTCCGAGCGGCAAGCCGGTTGTTGCGGTGCTCCCCTTCGCCATGCTTGGAGAGGATGCCGCCGCGCGCCGGCTGGGGAACGGCCTTACGGAAGAGATCATTACCGATCTCGCCCGTTTCCCGGAATTCCAGGTAATCGCCCGCGACTCGATTCAAACATACACCGGCAGATCGATCAGGTTGGCCGAGATCGCCAAAACGCTCGGGGTCAGTTTCGTGGTCAAAGGCTCGATCCAGCGCCAGGGCGGCCGGCTGCGCATCACCGCGCAGCTCTTCGACGCGGCAACCGGCAAGCATCTGTGGTCAGATCGCTGGGACCGGCCCTACGAAGATCTGTTCGCTATCCAGACCGAGATCTCCGAGCAGGTCTCCAACCGGCTCGGCGGCGGGCACGGCGTGATCCAGGAGGCAGGCCGGATTGCGGCGCATCGCAAGCCGCCAAACGACCTTACTGCCTACGAGCTGTACCTGCTCGGCACGGAACAGCTTACGAAGATGAATCGCGCCGACGTCGAGGAGGCCATCAAGCTCCTCAAACGCGCCGTCGAACTCGACCCGGGGCTCGCGCGCGCCTGGGTCGAGCTCTATCACGCGTATGGCGTCATGCCTAGTTTCGGCGCCGATTTCGAGGCCAACTTCCGACTGGCCGCCGAGGCTGCCGAACGTGCGGTCATGCTCGATCCGAGCGACGCGGAGGCGCACGCCGTGCTGGGCTTCAGTTTCGGCGACAGGAACGATCTTGCACGCGCCAAGATGGAATTCGACACGGCGCTACGCATGGCGCCGAACCAGTTCGAAATTCTGAGCTTCTACGCTTTCTTGGCATCCAGCTTCGGCGAGCCGCAGCGCGGTGCCGACATGGCCGATCGGGCAATCCGTGTTAACCCGAACTACCCGATGGCGAGCAGCAGGCTTTTTGCTGCTGCCTATTTCATGGCCGGACGCTATGAAGACGCGCTTCGCATGCAGCAGCAAATGGGTCCGGAGAACTACGGTCGACGGATGTGGGTATATCGCCCAGCCGCGCTGGCCGCCACCGGCCGCACGGCCGAAGCGAAAACCGCGCTTGCGGAGGCACTGAAATGGTTTCCCGATCTTACCATAGAGGGATTTGTTAGCCTTCCTGACACAAATGAAGACGACAGGCGGCGGCTCATCGAGACCATGCGGCTCGCCGGTTTTCCGCCCTGTGCAAAACCAGAGGCGCTGACCCGTTTCGAAAAGCCTGTGCGCCTGCCGGAATGCGTCGAGGGCTGAGTGAATCTTGAGCCCGTGGGGCGGGATCGGCAACATCGAAGTCCTGACTTGGTCCGGTCCTTACGGCCGCGCGTCTCACGACGATGCCCGCGCCCCCACATAAATCTCCGCTCTGGACGATTTGCAGACCGAAGCTGCCGGTCTGCTCCCGGCCCCTGTAGCGGCCGTCTACCCAAACCGAGCCGATGTCCGTTGTTGGTGCAATCCGGTCGAAGACGCGCGGCGCTGGAGAGATGCCGCCTTTGCACTGATCTACTTCGCGCCCGCGGAAGCTTACCCATTATCGGCCACTTGTTGAGGTCTTGAAATCAGCTATCTCAAGCCGGAAAATATCTGGAAGGTTGAGGAGCAGCAGGCATGACGAAGCATCGCGTCTATTCCATCAGCGTCGCGAGCGTCTACCCCCACTATGTCGCCAAGGCAGAGAAGAAGGGGCGCACGAAGACGGAGGTCGATGAAATCATCTGTTGGCTGACGGGGCATAGCCAGCAGAGCCTGGACGATCAGTTGGCTGCGAAGACCAACTTCGAGGATTTCTTTGCGCAAGCGCCGCAGATGAATCCCTCCCGATCGTTGATTACGGGCGTGGTTTGCGGTGTCCGCGTGGAAGACATCCAGGAAACGACGATGCGGGAAATCCGCTATCTGGATAAATTGATCGACGAACTCGCCAAGGGGAAAGCGATGGAGAAAATCCTGCGGAAATAGCCGGACGTGTCGCTGCGATACCGCGATCACCACGGCACGTGCGCAGAATCCGGCACCGTCTCGTTCAGGAATGACGAATGTTCACGGTCTCGGCGCGAGGCCATCGAGCAGGAAGTCGAGGCCCTTCCTGAAAGCACCGTCCCAATCATTGTCCAGCAGCAGACGAGAGCGTTCGATCGTCGGATAGTGCTCGCTGAGACCTGTCAGGCGCTGCTGCGCGGCGGCTCTGTCCTCGTCCGAGAGATCGAAGTTCGCCCGAGTGATGGTGGCGCCGATCACATAGTTCCAGAGCGACCAGATGGCGACGTTCAAATCCGCATCGGCGACACCGGCTCCGGACAGGGTCTTGCTCAGCAGTTCCAGGCGAATGAGGATGTTCGGGCCGAGCGCCCGGCGCGGCAACAGCGAGGCCGACCAGGGATGGCGCAGCATGTTGGCGCGCCAGTCTTCGAGCATATGGACGATGTCCTCGCGCCAGTCTTCAGACGCAACGAGACCGAGCGGTGCGCGATATTCGAGCACCGCATCCAGCGCCAGATCGAAGACCTCCTCCTTGTTGTCGACGTGCCAATAGAGGCTCATCGCGCCCGCGCCGAGGCGATCGGCCAGCCGACGCATCTTCAATCCATCGACGCCCTCGGCGTCCAGCAGGTCTACCGCGGTCGCCACGATCCGTTCCAGCGAGAGAGGCGGCTCACTGCGCGGCTCCTGCCCGGACTGAGGTGAAGCACCTCTCCGCCCGGACCCTTTGCTCTCAGCATCGCTGCGTTTGGCTGCCATTCGTCTTCCTTATCGATCAGACGTCGATCTAAGCCGACAATGCTGGGAATGTCGATCCTGACCGATTGACTCGTACGCTGTACGATGCAATTTAGTCGTACGCCGTACGAGTCGATCATGTGGCGATAAGATTCCATCCTGCAGGCCGCGAGGATCCGTCGCTCGCAGCCCTGGAAAACCAGGAGAAGTCATGTCACGCGCAATCAAGCATCACATTATCGGAGGACTCATCATCATGACCATCAGCGTTCCCACCGCGGCGACAGCCAATGAGGACCATCTCAAGCTGACCATCGTCAATCCGAAAAACCTCTACGACCCCTCGCCGAACGGTTACAGCACGGCGGTGATCGTGCCGCGCCAAGGCCGGCTGGCCTATATCTCCGGACAGGGCGGCCAGGACAGCACGGGCGCCTTGTCGCCAGACTTCGCCGTCCAGGTGAAGCAGGCCTATGCGAATTTGCGCACCGCCCTCGATGCACTCGGCGCAAGGCCGGATCAGGTCGCCAAGCTGACGGTCTTCGTGGTCGATCACGATATGTCCAAGCTCGAGGTGCTGACTGGGAATGTCAAGGACATGTTCGGCGAAGCATTGCCGGCCCAGACGCTGATTCCCGTCCCCAAGCTTGCCATCGACCCCATGCTCTTCGAGGTCGAAGCCGTGGTCGTCCTGGAATAGCGGCGGCGGCGGATCGAGACAATTTCGGATTTTCCCGGTGGTTCGCCAACATCTGCTTGGCGCGCCACCCTTCCCTTTTGTGAGTAGCCATTGACCAACGGCCTGCGATGTGCGTCTCTCATTGCTTGCACAAGGAAAATCCCATGCTCAAGTTTCTGTTCGCCCTCTCGATGGGTGTTTTTTGCGTCTCGCCGCTTCAGGCCGCTGAGATCACTCCGGTCACCAAAAGCTGCCAGCCGGGGGCAAAACAGGCGCAATGCGAGCGATGGGTCACGGATATCAAGAAAGCCGTAGCGCTGGCCTATAAAGGCGACAACGGGGCGCAGAGGACCATTGCCTTCTGCCTGTCCACCGGTTGCCATGGTGCCGTCGCCATCGACAAGGTCGCCTCCTGCAGCTGGCATCTCGTCATCGCCAATTCCGGTTCCACGACAGTGCTCGACAGTTCAAACACCAGGAACACCTGTCGGCCGATGACGGCGGCTGAGAAAGATCAAGCTCGCGCGCTGGCGAGCGATCTCGTCCAGAAGATCTACAAGCGGCCCCTGGTCAAGACCGACCAGATGTAATCTGCCCGGCTCACGGCTGCGGCACAACGTCCGCGTGAAAAATAAATCTCGTTGCTCTCCCGGCTTTCGCCGCTATTCTCCATCCAAAGAAAATCGGGCCAAAGAAAATCGGGAGGACCACTGATGATCCTGCACTGCGTATTCCTGCGGCTGAAGACCGCGATGACGGCCGAAGACAAGCAGTCGCTGTTTGCGGCGATCGTCGCCCTGAAACAGCTCATCCCCGGCATATTGGATATCAAATACGGGCCGAATGTTTCGCCCGAGGGACTGCATGGCGGCTTCGTCGACGGTTTTGCCGTGACCTTTGAAAGCGCCGAAGCCCGGGACGCCTATCTCATCCATCCCGAGCACGTGACCGTCGGCGAGCGCATCGTCTCGTCGACGGATGGAGGCCTTGCCGGCATCCTGGTCTTCGACCTTAATTTGTGAGGGCCGCAGGATAGGCCTGCAGCCCTCGATACTTCAGCTCGATTTCGCCATGGCGGCGGCGAGCTGGTCGACATTGTACTTGAACATCTTTTCATAAGTCGGCGCCGGTCCCTTGGCGTCGGACAGGGATTCAACATAGAGCTCGCCGCCGGGCTCGGCACCGGTTGCCTTGGCGACCTGCTTGACCAGGCGCGGATCGTTGGAATTCTCGAAGAAATAGGCCTTCACATGCTCGCCCTTGATCTGCTCGATCAGCTTGGCGACGTCGGCGGCCGATGCCTCGCTTTCGGTGGACAGACCAAGCGGCGCCAGGAAGCTGACATTATATTCGCGGCCGAAATAACCGAAGGCATCATGGCTGGTCAGCACCTTGCGGCGATCGTCGGCCACCTTGTCGAATTTCGCATGGGCATAGGCGTTCAATTCATCGAGCGTCTTTGTGTACTTCTCGGCATTGGCCTTGAAGGCGGCGGCGTCCGAGGGATCGGCCGATGACAGCGCCTTTTCGATATTGGCGACCCAGACCTTGACGTTGACGGGGCTGTTCCAGACATGCGGATCGGTGATTTTTTCGCCGTCCTCTTCCATGGTGCGGGTATTGATGCCTTCGGAAACGGTGACCGGATTGCCCTTATAGCCCGAGGCGGTGATCAGGCGGTCCATCCAGCCTTCCAGCCCCTCGCCGCTGACGAAGGTGACTTGAGCCGCGTTCAAATTCTTCGCGTCGGCCGGCGACGGCTCGAATTCGTGGGGATCGCCGTTCGGCCCGACGAGGCTCGTCACCTTGACGTGCTCGCCGCCGACCTGTTTGACGACATCGGCTAGCACGGTGAAGGAGGCCACAACCTTCAGCGTTTCGGCGGAGGCCGGCACGGCCGACAGCGCCATCAAAGCGGGGATTGCTGCGGAGAGAAGCAGTCTGTGCGGTGTCATCGAAGTCTCCTTGGGATCAGCCCTTCAAATGCGGGCGGGGGAAGAAGCGCCGGGCTAAGCCGGATGGCGCGAAAAGAATAGAGAAGCCGTAGAGCAATGCCGCCGTCATGATGATCGTCGGGCCGGAGGCAAGCTCCAGATGGTAGGAGGCGATCAGGCCGAGATAGCCGGATGCGGCGGCACTGACGGCCGATATTGCCATCATCACGGCCAGGCTGCGCGACCAGAGCTGGGCGACGGCTGCCGGCAGCATCATCAGGCCGACCGCCATCAGCGTGCCGAGCGCCTGGAAGCTGGCGACGAGGTTCAGCACCACCAGCAGCAGGAAGAGCACGTGATAGACCGGCCCGCGCCCGCCGACGGCGCGCAGGAACCCCGGATCGAAGCATTCGGCCACCAGCGGCCGGTAGATGAAGGCGAGTATGACGAGGGTTAGCGAAGTGATCGCGCCGATCAGATGAAGGGCGGGCGCATCGATCGCCAGGATGGTGCCGAAGAGCACATGCAGGAGATCGATATTCGAACCGCGCAGCGAGACGATCAGCACGCCGAGCGCCAGCGAAGCGAGATAGAAGCTGGCAAAGCTCGCATCCTCCTGTAGCACGGTCATCCGGCTGACGGCGCCCGAAAGCAGCGCCACCGACAGGCCGGCAATGAGGCCGCCGAGGCCCATCGCCGTCAGCGACAGGGAGCCGGCGACGAGGTAGCCGATGGCAGCCCCCGGCAGCACGGCATGGCTCATGGCGTCGCCCATCAGGCTCATGCGCCGCAGCATCAGGAAGACGCCGATCGGTCCGGAGCCGAGCCCGAGGCAGAGGCAGGCGACGAGCGCGCGGCGCATGAAACCGTAATCGGCAAAGGGCGCGAGGAAGAGATCGTAAGCCGTCATGCCGCCGGCGCCTCTTCGGGTGCGCAGGCATTTGCATCCTCATCCCAGCGCTCGGCCATGGCGCGGGCCTTCAGGAGATTGACGGAGGACATGACGTCTGCGGTCGCACCCCAGCCGACCAGTTCTCGGGCGAGCAGCAGGGTTTGCGGAAAATGGGCGCGAACGAGCTCGAAATCGTGGAGCACGGCGATTACCGTGCGGCCTTCGCCGTGCCAGCGGGTGACGATATCGACGAGGTCCCTGGTCGTGCGGGCATCGATTGCGGTAAACGGCTCGTCGAGCAGGATAATGCCGGCATCCTGCAGCAGCAGGCGGGCAAAGAGCACACGCTGGAACTGGCCGGCCGAGAGCGAGCCGACATGGCGCCGGCCGAAACCTTCGAGCCCGACGGCGGAGAGCGCCTCGCCTGCCCTCTTCACCTCGGCGGGTGCGATGCGGCCGAAGGCGCCCGTCTTCTTCCAGGCGCCGAGCATGACCGTGTCGATGACCGAGATCGGAAAGCGCCGGTCGATCTCGGCCGCCTGCGGGAGATAACCGAACTGTGCCCGCTCCAACCGGTGCTCGACCCTGCCTTCGGCGGGGCGAAGCTCCCCCATGATCGCCTTCAGCAGCGTCGACTTGCCCGCCCCATTCGGCCCGGCAATCGCCGTCAGGCTGCCCGAGGCGAAGGCGCCGGAGACATGATGGACGGCGGGGTGCCTGTTATAGGCGACGGTCAAATTCTCGAGACGGATCAGCGGCGTCATGGCAAGACAACCGCCCAGTGGATCGCCAGCCACAGGAGCGCAATGGCCAGAGCCATGCCGGTCACCCTGGAGAATGCCGACTGTCCCAGCAGGCTGACGAGGGGGCGGTCGGGGCTCGGGGGCATGGCACATCCTACAATGTAATAACATTACCGTTATGTTATAACGATTGAGGCGAGATTGAGGCGGGAGGTAATCCCAGTTTTATTGCTAAGCTAAATACGGGCAGCATCGACATAAGATAATCGAGTGCTTGCACCCATTTGACAGGCGCGCGCTCCAAAGCCAGACTTAGCGCATGATAAAGCCTTGGCCTCTGCTTGTTGACCATATCCGCAATGTTCGAAAACGTTCGGAAGACGAAAAATTCTCGTCGGCCTTGCTGGGCATTGAGCAACTTGCTGATTTCATCGCTCAGGGTTCGCTTCGGGATGCGCTGTTCGGATGGACATCAATGGCTGATCTATGCGTCCAACAAACCGAGCATAAGCCCTATTCAGTGGCCTACCTGCGGATTTCAGCACAGTCATCGGGCCTGATAGAGTTTCGCTTTATCGACACGGCCGTGGACCGCAGGCAATGGACGCGGACGGAACCGCCAGAACGAGCTGTTGACAGGCTTAGGACCTTCTTAGACCAACTTCATTGGGTTTCGGCCCCCGGCCAACCGCACACTCGACGTTCAATGGGGTAGACGACGAAGCCGCACCTTAAGCCCCTCCCCCTTGTGGGGAGGGGTTGGGGAGGGGTAATTGTTGTTCGAGAGATCAGAGCTGTTCCAGCATCGCGGCGGCACCCGAAACGGTTGCCTGGCCGGGGCTTTCCTCGACGTTGAGGGCTTTGACCACGCCGTCTTCCACCAGCATCGAATAGCGCTTGGAGCGAAGGCCGAGGCCGCCGGCGGAGAGGTCGGCGTCGAGGCCGACGGCCTTGGTGAAGCCGGCATCCCAATCGGCGAGGAAATGGATCTTGCCCATGCCGCCTGATGATTGCGCCCAGGCACCCATCACGTGCCAGTCGTTGACGGCGACGACGGCGATGTCGTCGACGCCCTTGCCAAGGATGGTATCGCGGTTTTCGAGATAACCCGGCAGATGGTTCAGCGAGCAGGTGGGCGTAAAGGCGCCCGGCACGGCAAAGAGCACGACGCGCTTGCCGGCGAAGAGCTGATCGGTGGTGATTTCGACCGGGCCGTCAGCCGTCTTTTCCTTGAAGGTGGCGGCAGGAAGCTTGTCGCCGATCGCGATGGTCATGGTCTTCTCCTTGGTTCTGTCCTTAGCGATTTCCGGCTCCGGAGGTTTCCGGGCTTTGGGTTCTGGCTTTGGAAATTCCGGCTTGGCGGCGGCGGGCGCCGCAGGGATCGGAGGCGACTATAGGAGCCCATCATTGAAAGGCAAGAGTGGTCTCCATCGCCCTTTCGCCGTCAATGACGAGCACGCTCCAGCGCTTGCCTGCCACGTCGTAATCCTTCGGCAGCTTGCCGATAGCGACATCGACCTTGAAGGTGGCGCCGTCGCGTTTGCCGCCGATTTGCTTGGTGAAGGCATAGCCGCTCGGGCCGGTGACGATGATATCCGGCGCGCCCTTCCCTTCGCCCTGCCCCCCGGCCGGCAAGACGAGATCGAGCGACAGCGTCTTCCTGTCGGGCGACATCGCATGCGCCGTCACGTCGAAATCCGGCGATGGCGGCTTCGGCAATCTCGCATCGGCGGCCTGGAGGATCGCCTCCTCCTGCGGGTGCGACTGGATGGCGGGGCCAAGCTTCAGCTGCAAATTCGCCTGGAAGGGAATGCAGATATCCTTGCAGATGCCGATGAAGGCGGCGGCGTCGATCGTCACCGGGCCTTTGCCGGCCGCCGTCAGCGACAGCGGCAGCGTCACCGGCGCGTCATAGGCGATATCCTCGATCGCGCCCTTGAAAAAATGCTTCGGGACGGGATAGGCGATGGCATCGAGCGTGACGCCGCTTTCCGCCGCGATGGTGATCTGGGGCGGAATGCCGCTGTTGCCGGGCTCTTTCCAATAGGTGATCCAGCCGGATTTCGGCTCGATCTGAAGAGCGGCGCGGATTTTGCCGCCGGCATCGGGTGCGAGCGCCACGAGGCGCATGCGGCCGCCCTCGTTTTCCGCCCAGGCGCTCATTTCCGCGTGGGCGGAAGAAAACGGCACAAGGGCTGTGACCACCGACACAACAGCGATTAAAAGCCTGCACGGACCTGAGGAAATAATCATCATGGAACAAAGGTTTACCGAATGTGCAGTTTGGCCGCCAGAAGTGGCGGCAATTTAATTCTTCATTTTCAGTTGATTGATGTGTGACATTGGCCCATGTTTCTTTTGTCGAGGCCTTTGTGCGGTCTAGCAGCAGGAGGAACGATGTCCTTATTGACCCTGAAGAACAGACGGGAACGTGGCTTCTTCGATGGCCAGTTCCTCATCGCCATGCCGGGCATGGAAGACCGCAATTTTGCGCGCGCTGTCATCTACATCTGCGCGCATTCGGATGCCGGCGCCATGGGCTTCGTCATCAACCGTCCGCAGAGTCTTACCTTCACCGATGTGCTGCAGCATCTCGACATGATCAAGCCGGAAGACTCGATCGTGCTGCCGAAGCGGGCGCGCGAATTCCCGATCCAGACCGGCGGCCCGGTGGAAAGCGGCCGCGGCTTCGTGCTGCATTCGGACGATTATGCCAGCGACTCCTCGATCCCGGTCAGCGACGACATCTGCCTGACGGCGACGCTCGATATCGTGCGCGCCATCTCCAAAGGCGATGGGCCGACGCGCGCGACTATGCTGCTCGGCTATTCCTCCTGGGCGGCCGGCCAGCTCGAAAGCGAGGTCGTCAACAATGGCTGGCTCACCTGCCCGGCCAATGAGGATTTGATCTTCGACCGCAGCCTCGATGATAAATACGAGCGGGCGCTCGCCGGCATGGGCGTGACCGCTGCCATGCTTTCGGCCGAAGCCGGCCATGCTTGAGAGGCTGGCTTGCCTGACAGCAGCTGACCTGACGGCAGCGGGAACGAATAGCTGCAAGTGACGTTTCATTTCGGCAAGCATGGACAAGACGCCCGTGCCGACCAAGGAGACATCACAAGATGGGTAGCACCAGCGACAAGATTTCCGGCAAGGCAAACGAAATTGCCGGCAAAACCAAGCAGGCCGCCGGCAGGGCCATGGACGATCGCGACATGCAGGCCAAGGGTGCCGTCCAGGAAGCCAAGGGCAAGGGACAGGTCGCAACCGGCAAGGTCAAGGACAAGCTCAAGGGCGCCGTCGACCGGCTCTGAGCGACAGCCTCTCTTCACACACGCAAAGACGCTGTGATTCCGATTTAAGGAATGCGCAGCAGACGCTCATCCTTTATCACCATGCCTGCTGTGCCAGCGTGCGGCAGGCATTTTCAATCCCCCACCCTCATGCTTTGCAGAGATAGACACGATGAAGCTTTTTGCCTGCGACAACTGCGATCAGGTCGTCCACTTCGACAACCGTCGATGCGTGCGCTGCAACCACCGCCTCGGCTTCCTGCCAGGCGATCTCGCCATGCATGCACTGGAACCGCGCGACGAGACGCTCTGGCAGCTCGTTTCCAATCCTGATCGCGACGTCCGCTTCTGCGCCAATGCCAGCCTCGACATCTGCAACTGGCTGGTGGACGATGAGGGCGAGAGTGAATTCTGTGTTGCCTGCCGCCATAACCGGCTGGTTCCGAACACTGACACTCAGGACGGCATCGACCGCTGGCGGCGCATCAGCCAGGCGCAGCGTCATCTGTTTTATTCGCTGCTGCGCTGGAAGCTGCCGCATCCGGATCGGGCGCAAGACCCGCAAGGCGGCCTGGTCTTCGATTTCCTCGAGGATTCAATCGAGAGCAACGGCTTTATCGTGCCTGCTATGACCGGTCACGAGGAAGGCCTGATCACCATCCGCGCCGCAGAGGCCGACGATGCGACGCGCGAACAGGCGCGCAGCTCGATGAACGAACCCTATCGCACGCTGCTTGGCCATTTCCGCCACGAGGCCGGCCATTTCATCTGGAACAAGCTGGTGCGCGATCGGGGCGGCCTTGCCGATTTCCGCGCCGTCTTCGGCGACGAACGGCAGGATTATATGGCAGCCCTCCAGACCCATTATGCCGGCGGCGCGCCCTTGGGATGGCAGGACAATTTCATCAGCGCCTATGCGGCGTCGCACCCCTGGGAGGATTTTGCCGAATGCTTCGCGCATTACCTCCATATCGTCGATACACTCGAAACCGCGCGCGCCTTCGGCATCGCTATCGATCCACGCGGCCATGAGGAAATCGCCGGCGAGGTGGATTTCATCCCCTACAGGGCAAGGAGCGCCGAACAGCTGGTCAGTGCCTGGGTGCCGCTCAGCATCGCGATCAACGCCATCCAGCGCAGCATGGGCCAGCCGGACTCCTACCCCTTCGTGCTGTCCTCGCCGGTTGTGGCAAAACTCGAATATCTGCACCGGCTGATCCAGGGTGCGGCGACCGCGCCGCAGCAGCGGGCGGCTTGAGGAGATGGAAAGCCGTCGCTATCGTTGCCGGGAGGCGCCGTGATATCCCCACCCTCATTCCTGTGCTCGTCACAGGAATCCAGCCACCGCGCCTCGGCGCGGTGAATGACTCTCTGCGGCGGTAAGAATGTCTTCCGCGCCCAAGGACTTGGGCGCACTGGATTCCTGTGACAGGCACAGGAATGAGGGTGGGTGAGACCAGCGTTCGGGACAATCAGCGAAGATAGCGGGATATACAGCGGCATCCGCAACGCTCCTCGTCCTGAGGCGCGTAGCCCAAAGGGCGAAGCCTCGAAGGACACGCCGCAATATTGCTTCCTGCGCCCATATCCCATCTGACGCCGGCACACCCGCCTCGTCCTTCGAGGCCCCTTTGGGGCGCCTTAGGATGAGGCTCTCTTGGACGTTGCCGCCATCGCACCACACTCGGTCACGGCGAAAACGCGATGCCTATAGCTCTGGCCCGGCACCCAGCACGCCCATGATGCCACGACCGCGCCCATCGGGCTCGCCGACCAAACGTGGGGACTTAAAACGAAACCGCCTTGCCCTTCTTGAACGGCTCCATACCCCGGCGGGCGAGTTCGTCGGCGCGTTCGTTTTCCGGGTGGCCGGCATGGCCCTTGACCCAGTGCAGCGTCACCTTGTGGCGGTCACGGGCCGCCTCCAGCGCCTGCCAGAGCTCGGCATTCTTCACCGGCTTTTTGTCAGCGGTCTTCCAGCCGTTTTTCTTCCAGCCGAAAATCCACTTGGAGATGCCGTCCTTGACATAGGCGCTGTCGGTATAGAGATCGACCTCGCAGGGCGTTTTCAGCGCCGACAGCGCCGAGATTGCCGCCAGCAGCTCCATGCGATTGTTGGTCGTGTCCGCCTCGCCGCCGCAAAGCTCCTTTTCGACATCGCCATAACGCAGCACCGCGCCCCAGCCGCCGGGGCCGGGATTGCCGGAGCATGCGCCGTCGGTAAAGATATCGACGTGTTTCATAGGCTCAATCCGTATTCGGCGGGCGATTTGATCTGGCGGTGGAACCGCAGCTTGCGCAGATATTCGAGCGGGTCCTTCTTGGTGACCATGGCGCCCTCAGGCGTCATCAGCCAGTCATAGAGCCGGGTCAGGAAGAAGCGCAGCGCGGACCCACGCGACAGCACCGGCAGGGCTGAGATTTCGGCATCGCTCAGCGGCCGAACGCTCTGGTACCCCTCTAGCATCGCCGTGCCCTTGGTGATGTTATAGGCGCCGTCTTTCTCGAAGCACCAGGCATTCAGGCAGATCGAGACGTCATAGGCGAGCAGGTCGTTGCAGGCGAAATAGAAATCGATCAGGCCGGAGAGCTGGTCGCCGAGGAAGAAGACGTTGTCGGGGAAGAGGTCGGCATGGATGACGCCGGCCGGCAGGCCACTCGGCCAGGCGGCGGAGAGGAAATCGAGTTCGCTGCGGATCTCGGTCTGCAGGCCGGGCTCGACCTCGCCGGCGCGCGCCTCGGATTTCTCCCAGAGCCCCCGCCAGCCGTCGATCGACAGCGCATTCGCCCGCTTCAACTGGAAACCAGCGCCGGCCACATGCATCTCGGCCAGCGCTCTGCCGACCTCGCGGCAGTGCTTCGCCTCCGGCTTTCTCAACCACATGCCTTCGAGGAAGGAGATCAGCGCCGCCGGACGGCCGGACAGCGAGCCGAGCAGAGCGCCGTCGCGGCGCGGCAGCGGCAGCGGGCAGGACAGGCCGCGGGCGGCAAGGTGCTGCATCAGGCCGAGGAAGAAAGGCAGGTCGCTCTTTTCCACCCGCTTCTCATAGAGCGTCAGGATCAGCGGGTCCTTGGAGGTGTGAAGCAGGAAGTTGGAGTTTTCGACGCCCTCGGCAATGCCCTTGTAGGAAAGCAGCGTGCCCGCGTCATATTCCGTCAGGAACCATTTCAGATCGTCTTCGGCGATATCGGTATAGACTGCCAAGTGAGGTCTCGCCTTCATGCCTTGTTGATATTGGATTTGCCGGAGTGGACGCCTAGGCCGAAAGGCCGATCTAGCCGTTGACGAAGGCCATGTCGGCGGTCGTCAGCTCGATGCTGCGCAATTCGCGGTTGACCAGGAAATTTTCGGTTTCCTGCACCGTTTCGGCCAGTTCGACGCGGGCATCGAAGCGAGCGCGGAAAGCCTCGATGATCTCGTTGACGATGACCTCGGGCGCGGAAGCGCCGGCGGAAAGGCCGAGCGTCGAAATCGCGCCGATCTCGTCCCAATCGAGCTCGGCGGCGCGCTGCACGAGGATCGATTTCTTCGCCCCTGCCCTGAGCGCCACTTCAACGAGCCGCTTGGAATTGGACGAATTCGGCGCGCCGACGATGATGAAGAGATCGCAGCCGGGGGCTGCCTGCTTCACCACTTCCTGGCGGTTGGTCGTCGCATAACAGATCGAGTCCGCCGCCGGCGCCGTCAGGTTCGGGAAGCGTTCGTGCAGGCGGGTGATGACACCGGCCGTATCGTCGACCGACAGCGTCGTCTGGGTGACATAGCCGAGATTATCGGGATCAACAGGGACATAGGCGTCCGCATCCTCGATCGTCTCGATCAGCGAGACCGATCCCTCCGGCAGCTGACCCATCGTGCCGATCACCTCGGGGTGGCCGGCATGGCCGATGAGGATGACATGGCGGCCGAGGCGATTGTGGCGCATCGCCTGCTTGTGGACCTTGGAAACCAACGGGCAGGTGGCGTCGAGATAGAAGAGATTGCGGCTTGCCGCATCCTCGGGCACGGATTTCGGCACGCCGTGGGCGGAGAAGACCACCG
The DNA here is from genome assembly GCF_032464655.1 of Rhizobium sp. 25PS6. NCBI lineage: Bacteria > Pseudomonadati > Pseudomonadota > Alphaproteobacteria > Hyphomicrobiales > Rhizobiaceae > Rhizobium > Rhizobium sp. 25PS6. Next base: position 60,436 of record NZ_JAWDIV010000029.1, read on the forward strand.
GCTGGGCGCGATGTTCTGCCGGGATCTCGTCCAGTTCCTCGACGAAGACGGCGCCCTTGGCCTCCAGCCCCTCGACGACATAGCGATTGTGGACGATCTCGTGGCGCACATAGACCGGGGCGCCATAGGATTTCAGCGCCAGCACGACGATCTGGATGGCACGGTCGACGCCGGCGCAGAAGCCGCGCGGGCCGCAGAGCCTGATCGTCAAAGGAGGTTTCGCCGCAATATTCATGTCTGTTCCACAAATTCCTCATTCCTGTGCTCGTCACAGGAATCCAGCCACGGCGCGTCGGCGCCGTGAATGACTGTCAACATCCTCGTCCCTCTTCCGCGCCCAAGGACTTGGGCGCACTGGATTCCGGTGACAAGCACAGGAATGAGGGAGAACTTGGTAACGTCCAGCTTCAACAGCAACGTCCCGCGTAGGGCTAAGGGACCTCTAGCCCAATATGGTCGAGAATTGAAGTGATACTATTGCTGAGGTGTCTTGGCACCCTTGCGGAACCAGGAGATCGCCACCACGACGACGAGCACGGCGGCCAGCCCGTACCAGGTGAAAGCATATTGCAGATGGTCGTTCGGCAGATCTACCTGGGTGACGCCGCCGATCGGCAGGCCGGCCGGATTGGGGGTAGAATCGGCATCGACGAAAAAGGGAATGACGCTCGCTTTCTCCAGCCCGACGCTCTCGGCCATGACGTCGAGATCCTTCCAGTAGAAGATGTTCTTGGCGACGTCATTATCGGGCACCACCCAGGAAGGCTTGCCGGGAAGCTTTTCGCGCGCCAGGCCGGTGACGGTCTGCTCTCCCGTCAGCTGGCCCTGCATGCGCATTTCCGGCTCCTTGTTGTCATAGGGAACGAAGCCGCGATTGACGAAGAGAATGCGCCCGTCGGCAAGCTCCAGCGGCGTATAGATGTAATAGCCGGTCTGGCCGCGCCAGGTGGCGAAGAAGTGCCGCTCCTTGTTGTTGATATAGCGGCCGGTGGCGGTCACCTTGCGGTATTCGATATCGCCGCCTGCAGCCGCCATCGCCTCGATGTCGGCAAGCGGCACGGGGCTTGCTGCCTGCCGCGCGGCGATATCGGCGATCAGGCCTTCCTTCCAGTACAGGCGCTCCACCTGCCAGGTACCGAGCGAAATCAGGATGGCAAGGGCGATCAGCACCAGGATGCCGGTCAAAACCGGCAGCCGGCGGCGCGGCGTTGCATGCACTATTTCAGTCACTCAGGCGTCCTTCGCGGGCATTATGACGGTATTGCATGGCGATCAGGATGCCTTTGAACCAGCGCAGCGTCAGCAGCGACAGGATAATCGTCAGCGGAGCGAAGAGCAGGATATGCACCCAGATCGGCGGCCCGTAATTCACCTGCAGCCACAGCACCATGCCGATGACGATGAAGCCGACGATGAGGATGACGAAGACCGCCGGGCCGTCACCGGAATCGGCGAAGGAATAATCGAGGCCGCAGGCAGCGCAGCGCGGCTTCACGCCGAGCAGGCCATCGAAGAGTTTGCCCTCACCGCAGCGCGGGCAGCAGCCCTTGATCCCGGTCTTCACCGGGTCGACGGGGGGGAAATGGGCGCTGTCCTCGTTCATGCTGTTCCTTGTGACAATTCCATGCTGCCTTAACTCTCCCATAAAGTATTCGCATCCCGAATGGAAATAGCTGCGCGGTCTCTGCCGAGCGATTCGCGCCAAACAGAAGAAGAAAACTGATGAGCAATGACAGCCATGCCGGGCAGATCGTAATCTTGAATGGTGCGCCGCGGAGCGGCAAATCAAGCATCGTGCGCGTGATCCAGGATGAATTCGAAGGCCCGTGGATCAACCTCGGCGTCGACAGCTACAATGCTATGACACCGAAGCGCTACCTGCCGGGCATCGGCCTGAGGCCCGGCGGCGAGCGGCCGGATCTCGAGGAGCTAGTGGCATTCCTCTATGCGGCGCTTTACGAGTCGATCGCCATCCATGCCGGATTGGGTCTCAATGTCGTGGCTGATCTCGGCCATCATGACAGCTACTCGCAGCCGCTCGGCATTCTCGGCGATTGCGCCCGCCGGCTGGAGGGGTTTCGCGTGCTGTTCGTCGGCGTGCGCTGTCCGATCGAGACGATCATGCAGCGGCGCGACATTGTCCAAGAGGGGCGCGAGACGCTTTATCTCAGCGCCACGGAGGACGTACCAGTCCCGGAACCGGTGCAGCGCTGGCAGGATGAGGTTCATCGTCCCGGCATCTACGACATGGAGGTCGATACGTCGGTGCTGACACCGCTCGAATGCGCCGAAGCGATCCGCCACCAGTTGGATCTCGGGATTCCCGAACCTTTGGCTTTCGAACGGATCGCCGGGGCGCGCTGAGCTGAAAAAAGTATAGGGTCAGCCTTAGACTGCGGACGAAGTCGGCAAACTCCCTCTTTCGTCATGCGCGGGCTTGTCCCGGGCATCTGGGACCGGTTGATATGTAGCAGATCCTCGGCACAAGGCCGAGGATGACGCCGAGTAAAGAACGAGATTTACCAATAAAAAAGGCGGGCACCAGGCCCGCCTTTTGCTTGACGATCGTTCCGGTCAGCCGGCTGCGACAGGTGCGCCCCAGCCGCCCCAGACGTAGATGCAGAAGAACAGGAACAGCCAGACGACGTCGACGAAGTGCCAGTACCAGGCGGCCGCCTCGAAGCCGAAGTGCTGCTTCGGGGTGAAGTCGCCGCGCAGCGCGCGGATCAGGCAGACAGCCAGGAAGATCGTGCCGACGAGGACGTGGAAACCGTGGAAACCGGTCGCCATGAAGAAGGTCGCGCCGTAGATCGAGCTCTTGAAGGCGAACGGCGCGTGAGCATATTCGTAGGCCTGAACGGCAGAGAAGAACATGCCGAGCAGCACGGTCAGCGTCAGGCCCTGGATCAGGCCCTTGCGGTCGTTGTGCAGCAGCGCATGATGCGCCCACGTGACCGTGGTGCCCGACAGGAGCAGGATGACGGTGTTGTAGATCGGCAGGTGCCAGGGGTCGAGAACCTCGATACCCTTCGGCGGCCAGGTGCCGCCGGTATAGAGCACGCGCGAGGCCTGGATCGCTTCGTTCGGATAGAGGCTGGCGTCGAAATAGGCCCAGAACCAAGCGACGAAAAACATCACTTCCGAAGCGATGAACATGATCATGCCGTAGCGCAAGTGCAGCGAGACGACACGGGTGTGGGCGCCCTCATGGGCTTCCTTCACCGTATCGGCCCACCAGCCATACATGACGTAGAGCACCAGCGCGAAGCCGATATAGAAAACCCAGGGATTGGCAAGCTCGAAGCCGGCGACCTTGAAGGAGCCGCCATTGAGATAACGCATGTAGGAGACGCCGCCGAGCGCCATGATGAAGGCGCCGAGCGAGGCTAGAATCGGCCACGGGCTCGGATCGATGATGTGATAGTCGTGATTCTTCTGGTGAGCATCGGCCATGTCGTTATCCCCGGATGTCTTCCTTCACTCCGCTCCCGGCATAGCCGGAAACGAGCCTTGATCAAAGTTTCTTTTCAATCTTCTCCGCTCCACCCTCATTCGAAGCCACCGGCTTCGGACCCTCTTTCGGGTAGAACGTATATGACAGCGTAATCGTATGGATATTCTTTGATTCCACCGCCTTGACGATTTCAGGATCGATGTAGAACACGACAGGCATGTCGAGCTTCTCGCCCGGCTTCAGGTCCGTTTCCGTGAAGCAGAAACATTGCACCTTGTTGAAATAGACGCCGGCTTCGCCCGGCGTAACGTTGAAAACCGCCTGGCCGCGCTGGGTCTCGTTGGAACGATTCTCGGCGGTGAAATTGACCTGGATGGTCTCGCCGATCTTCGGATTGACCTCGCGCTCGACCGGCTTGAAGTCCCATTGCAGGCCGGGGGCGACATTGGCGTCGAAGGTGACGCGCATCTTGCGGTCGAGCACGACGCTCGACACCTGGTCGACGCGCTGCGTCGTGCCGTTATAGCCGGTCACCTGGCAGAAGATGCGGTAGAGCGGCACGGCGGCATAGCTCATCGCGCCCATGCCGAAGACGAAGCTCAGGCACATCATCACGACGGCGCCGTTGTTGCGGCCCTGCTTCTTCGGTGCGGCGGCGTTGTCGCTCATCCAGCCATTCCTCCGCCGATCTTCACGATGGTGATCGCGTAGAAGAGAATGACGAGGCCGGCAAGCACCAGCCCGAGGGCGACGTTGCGGTTGCGGCGCGACTTGCGCTGCGCTTCCGTGAGCTTGAGCAATTCCATCAGAACCAACCTCCCGCATGCGAGACCAGCACCGACGCCAGCCGGTCGATCATCAAGGCGGAGAACACGGCGAAGAGATAAAAGATCGAGAAGCCGAAGAGCTTCTTCGCCGGGATCATCTTCAGATCGCCGTCGGGCATGCGCCAGACGGTGATGGAACAGTATATGAAGATCGCGCCGAGGACGGCGGCGACGAGGCCATAGCCGAGGCTCGCGAAACCGAGGAAAGACGGCAAGACCGCGCAGACGGCAGTCAGCACCGCATAGGCGACGATCTGATGCTTGGTCACCCGTTCGCCGGCAACGTTCGGCAGCATCGGCACGCCGACGGCCTCGTAATCGCGCATCTTGAAGAGGGCAAGCGCCCAGAAATGCGCCGGCGTCCACAGGAAGATAATGAGGAAGAGAACGGTGCTCTCGATCGTCACGCTGTTGGTCACGCAGGCCCAGCCGATCATCGGCGGGAGGGCGCCGGCAGCACCGCCGATGACGATGTTCTGCGGCGTCGAGCGCTTCAGCCACATGGTGTAGACGACGGCGTAGAAGAAAATGGTGAAGGCGAGGATGCCGGCCGAGAGCCAGTTGACAGCCAGGCCGAGGATCACCACCGAAAAGCCCGACAGTACCAGGCCGAAGGCGAGTGCTTCCGACGGCGCGATGCGGCCGGCCGGGATCGGACGGTTGGCGGTGCGGCTCATGATGGCGTCGATATCGGCGTCATACCACATGTTCAGCGCGCCGGAGGCGCCGGCGCCGACGGCGATGCAGAGGATGGCGATCACGCCGAGGACGGGATGGATATGGCCCGGCGCCAGTACGAGACCGGCAAAGGCAGTGAAGACCACGAGCGACATGACCCGTGGCTTCAACAATTCAAAATAATCGCGCGCACTCGCTTCCGACAATTCGCCGTCCTTTGCAAGCACCCCGTGATTGTCGATGACCGTCATCATTTCGTCCTGAATGTCTTACGATCAGGACGCCGTATCGAAGGCGGCGTCCTGATGCCCGCGCAGTTTACTTGATGCGCGGAAGCTGTTCCCACTGGTGATAGGGCGGCGGCGAAGGCAGCTGCCATTCGAGCGTCGTAGCACCCTCACCCCACGGATTGTCGCCGGCGACGCGCTTCCTGGCGAAGGCTTCGAAGACGCCGTAGAGGAAGATCAGCACACCGAAGGCCGAGATGTAGGAGCCGATCGAGGAAACGTAGTTCCAGCCGGCAAAAGCATCCGGATAATCGATGTAGCGGCGCGGCATGCCGGCGAGGCCGAGGAAGTGCTGCGGGAAGAACACCAGGTTGACGCCGATGAACATGACCCAGAAATGCAGCTTGCCGACCAGCTCGTTGTACAGGTAGCCGGTCATTTTCGGGAACCAGTAGTACCAGCCGGCGAAGATCGCAAAGACGGCGCCGAGCGACAGAACGTAGTGGAAGTGGGCCACGACGTAATAGGTGTCATGCAGCGAGCGGTCGAGACCGGCATTGGCGAGCTGGACGCCGGTGACGCCGCCGACCGTGAACAGGAAGATGAAGCCGATCGCCCAGAGCATCGGTGTGCGGAACGAGATCGAGCCGCCCCACATCGTCGCGATCCAGGAGAAGATCTTCACGCCCGTCGGAACGGCGATGACCATCGTCGCGAAAACGAAGTAGCGCTGCGCGTCGAGCGACAGGCCGACCGTGTACATGTGGTGGGCCCAGACGACGAAGCCGACGGCGCCGATCGCGACCATGGCGTAGGCCATGCCGAGATAGCCGAAGATCGGCTTTTTCGAGAAGGTCGAGATGATGTGGCTGACCATGCCGAAGCCCGGCAGGATGAGAATGTAGACCTCGGGGTGACCGAAGAACCAGAACAGGTGCTGGTAGAGGATCGGATCGCCGCCGCCTTCCGGAGAGAAGAACGCAGTGCCGAAATTGCGGTCGGTGAGCAGCATGGTGATGCCGCCAGCCAGAACCGGCAGCGACAGCAGCAGCAGGAAGGCGGTGATCAGCACGGACCAGGCAAACAGCGGCATCTTGTGCAGTGTCATGCCCGGAGCGCGCATATTGAGGATCGTGGTGATGAAGTTGATCGCACCGAGGATCGACGAGGCGCCGGCGATGTGAAGTGCGAAGATCGCAAGGTCTACCGCCGGTCCCGGCGTGCCGCTTGTCGCCAGCGGCGGATACATCGTCCAGCCGCCACCGGTGCCATAGGCGCCTGCCGGACCTTCGACGAACATCGACAGCAGCAGCAGCGCGAAGGCGGGAACGATCAGCCAGAAGGAGATATTGTTGAGGCGCGGGAAGGCCATATCAGGCGCGCCGATCATGATCGGCACCATCCAGTTGGCGAAACCGCCGATCATCGCCGGCATGACCATGAAGAAGATCATGATCAGCGCGTGCGCTGTCGTGAACATGTTGAACATCTGCTTGGCGCCGTCGATCGCGGCATCGCCCTCATAGCCGTAGACCATCGAGGCCAGGCCGTGGAAGATCTGGATGCCCGGCTCCTGCAGCTCCATGCGCATGGCAACCGACAGCGCGCCGCCGATGATGCCGGCAATGATCGCGAAGATCAGGTAGAGCGTGCCGATGTCCTTGTGGTTGGTCGAGAACAGCCAGCGATTGGCAAAGCTCGGCTTGTGCCCGTGATCGTCATGCGCGTGGTCATGATGGGCGGCGTGATCGCCATGCGTGCGATCGTGATCATGAGAATGATCGTCGTGAGCGGAAGGTCCAGCCATTGTCCCGATCCCCTTTATTACTGTGCTTCGGCGACGTTGACGGTCTTTGCGGGACCATCGGTTGCGGCCATGAGTGTCTTGTAGGCGCCGGGCAGGTCGCTGGCGGCTGCGGTCAGCCACTGCTTGTACTTGTCCTCGGAGACGACGCGGATGGCGATCGGCATGAACGCATGGTCCTTGCCGCAGAGCTCGGAACACTGGCCGTAGAACAGGCCTTCGCGTTCGGCCTTGAACCAGGTCTCGTTCAGGCGGCCCGGCACGGCATCGATCTTGACGCCGAAGGAAGGCATGGCGAAAGCATGAATGACGTCGGTGGGTGCTGCGGTCACGAGAACGCGGACCGTCTTGTTGACCGGCAGGACCAGTTCGTTGTCGACCGCGAGAAGCCGCGGATAGATCGACTTGTCTTCCTTGCCGGCAGCCGGGCGGTCCTGATCCTTCAAGAGGTAGGAATCGAAAGCCAGCGGGCTTTCGCCCGAACCTTCATATTCGTAGTTCCACTGCCACTGGGTAGCGGTCGCCTTGATCGTCACGTCCGGGTTTTCGGGCAGCGTCAGCTGCGCCGTCAGCAGGTTGAACGAGGGAATGGCAAGAAAAAGCAGCACCAGGACCGGCCCCACGGTCCAGGCAATCTCGATCAGCGTGTTGTGGCTCGTCTTCGAGGGAACCGGGTTCGCGCTGGCGCGGAACTTGAAACAGACGACGATGAGCAGGACCAGCACGAAGAGCGTGATCGGAACGATAAACCACAGGGTATATTGTTCGAACCATTGGATTTCCCGCATGATCGGCGTTGCCGCCGGCTGCAGCGTCGCCTGCCACGGCGTCGGCTGGTCGGCATATGTGCCGGAAGCAAAAAGCAGACAGACCAGCGTGGTCAGGGCTGCATAAGCCTTCTTCATCACCTTAGTATCTCCCTCGAGCGCTTGACCTGCAAAATAGAACGCAGAATCCTTGCCATCTTCAGCGCTTCAAACCACAGTTTGGCATTTGCCGCAACAGGTCAGAGCAATTGTCTATGCGGCATTTTTGCTCAAAGCATAGGCAGGCTCGAACGGCAAAACATCCCAAGTTTTTCATCAGCATATGAAAAATCGGCTTTCCGGCCAATCCGCGCGCGAAACATTATTTCGCAAAGGTCCAATTTCCGCCGCAGTCCCCCGGTTTTCACGGGGTGGGGCTTTTCATTTTTGGTGGGCAGCTTCAACAATAGCCGCAATGATTCGATATCCAGAGGTTTCCATGGGTTTCCGTTCCCTCGCGCAGTCGCTTCTCCTGACTGCCAGCATCGCGGCCGCAGCGACGACGCCCGTTTTCGCCCAGCAGCAACCCACTCCGTCACAGGCCGCGCCCCCGGCTTCCGCGCCGGCGCCGGCCCCTGCTCCGGCGCCGCAACAGCCGAGCGCCGCCAAACCGAATGTCGAACCGGTGACACCTGGCCAGACACAACCGCCGGCGCCGGGCACGGTGAAGTCCAATCATGGCGCATGGTCCGTCGTCTGCGACAAGCCGGCGGGTGCGGCGACCGAGCAATGCGCGCTGATGCAGAATGTCATCGCCGAGGATCGGCCGGAGGTCGGGCTTTCCGTCGTCGTCCTGAAGACGGCCGATCGCAAGTCGAAGATTCTCCGCGTGCTGGCACCGCTTGGCGTGCTGCTGCCGAACGGCCTCGGGCTCAATGTCGACGGCAAGGATATCGGCCGCGCCTATTTCGTCCGCTGCTTCGCCGACGGCTGCTATGCCGAGGTCGTGCTCGAGGACGAGTTGCTCAAGACCTTCCGCAGCGGCGCCCAGGCAACCTTCATCGTCTTCCAGACCCCGGAAGAAGGCATCGGCATCCCCGTCGACCTCAAGGGCTTCGCCGAAGGCTTCGACGCTCTGCCGTGATGCGGGGGCTGCGAGTTCCCTGTTTCGGCCTCGAAGCGCGTTTCGAGTTGCGCGGGCTTTGTCAGCCGGCTGAGGCGGTGGTAAAGGCGCTAATTGGGCGGTGAAAGCACGCACATATGCGCTCACCTCCCTCATTCCTGTGCTCGTCACAGGAATCCAGTGCGCCCAAGTCCTTGGGCGCGGGAGACATTTTGGCTGTTGCAGTGATTCACTCACCGCGCGGACGCGCGGTGGCTGGATTCCTGTGACGAGCACAGGAATGAGGGTGGGATACGGCGGCGCCTCACCACAAAGCCATTCCATTTCCAATATCGCCCTGCCCAAAAAAGAATAATTCGACGGCAGGGCTTCACTCCTTATTATGTGGAGCCCTATCTAAGGAGTCAGTGCACTCCTGAACGCATGCCCAATGGAGCCATACCATGAACACCGATCTCCTGACGCTTTTCGATGCCGACGAAGCCACGATGCGCAAGCACGTCGCCGAGGCCCTGTCCGGCGCCGATGACGGCGAACTGTTCATCGAGCATGCGCAGGCGGAAGCGCTGACCTTCGACAATGGCCGGCTCAAGGGCGGCAGCTTCAACACCGAACAGGGTTTCGGCCTGCGCGCCGTTGCCGGCGAAGCGGTCGGCTATGCCCATGCCGGCGATCTTTCGGTGGCGGCGCTGAAGCGGGCGACCGATGCCGTCGGCGCGGTGACACGCGGCTATTCCGGCTCCTACGCGGCAGCGCCCCAGGGCACCAACAAGAAATTTTACAGCGACGAGAACCCGATCGGTCAGCCGAGCTTCGAGGAGAAGGTCAAGGTCCTGCAGGACATCGACGCCTATCTCAGGAGTAAGGATGACAAGGTGCGCCAGGTGACGGCCTCGGTTGCCGCAAGCTGGCAGGTCGTCGATATCCTGCGCGCCGACGGACACCGTGTGCGCGACATCAGGCCGATGACACGCATCAACATTTCGGTGATGGTCGGCGAAGGCGATCGGCAGGAGAGCGGCTCCTATGGCCACGGCGGGCGCATCGGCTTCGGCGATTTCATCGCCGAAGGCAGCTGGCAATACGGCGCCGACGAGGCGCTGCGCCAGGCGCTCGTCAATCTCGAGGCGATCGATGCGCCGGCGGGCACGATGGACGTGGTGCTCGGCTCCGGCTGGCCGGGCGTGATGCTGCATGAGGCCGTTGGTCACGGGCTGGAAGGCGATTTCAACCGCAAGAAGACTTCGGCCTTTGCCGGTCTTCTCGGCCAGATGGTCGCCGCTCCCGGCGTCACTGTCGTCGATGACGGCACGATCGACAATCGCCGCGGCTCGATCACCATCGATGATGAGGGCACGCCGTCCGCCTACAACGTGCTGATCGAAAACGGCAAGCTCGTCGGCTATATGCAGGACCGGCAGAATGCCCGGCTGATGGGCATGGCGCCCACCGGCAACGGCCGCCGCCAGGGCTATTCCCATGTACCGATGCCGCGCATGACCAACACCTACATGCTCGGCGGCGACAAGACGCCTGAGGAAATGATTGCCTCGGTGAAGAAGGGCATCTATGCCGTCTCCTTCGGCGGCGGCCAGGTGGATATTACCTCCGGCAAGTTCGTCTTCGGCTGCACCGAGGCCTATCTGATCGAGAACGGCAAGGTCGGTGCGCCGATCAAGGGCGCGATGCTGATCGGCAACGGCCCGGATGCGATGAAGCGGGTGTCGATGATCGGCAACGACATGAAGCTCGATACCGGCATCGGCAATTGCGGCAAGGCCGGCCAGTGGGTTCCCGTCGGCGTCGGCCAGCCGCATCTGCGCATGGATCAGGTGACGGTCGGCGGCACGCAGACCTGAGGCGAAAGGATCCGTCATGGCGGACGTCGAAATCAGAACCTTCACCGCCGATGACGCCGATGCCGTGCTCTCGGTGATCCTGCCGATCCAGCGCGAGGAATTTGGCATCGATATCACTGCGGATGAGCAGCCGGATCTTAGGGTCATCCCGGATTTCTACCAGTCCGGCAAGGGGCAGTTCTGGGTCGCCCTCAAGGATGGCGCCATCGTCGGCACGGTCGGGCTCAAGGATATCGGCAACAACCAAGCGGCGCTGCGCAAGATGTTCGTCTCAGCTGAAGTTCGCGGCTCCGAGCATGGCGTGGCCGCACGGCTTCTCGATCGGCTGTTTGCCCATGCCAGGGATGTCGGCCTCACCGATATCTTCCTCGGAACGACGGACAAGTTCGTCGCCGCGCATCGCTTCTACGAGAAGAACGGCTTTAGCGAGATCGCCAAGAGCGCCCTGCCCCGTGCCTTCCCGCTGATGGCGGTGGATAGCAAATTCTACCGCTATAAGGTCGGCTGACTTAAGCTGCGGGAGAATCCTGGTGCGGTTGACGACGGACAGCCTCGCCTAAAGCGCGTCACATCGACTATGCCCGTCGCCCCCAAACACACTGCGCATTTTCGGCGCGTTGCATCAGCTCTTCGACGTTTGCGCCGGCTGAAACAGCCACTTGCGTTCGATCGCGGCGGCAAGGTCGATATCGTTGTGTCGGGCGAAAAGCAGGAGGTGGCCGAGGACGTCGGCGGTCTCATCGGCGAGGTCTTGCTGCATATCTTCCGGTGAACGCCCCTTCGCACGACCGCGCCCGGTCAGCCGGTTCCAGGCCTGTGTCAGCTCGCCCATTTCCTCCTGCAGTTTCAGAAGGAACCAATCGGCATCACGCTCGATGCCGTGGGCCGCGACATGGGTGGAGGAAGAAATTTCGAACTGGTCGGCGAGACGGCGCAGCATGAGCGTTCTCCTTTTGTTTATGGAGGAGAACCTGATTCCCAACAATTGTCCAGAACGGGATTGTCCAGACCGCCGCGCGGCAATCAGCCGTGGTCCGGCAGCAGCATGCAGTCATAGGAGCGCTGCTTCAACGCATCGCAGGCCGAGACGGCGGCATCCTTGCTGGCGAAGCCGACGAAGCGGGCGCGATAGATCTTGTTGACCCCCTGCCCGACCGCCTCCGTATAGGGTGAGGCGGACACGAGCGGTGCGCCGCCTTCCGACTTCGCCTGGGCGAGAAGTGCACGCGCCGCATCGGCACTCGGTGCGGCTGAGATCTGGATCTGCCAGTCGCCATTGGTCTTTTCTGCCGATGTCTTCGGCGTCTTGCCGGCGTTGAGGATCTCGTCCATCGCGACGGGACGCTCCAGCGGCACGACGGCATCGTCGGCATAAGCCAGGCTTTTGGCTGCGAGATCGTCGGCCGTGCGCGGTGCGTTGAGCGGCACCGGAACATCGGAGGCCTCGGCGGCGGACGCGACTTCGACGGGTTCCCTCGCGCCGACGCTCGCCATCAGCTTTGCGCCGCCGGAAGACGAGGCGCGGCCGAGATAACGGTCGAGCAAACCAGCCATCTTGGCGTCGCGGCTGCGGGCGGTGCGGCCGCCGAGCACGACGCCAACCACGCGGCGATTGCCGTCTCTGACCGCGCTGACGAGGTTGAAGCCGGAAGCATTGGTATAACCGGTCTTGATGCCGTCCATGCCCTGGTAGCGGTACATGAGATTGTTGTGACCGCGCACCGTCCGGCCGCGGAAATTGAAACTGGCCGTCGAAAACAGCCGGTATTCGTTCGGATAATTCTTCATCAGCGCGATGGCGAGCGTCGACATGTCACGCGCCGTCGTGACCTGACGGCCGTCCGGCAGGCCGGAGGCGTTGACGAAGACGGTGCGGCTCATGCCGAGCTGGCGGGCTTTGGCCGTCATCACCCGGGCAAAGCCGCTTTCCGAGCCGGCGAGCTTCTCACCCATGGCGGAGGCGGCATCATTGGCGGATTTGACGATCATGCCATAGACCGCCTCGCGCACGGTGATCGTACCGCCAGCCTTGATGCCAAGCTTGGTCGGCGGGCGTGCAGCGGCGTATTTCGACATCCGGATCGGGGTGTCCCAGGCGATCTTGCCGCGCTTCAACGCCTCGAAGGTGAGATAGAGCGTCATCATCTTCGTCAGCGAGGCCGGATGGTTCAGCGTATCGGCGTTTTCGGAGGCGAGAACCTTGCCGGTCCGGGCATCGAGGATCAGCGAAGCGTTGCCGGCAAGGGCCGCAAGCGGCGCCGAAACGGCAAGCGTTACGGTCAAAACAGCCGCCAAAAGCTTTCTCATGCACTTTCCCCTCATACCCTGGCCCCTGATGCGCAGCCCTTGATGCCGGCTCTCGGTCAGACCGGCGTTTGTACCGTAATGTGACAGAAGCAGTAAGTTTGGCGCGACTTTGAGGCAACTCCTATTATTTTTCTAGTCTTTTCATCGTCTTGGTTAACAGGAAATCAAAGACCTGTGCGGTATCGGGATTCAGCAAGGCTTAAATCGCACTTGCTAGTTTCCGGCAAAGGCAAGGGGCGGACCCGCATGACGGGACAATTCAAGCGACTGGCAAAACGCGTCGCGATCGGCGCTGGGCTCGAGGTTTCCTGGCTGCTCGCGTCAGTCGGACTGATGCGCGAAGCGCGCGGGCGCGGCGTCGTCTTTACGCTGCATCATGTCCGCCCGCACCTGCCCCAGGCCTTCGAGCCGAATGCGCATCTCGAAATCACTCCCCGTTTTCTCGATGCGGCGCTGCGGCGGCTGCGGCGAGAGGGCTACCGCTTCGTGCCGCTCGATCAGGTGCCGGCGCTGCTGGCGGAGCCCGAAGGCGCAAAGCCCTTCGCTGCCTTCACGCTCGACGACGGATACAGCAACAATCTGGAACATGCGCTGCCGGTGTTCGAGCGGCATCAGGCGCCGTTCACGGTGTTCGTCGCCAAGGGTTTTGCCGAAGGCTCTCACAGCATCTGGTGGGAGACGCTCGCCGTCCTCCTGCGCCGGCCAAGCGAAATCTACTTCGATTTCGGCCGCGGCAGAGAGCGCCTGGCGCTGGACAGCCCGCAGCAGCAATGGCATGCCTTCGACCGCTTTGCCTGGTATATCCACGGCTCCGACGAGTCACGCGCCGTCGCGGCCATCGATCTGCTGGCGCGGGAGAACGGCATCGAGCCGACGGATATCGTCCGCGAGCTGGTGATGGGACCTGGCGAATTGCAATGGCTGGCGGCTCATCCGCTCGCAACGCTCGGCGCCCATACGATCAGCCATCGCGCGCTCGCCCGCCTGCCGGAAGCCGAAGCGCGAATCGAGATGCAGGTTTCGGCGGACTACGTCGAGGCGGTGACCGGCATCCGTCCCGAGACGATCGCCTATCCCTATGGCACGCCGGAGGCTGCGACCGCCCGCGAGGCGCGCATCGCTCGCAATCTCGGCTTTACCCTTGCGGTCACCACGCAGCCCGGGCTGCCGTCAGCGCAATTGACCGGCTATCTCCCGCGCATTTCGCTCAACGGCTTCTATCAGAAGCGACGCTACGTCTCGGCCCTTGCCTCCGGCATACCGTTGAAGCTGATGGGCAGGTAAGCCCGTTACGGATACATCCGCACCTTCTCCCATTCGCCTTCCGGTAATGGGCGGCGGAATTCGACCCGGTCATGCAGGCGGAATTTCTGGTCCTTCCAGAATTCGATCGAGGTCGGCCGAATGCGGAAGCCCGACCAGTGGGCGGGGCGCGGAATCTCGCCGATGGCATAACGGGCGGTATATTCGGCCACGGCCTTTTCCAGCGCGAAACGGCTTTCGAGCGGGCGGGATTGTCTGGAGGCCCAGGCGCCGATGCGGCTGCCGCGCGCCCGCGTCTTGAAATAGGCGTCCGCTTCGGCATCGGTGACGATCTCGACGGGGCCGCGCAGCCTGACCTGACGACGCAGGCTTTTCCAGTGAAAGCACATGGCCGCCTTTTTCTGGCCGAGAATTTCGCGGCCTTTCTGGCTCTCGAAATTGGTGTAAAAGACGAAACCGTCGTCGTCGAATCCCTTCAGGAGAACCATGCGGACATTGGGAAGACCATCCTCATCGACCGTTGCCAGCGCCACCGCATTGGGGTCATTGGGCTCGGAAGCCTCGGCTTCTTTCAGCCATTCGGCAAAGAGCTTGAAGGGCTCGCCACTTTCGGTAAAGTCACCGCTTGTTAACTCGTTTGCCGACATATTGGTTCAAATGCCCCGGATTATTCAAAACTCGCCCAGCTTTTGATAACTGGACAGGATGCAGGGTGGAAGTCATAGCAAAGTCATCTCGCCATACAAAGGGCCTGCGGCGACGCAGCAGTGTGTTCTTCGTCACCGGCGTCGCGATATTGTCGCTGTCCGGCTGCGTCGGCGGCGGCATGGATTTCCTGAGTGAAGCCAAGGTCGACCGGTCGGTGGCAACCGGCACCGTGTCGCAGACGCCGCCGAGCACCGATACGCTTTCCGACGAAATGACCGTGCGCAACGCCGTAACCTCGGCCGATGTGCAAAGGCTCGAGGGCCAGCCGCTTCCCTGGGCGAACGCATCGACCGGCAGTGCCGGCGTCATCGATACGATCGTCGAGAACAATGAGTCCGGCCAGGTCTGCCGCCAGTTCCGCACCACCCGCCATTCCTATGTCGGCATTGCCAAATTCTACGGCAAGACCTGCCTCGTCGGCGGCGGCAACTGGCAGCTTCTGAGCTTTCAGCCGGAAAGCTGATCTTCCTAAGGTCGTTCAAATATTACAGCGTCCTTTGCGCGTCGAAAAGACGCGGGGGCGCCCTCCCCAACAGGTTAACGCGTGACCGCTTTCTGCCGAATGCTTAGCAAAGAGCTAACCATTTACCGCGAAACACCGCACATCTCTTCACAGAAATAACAGGTGATTAGCAACTCGGCCCGCAGGATCGGCGTTGAGAGTGGCTGTTCCTGCCTTTGCGGCGGGTGACGCCACACACGTTTTATTGGACGGGGATGCCGGGCAAGGACGAGGCTTGCCGCATCGCAACACCGGCGGTTTTGACATGCGCGATCCTTACAAAATTCTGGGCGTCAAGCGCGACGCGGCAGCAGACGAGATCAAGGCGGCCTGGCGCAACATGGCCAAATCAGCCCATCCCGACCACAATCAGGACGACCCGACGGCGACGGCCCGGTTCGCCGAGATCGGCCGCGCCTATGAAACCCTGAAGGACCCGCGCAAACGCAGCCTATTCGACAATGCGGTGCGGATGGCTGAAGCCAAGAAGCACGAACAGACGATCATGCAGCAGCGCCAGGCCGCCCGCGAGGCGGCCGTGCGCGCCAAGGCGGCGCAGGCCAATGCCGAGCGCGTGATGGAAGAGCTGGCGCGCGCCGCCCAGAAGGCGGCGGCCGACGGCAACAGGCAACAGGCAGGCGCTACCGAGGCCGCCGACGAGATGGTGGATCGCATTTTTGGCGCCCAGGCCCGCGCGGCCGGCGGCGGCCAGGCGCAGGGTCGCGCTCAGCAGACGCAATATCAGCAGGCCCAAAATCAGCAGACACAAAACGCTCAGGGCGATGCCGGCAGGCGCGTGGATGGCGATGCCGCCGAGGCCGACACCAAGGGCGACGAGGAAGCGAGCGACGCTGGGGCCAATGCCGCCGCCAACCTGTCGCTGCCGCTCAGCATCCTGACGAACCTGGTGCGCCGTTTCACCGGTGCCAAGGATACCGGCCTCGAGAAAGCACCGGACGAGGTGACGACGGCGACGGTCACGATCGACGACGTGTTGAAGAGCAGCTGGATCACCGCATCGTTGCCGGAGGGCCGCGAAATCGGCTTCGCATTGCCGGCAGGCACGACCGACGGTCACGAGATCAGGCTCAAGGGACAGGGCTTCAAGCTGCCTGGCATGCAGCGCGGCGACGCCGTCATCAACATTCGCATCGCACCCGATCCGCGCTTTACGGTCGACGGTTTCGATCTGCACGCCGTGCTGCCGCTCAGCATCGAAAATGCCGTGCTCGGCACAGAGGCGCGTATCGAAGGACCGAGCGGGCCGCTGAACGTGACGATCCCCGCATGGTCCGGCTCGGACAAGACGATTAGAATTCCCGGCCAGGGATTGCCTGGCGAAGAGGGCGGCAGAGGCGATCTGGTCGTCGAGTTGCGCATTATCTTGTGGGAAAAACCCGACGACAAAATCACCGATCTCATGCGGAGCATGCGCGAAGGCCTGTTCCTATGAAATTTTTATGACATTCGCACCCTTTATTACGATCCCTAACAGTTGATGATCCAGGCCAAGCTTGAACCGATTAACGGCCTATGCCATAGGCAGGATCGATCAGAATCCTAGGGAGCGAAATATGGCTCAAGCATCCGGCCTCATGGCAGGCAAACGCGGCGTCATCATGGGTGTCGCCAACAATCGTTCGATTGCGTGGGGTATTGCCAAGGCCATTCATGCGCAGGGCGGAGAAGTCGCGTTCACCTATCAGGGCGATGCGCTGAAGAAGCGCGTCGAGCCGCTCGCTGCCGAAATCGGCGCGACGCTCGTCGGCCACTGTGACGTCGCCGATGAAGCCACCATCGATGAGGTTTTCGAGAACGTCGAAAAGCTGTGGGGCAAGATCGATTTCCTCGTGCATGCGATCGGCTTTTCCGACAAGGACGAGCTGACCGGCCGCTACGTCGATACCTCGGCCGACAATTTCGCCAAGACGATGCAGATCTCCGTCTATTCCTTCACCTCGGTCGCACGCCGCGCCGAGAAGCTGATGACGGATGGCGGCGCCATGCTGACGCTGACCTATTACGGCGCCGAAAAAGTGATGCCGAACTATAACGTCATGGGTGTCGCCAAGGCCGCGCTCGAAGCGAGCGTCAAATATCTCGCAGTCGACCTCGGGCCGCAGAACATCCGCGTCAACGCGGTTTCGGCCGGACCGATCAAGACGCTTGCCGCCTCGGGCATCGGCGATTTCCGCTACATTCTGAAGTGGAACGAATATAACGCGCCGCTGCGCCGCACCGTCACCATCGAGGAAGTCGGCGATGTCGGCCTCTACCTCCTGTCGGACCTGTCGCGCTCCGTCACCGGCGAAGTGCACCATGCCGACAGCGGCTATCATGTCATCGGCATGAAGGCGGTCGACGCGCCCGACATTTCCGTCGTCAAGGACTGATTTCTCCATATGGATGCGAGACCGTGCTTATCTACGTGATCAGACACGGCCAGACCGCCTGGAATGCCGAGCGCCGCCTGCAGGGTCAGAAGGATATCCCGATGAATGCCACGGGCCTGGAACAGGCCCGGCAGAACGGCATCGCGCTTGCAGGGATTCTCGGCGACACGATCGACCAGTTCGATTTCGTCGCAAGCCCGCTCCAGCGCACACGCGCCACGATGGAAATCATGCGCACCGCCATGGGCCTGCCGCCGCTGGCCTATCGCACCGATCCGAGGCTGGTGGAAATTTCCTTTGGCGACTGGGAGGGCTCGACGATCAAGGAGCTGAAGGCGACGCAGCGCGAGCGGGTGGCGGAACGCAACGCCTCGAAATGGGATTTCATCCCGCCTGGCGATGACGCGGAAAGCTATGAAATCCTCTCCTGGCGCACAGGCTCTTGGCTAAACTCCGTCGATCGTCCGACGGTCTGCGTCACCCATGGTGGCGTCATCCGCACGCTGTTCCAGACGATCGCCGACCTGCCGAAAAGCAGCGCTGCGGAAGGTGCGATCCCGCAGGACCGGATCGCCAGGATCGAAACCAATGAGCGGACGATCGTCTGGCTGTAGGCATTGCCAGCCTGCCATGCGCTCAGTAGGTCGGATTGGGGATGCGAACGAGCTGTTCCGCCATGATGTGGACGGGGATTTCCGGCAGGCTCGAGGTGAAGCCGTTCAGCTCGAAAAGGTCGGTTATAACAGCGACGACTTTGGGCTCGAGGGTTTCGAAAGTATTGGCCTCGACGGCCAGCCCTTCGATATCGTCGTTACTGGCAACCCAAACACCAGCCTCTTCATCCCAATCCGCGCGCACTATGATCGAGGCGTGCTTCATCCGGTCATTCTCCAGAGAACTGCCTATTTAACGATATCGAGATCGTTGATGACGCGCTTGCCGTCGACCTCGGTATAGAAGACGATCACCTTCACGCCGGCTTCGAGGCCGTCGAAATTGAATTCCTCGGGCGCCTGATAGGTTTTGCCGTCATCGAGCGTCAGCACGAGGTTGGCCGTGTCGACCTTCTTGATCGTCGCTTCGACATCGGCGCTCTCGGCAAAACCGCTCATCGGTGACAGGAAGCTTGCTGTTGCCAAAAGCGTGGCGACGACGAAACGCATGGCGACAATCCTTTTAAGACGCTGCACGAGAACATGACTGGTCACAGATAAGCTCCTGAATATGGCGAAAATTGCCCTTAAGAATGGCTTTTCCCGCCCAATTGATGAATAGGATTTTAAATGTAATCAAGATGGTGCGTTAATCCGCGGTTTTCCCTTCCCGCGATCTCTCGGCATCGCCGGCGGGCAATCGTAAATTAACCCGCGCGCCCTACAGTTGCTCGTCAACATGGGGGTTTCATTTTGTTATCCAGGCTCAGCGACAGCAAGCAGTTGCGGCGCGTGTTGAAGAATAGCCGCGTCTCGTTTCTGGTTTCGTCGCTTGTCGCCCTGGTCGTCATCATGGTCGGCTTCGGACTCGACCAGGCCAATACTGCGTCTCATGTGCGCGAACTTCATATCCGCACCGAAAACGAGACGAACCTCATCCGTGCCCGGGTCATGGCTGAGATCAATATGGACCTCAGCGTCGTGCGCGACCTGACGAACCTGATCTCCGTCAGCGCGGCAAACGGAGAGGAGATGGAACGCCAGATCAACTGGCTGCTGATCCAGAACCCGTCTTTCATTCATATCGCCGTCGCGCCTGATTTCATCATCCGCGACATCCACCCGCCGCAATCCGGCAACGAGCGGGTCGGCCGCAACGTGCGCGAGGCTCTCTACTTCCGCCAGGCGATGACCGGCGCGACCGGCAACCAGTCGGCGCGCTTCTACGGCCCGATCAGCACCGACGGCCGGGACGCCTTCGCCATCTTCTTCCCGGTTTACGTCAAGGAGAACGGCCAGCGGCGGATCTGGGGGGCGGTCGAAGTCGCCATCGACCAGACGATGTTCTACCAGGCGACCGGGCTGATGCCGGCACGCGACCGCGAAAACCAGGAGCGCTATCCGCATCTCGGCCATCTTTCGATCGCCATTCGCGATATAGGCTTGCCGACCGCCGCCAAAGCTCCTCCCCCGGCGCCGTTCTTCGGGTCCTCCGATATCGACGGCAAGGATCCGATGCGCCAGAAGATCGGCTTTGCCGGCGGCAGGTGGGAGCTTGCCGCTGTGCCGAACAGCGGCTGGAATGCGATACCTGAAAACCGCACCGAGCTACGCCTGATCATCGTTGCCGCCGGATTCATCATCATCGTGCCGATCTTCTTTGCGACCATGCTGCTCGGCGAGCGCAATCGCAACATCAACGCGCTGGAGACGCGCGAGGCAAAACTGCTGGAACTGTCGCAGCGGCTCAACCTGGCGCTGGAATCCTCCAATATTGGCATCTGGGAGTTGCAGGATGATTCGAACAGCCTGCTCTGGGACGCGCGTGCCGCGGCCCTGCACGGCAAACCGGCGGAAGAGGGAAGCCGGGTGCTCGACGAATGGCTGGCGGCGATCCTGCCCGAGGACCGCGACACTGCCGAAGTACATTTCTTCAGCTGCAGCATTGCGGGTGCCGCCTGCACGGCGCAGTACCGCATCCTGCTTTCCGACGGCGGCATCCGCCACCTGCGCTCGGTCGGCTCCTTCTATACGGATGCCGGCGGCGTCAGCAAGACGATCGGCATTGTCTGGGACGTGACCGCAGATGCGGAGATCACCGACACGCTGCGCAAGGCCAAGGATATGAGTGAGGTCAAGAATGCCGAGCTGGAATTGGCGCTTGAAGAGCTCTCGAGTCGTGAGGGGCAGCTCGCCGAGCTTTCCAGCCGGCTCGACCTGGCGCTCGATTCCTATCAGTGCGGCATATGGGAAGCGCGGCCGGGCCTCGGCGGTTCGATCTGGAACGAGCGGATGCACGAGCTCTATGGGCTTACACCGCGCAACGGCTTCATGACCGAAGAGACCTGGCTTGGCTGCATCCACCCCGAGGATCGGGCCTTAGCGCTCGAAAGCGCACGCCACTTCAAGCGCAACGGCGATACGCACACCCTCGTCTGCCGTGTGCTCGTCGACGACGGTTCGGTGCGTTATGTGCGCTCGGTCGGCAAGGTCCACCAGACGGGGACCGGCGAGATGAAGATCATGGGCATCGCCTTCGACGCCACCGAAGACGTGCTGATGACGATCCGGCTGAAGGCCGCCAAGGACGAGGCAGTCGCCAAGAATATCGAGCTCGAGCTTGTCAAGAACAGGATCGAGCACAATTCGCTGCATGACCCGCTGACCGCCCTCGCCAACCGCCGCAAGCTCGACATCGCGCTCGAAAATCTCACCCAGGACGGCCATCAGCAGCGGCAGAAATTCTCGATCCTGCATATCGATCTCGACCGCTTCAAGGACATCAACGACACGCTCGGCCATGCCGCCGGCGATGCGATGCTGGTGCACGCCTCGAAGGTGCTCGCCAAGAATGTCCGCGGCAGCGATATCGTCGCGCGCATCGGCGGCGACGAATTCGTCATCCTTGCCCTCGATGTCGACGACAAGGAGATGGTGCAGCTTTCGACGCGGATCATCGAGGAGATGCGCCAGCCGATCGATTTCCAGGGTTTTTCCTGCCGCTGCGGCGTGTCGATCGGTATTGCGCTCGCCAATGGCATCCATGTCGATGCGCGCAAGGTGCTGATCAATGCCGATATCGCGCTCTACCGCGCAAAAAGCACGGGCCGCAACCGCTTCGAATTCTTCAATCACAATCTCCAGGCCGATATCATCAATACCAAGCGCACCGCCGACGAGATCCTCGCCGGCATCGACAATGGTGAATTCACCGCCTGGTATCAGCCGCAATTCTGCGCCCGGACGATGGAACTGACCGGCGTCGAGGCGCTGGTGCGCTGGAAGCATCCCTCCAAAGGGTGGCTCGCCCCCGACAAGTTCCTGCGCATTGCCGACGAGATCAACGTCGTACAGATGCTCGACCGGATCGTGCTGGAAACGGCGCTGCGCGACAAGGTGCGCTGGACGGCACGCGGCATTGTGGTCCCCAAGGTCTCGGTCAATGTTTCGGCACGGCGGCTGCATGACGGCAGCCTGCTGGAATCGCTCGCCGACCTGCATATCCGTCCCGGCGAGATCTCCTTCGAACTGGTGGAATCGATTTTCCTCGACGAGAGCGAGGACGTCGTCTCGCAAAATCTCGAACGCATCAAGGCGCTCGGCATCGATATCGAGATCGACGATTTCGGCACCGGCCATACCTCGATCGTCAGCCTGTTGAAGCTGAAGCCGAAGCGGCTGAAAATCGACCGCCAGCTGGTGCAGCCGATCGTCAATGCCTCGCAGGAGCGGGCGCTGGTCAGCTCGATCATCGAGATCGCCCGCTCGCTCGGCGTCGAGACCGTGGCCGAAGGGGTGGAGACGGCAGCCCATGCCGCACTGCTGCGCGATCTCGGCTGCGATATCCTGCAGGGTTATGCCTTCTCGCGGCCGCTCTCCTTCGACGATTTCACCAACGAAGCCACAGGAGCGGGGTGGCGGCTGGCGTCCTGATCGCTGCCTGCCGATGCCCTCGCCCTGCCCCTCCCCGCCTGTGCGAAGAGAGTGGCGGCAATATGGGCCGCCCGTCCCCGGCAGCGAACGGAAACAGCATTTCCTGAGCTGGCCGTTTGGCGCAAAGAAAGGCTTTTGCCTCGGCGGTTTTTTGGCCTATGAGTGTCGCGCCTTTTCAAGCAATGGCGCGGCCGGCTTTGGCGCGCCACCGTGGGAACACATGTCGCACAATACATTCGGTCACCTTTTCCGCGTAACCACCTGGGGCGAAAGCCATGGTCCGGCGCTCGGCTGCGTCGTCGACGGCTGCCCTCCGGGGCTCAGCTTCAAGCTCGAGGACCTGCAGGTCTGGCTCGACAAGCGCAAGCCCGGGCAATCCCGTTTCGTGACGCAGCGGCGCGAGGACGATCTGGTGAAGGTGCTATCAGGCGTCATGCTCGACGCCGACGGCGAGACGATGACGACCACCGGAACGCCGATCTCGATGCTGATCGAAAACACCGACCAGCGCTCCAAGGATTACGGCGAGATTGCCCGGCAATACCGCCCCGGCCATGCCGATTATACCTATGACCTCAAATACGGCATTCGCGACTATCGCGGCGGCGGCCGCTCCTCGGCGCGCGAGACTGCCGCCCGGGTTGCCGCCGGCGGCATCGCCCGCCTTGTCGTGCCCGGCGTCACCGTGCGCGGCGCGCTGGTGCAGATCGGCAAACACAAGATCGACCGCCGCAACTGGGACTGGGACCAGGTCGGGCAGAACCCGTTCTTCTCGCCCGATGCCGCGATCGTCCCGGTCTGGGAGGAATATCTCGACGGCATCCGCAAGAACGGCTCCTCGATCGGCGCGGTCATCGAAGTGATCGCCGAAGGTGTGCCGGCCGGCCTCGGCGCGCCGATCTATGCCAAGCTCGACCAGGATATCGCCTCGCTGCTGATGTCGATCAACGCCGTCAAGGGCGTCGAGATCGGCAATGGTTTTGCCGCCGCCGAAACCTCAGGCGAAGACAATGCCGACGAGATGCGCATGGGCAATGACGGTACGCCGATCTTCCTTTCCAACAATGCCGGCGGTATTCTCGGCGGCATCTCCACCGGGCAGCCGGTGGTGGCGCGTTTTGCCGTCAAGCCTACCTCCTCGATCCTGACCGAGCGCCAGTCGATCGATGCGGAGGGCAAGAACGTCGATATCCGTACCAAGGGCCGGCACGACCCCTGCGTCGGCATCCGCGCCGTGCCGATCGGCGAGGCGATGGTCGCCTGCGCGATCGCCGACCATTATCTTCGCGACCGCGGCCAGACCGGCCGTCTGAAATAGGAGCCCTCGCCCCATGTCTTATGACCAGAAGCGCGTCGTCGACGCCATCCGGGCCTTCGAGGCCGGCGAGATCGTCGTCGTCATGGACGACAATGACCGCGAGAACGAAGGCGACCTGATCGTTGCCGCCGTGCATTGCACGCCGGAGAAGATGGCCTTCATCGTGCGCCACACCTCCGGCATCGTCTGTGCGCCGATGCCGAAGGAAGAGGCCAAGCGCCTCAACCTCAACGCCATGGTGGCGGAAAACGATTCGGCGCATACGACGGCCTTCACCGTATCGGTCGATTTCAAGCACGGCACGACGACCGGTATCTCCGCCGACGACCGGACGCTGACGGTGCGCAACCTCGCCAATCCGAATGTCGGCGCTTCCGATTTCGTCCGTCCGGGCCATATCTTCCCGCTGGTTTCCCGCGAAGGCGGCGTGCTGATGCGCTCCGGCCATACGGAAGCGGCCGTCGACCTCTGCAAGCTCGCCGGCCTGCCGCTGATCGGCGTCATCTCCGAGCTCGTCAACGACGACGGCACGGTGACGCGCGGGCCGCAAGTGGTCGACTTTGCCGAACAACACGGGCTGAAGCTCGTCTCCGTCGCCGATCTCATCGCCTACCGCCAGCGCAAGGAAACGCTGATCGAACTCGGCACCAGTTTCGACATCGAGACGCCGTTCGGCAAGGCCAGGGCCCATACCTATTCCCTGCCCTGGGATCCGATGCAGCATCTCGCCGTCGTCTTCGGCGACATCCGCGACGGCGTCGACATTCCGGTGCGCCTGCATCCGGAGAATGTCGCCGAGGATCTGTTCGGCAAGAACAGCCCGGTCGATTTTTACATGCAGAAGATTGCCGAGCAGGGCCGCGGCGTCATCGTCTATCTGCGCGAAGGCTCCGTCGGCGTCGGCCATACCGACAATGGCCGCAAGGCTCGCAACCAGGGCCGCGAAGCCCATGTGGAAGCCCAGACCCGCGACAGCGAATGGCTGGAAATCGGCCTCGGCGCCCAGATCCTCAAGGACCTTGGGGTGAGCTCGATCAAGCTGCTGACCAGCCGCGAGCGCCACTATGTCGGCCTCGAAGGTTTCGGCATCAAGATCAGCACGACAGAGATCTGCTGAGGGGAGCCCGCGGTCGGCAAGGCAGAGACAAAGACCCCTCCCCAACCCCTCCCCACAAGGGGGAGGGACTAACCCGTGGCCCGGCCCTGCCGCCAAAAATACATCACCACATACTGTATCGTCGGGAATGAAATGCGACGGGCGCCACACTGCCGCCCCTCCCCCTTGTGGGGAGGGGTTGGGGAGGGGTTTTCGCGCAGGATGCTGCTGCTCCGGCGAAGGCTCTAACCCCTCCACCTCTCGAGAAACACGACCTTCTCCACACCGGCAAACCGCGCCAGCCGCTCCAACTCCGCTTCCAGCCTCTCCAGCCGGCCGGCCGACGGCTTCACACCCGGCTCCAGCCAGAGCCGCTTGACGTCGAGCGTCGACTTCTTCCGATCCGCCTTCATGTCGATGCGGCCGATCAGACGGTCGCCTTCGAGCAGCGGGAAGACGTAATAGCCATATTCGCGCTTCGGCTCGGGCACGAAGACTTCAATGCGGTAGAAGAAGCCGAACAGGCGTTCGGTGCGATTGCGGTCGCGGATCATCGGGTCGAAGGGGCTGAGCACGCGGATGCGGGGCGGAGCATCGGGATAGCTGTCGAGCGTCGACGGGAAATCGGCAAAGGCCCAGGAGGGTCGCGCCTTGCCGTCGAGCGCTGGTTCGATCAGCACTTCGGTCAGCTCGTCGCGATGAACTGATACCCAGGCCTTGGCCTCATCGGGCGAGACGAGGTTCCAGAAGGCCGATATCTCGCCATGGGTGGCAAAACCGAGGCGGTTGAGCGCGCTGCGGCAGGCCCAGTCGACAAACTCCTCGCGGCTCACCTCCGGCTCGCGGAATTCGGCCGGAATGACCCGCTCGGTGAGATCATAGATCTTCTGGAAATTCGAGCGGCCGGCGATGGCGAGCTTGCCGGTGTGCCAGAAATATTCCAGCGCCGTCTTGTTCGGATGCCAGTTCCACCAGCCGCCGGAAACGTGGCCATCGGCCTTGACGTCGCGCGCCAGCATCGCGCCGTCGCGACGCACGCGCTCATAGGTCTCCTCGAAAGCCGCCTCGAAGCCTTCGCCGCGCCACTTGCGCCAGCGCTCGATCAAGACCTTCTCCTGGTGGCGGAACTTGTGCTTCCAATAAACGAAGAAGGCGCTCGGCAAGATCGAGGCATCGTGCGTCCAGTGCTCGAACAACGCGCGTTCCTTTTCGAGCAGCGCCTTCAGATGTTCGCGCCTATAGGTCTGATTGCGGGAAAACAGGATCTGATGATGCGCCCGCTCCACCGTCTGGATACTGTCCACCTGGACGAAACCCAGTTCATGGATGAGCTGCAGCAGGCCTGCCTTGGTCAAGGCCCGGTTCGGCGGGGCGCTGAGGCCCTGTTTGGCAAGGAAGACACGGCGGGCGTCGGAATTGGAAAGCAGATTCGTCATGACCACATCATAATCCGGAAAATCTTCCTAGCCACCCGATATCGACAGCGCAATTTGCTCTTTCATCACCCTCGATTACCCGTATAGAAGCGGGATCGCATGAATGCGAGGGATTGGTTTGGATATTCGTTTCGAAGGTGCCGGGGTCAGTTTCGGGGCACGGGTGGCGCTGCAGCCGCTGACGCTTGGCATCAGTGGAAAACGCATCGGCGTCATCGGGCTGAACGGCTCGGGCAAGACGACGTTCGCGCGGCTGATCAATGGATTGGCCAAACCGTCGGTCGGCCGTGTCACCGTCAACGGCCGCGACACGAGTGACGAAAAGACTGCGGTGGCCGATGTCGGCTTCATCTTTCAGTCGCCGCAGAACCAGATCATCCTGCCGATCGTCAAGGACGACATCGCCTTCGGGCTGAAGCGGCGCGGCTTCACCAAGGCGGAGATCGAGGCGAAGGTCGAGGGCGTGCTGGCCCGCTTCGGCGCCGAGGCGCTGGCCGATCGGCGCGCGCATGAGCTTTCCGGCGGCGAGTTGCAGGTGGCGGCCCTTTGCTCGGTGCTGGCAACGGGGCCAGGCATTCTGATCCTCGACGAACCGACCAACCAGCTCGACCTCAAGAACCGGGCGTTGGTCGAAGGGATTATCGCCGGACTGCCGGAAAGTGTCATCATCATCACCCATGATCTGGACCTGATCGCCGATTTCGAGCGGGTGCTGCTGTTTCATGAAGGGCAGCTTGCCGCCGATGCGCCGGCTACTGAGGCGATCGCCCGCTACAAGGAGATCGCCGCCTGATGCAGTCGCTCTATGTCGAAGGCAACAGCGTGATGCACCGGCTCTCGCCGCGGCTAAAACTGTTGTCGCTGACGATCTTCGGCGTGGTGCTGTTCATCAGCGGGAACCTCGTCCTGCTGTCGATCGCCGTGCTGCTGACGGCGGTTCTCTACCGGATGGTCGGTCTGCCGTTTGCCGATGGGCTCAGGCGGCTGCGGCCAATCTTCCTGACGATCGCGGTCGTCGCACTCTTCAACCTGATCTTCAATCCCTGGCAGGAGGCGCTCGTGCCCCTGCTGCGGCTGACGGCGCTGATGCTGCTGGCCGCCACCGTGACGGCGACGACGTCGATCGCTGAGTTCATCGACGAGGTCACGGCGCTTGCCCGCCCGCTCGAACGCACCGGCTGGGTGCAGGCCGACGATATCGGCCTGGCGCTCGGGCTGGTGCTGCGTTTCGTGCCGGAGATCGTCGGCCGTTATCAGGCGATCCGCGAGGCGCATAGGGCACGCGGGCTGAAGGTCCGGCCGACGACGCTGCTGGCGCCGCTGATCATCCTGACGCTCAGGGATGCGGATAATATCGCCGCGGCGATTGACGCGCGCGGCATTCGGCGGCATGTGAGTTAACGATTGATAAACACGGAATTCATGATGAGCACCCGCGACCTCGTTCTTACCGCCCTCTTTGCCGCAATCATCGTGGCGCTTGGCCTGCTGCCGCCGATCTCGCTCGGCTTCATTCCGGTGCCGATCACTGCGCAATCCCTCGGCGTCATGATGGCCGGCGTCGTGCTCGGCGCCCGGCGCGGCGCGATTGCCGTGCTGATCGTGCTGGTGTTGGTGGCGATCGGCCTGCCGGTGCTTTCCGGCGGCCGCGGCGGGCTTGCGATCTTCGCGTCGCCAACGGCCGGCTTCCTGATCGGCTGGATCTTTGCCGCCTTCGTAACCGGCTATCTCAGCGAGCGGCTGGTCAACGATCAGCAAGCCGCCCTGGTGCAGACGGTGAGCTTCTTCCTCACCGCCATGGTCGGCGGCATCGTCGTGCTCTACGCCTTCGGCATCACCTATCTGGCGACCGTCGCCGGCCTCGGCTTCACGAAAGCTTTCGTCGGCTCGATGGCCTTCATTCCCGGCGATGTGATCAAGGCTTTCGTCGCAGCCCTGCTCGGCCGCGCCGTCATGGTCGGCTATCCCCTGCTGCCGTCACGCGCCTGACGCAGAGGTCGATCTTGTCTGGCCAATGCCCAACGGCTCCTTCGAGGGCCGTTGGGCTTAAAGACATAGAACCTATGCGAAAGCCTCACCAGGCGTTCCGCCGCATGAACGGGAACTTCCAAACCTTTTTTTCATTTTTCTGCAATGAACATCCCTGAAGAAGAACCTATGCGAGGCGACCAGCAGGAGGAGATGGCTGCCTGGTTCCGGTCGCTAGGCCCCGTCCAGCCAAAGGACATGGTCGGCCTTTGGACCGGCGTTGGTATTCCGTCGGGTCATCCACTGGACGGCGTGCTCGAGAATCTCAACTGGTTTGGCAAGCGCTTCCATTCCGACATGCGGGCGGACGCCCTGCTCTTCAAGTGGAGACCAGGCCGGCTTGTTCCGCTCGAGCCAAGTTTCTTACCCATTGGTCTGGCGATCAAGATGGCGCCCTTTGGCCGGACGTTCGTCGCCCGCCACTGGTTCTCATACCTGCAGAAGGTGCTTCGAGCGAGAGGCACGACAGCTTCATTGAAGCTTCAGGCTCTCGACGGCATCGAAACGGCCGCGATGATCTACGACAAACAGCCGATCGTGGACTACTTCCACAGGATTGACGATGACGGGATTGCCGGGATGATGTGCGTGCACGACGACCCGCGGCGGTTCTTCTTCAAGCTCCGGAAAGTGACGGGCTGAGCAGGGAAGAGGGCGAGATGACCGTCATCGATCGAAATCATGCTCAAGTCCGGGCGATGGCCAGCGTGCGATGATCTTTTCGCATGGATTCGGGTGCGACCAGAATATGTGGCACCGAACCGTCCTTCGTCCGATGGATGAGAACATAGAGAATGCCGTTCGATCTCCATTTCAATGACCCTGGATCATCGCCGGGATGGACCGGGCATTGAGCCGATGGGAAGGGCGATCACGATGGCTGCAAGCAGCGCTGCGACGAGCACGCCGACACAGGTCGGCCAGCCCACCTGATCATAGATCTGGCCGAGTACGAGGCTGCCTGCGAGACCCCCGGTGTAATAGGAGGCGAGGTAAATTCCGCTGGCGCCTGCCTTGTCCGTGACCGCGCGTCGGCCAACCAGTCCGGTGGCGATTGCTTGGGCGAGAAATGTCCCTATTGCCACGAGCGCCAGTCCGGCCAACACCAGCGGCAAGCTGACACTCAGAAGCGCCGCAAGGCCGACAATGGCGAGCCCAAGCGTCGAGATGATCCCGAGTTTCGCTCCGATCCTGACCGCGAGCTTGCCTGCCATCGGCGTGGTCAGCATCGACGGCAGAAATACCAGATAAACGAGGCCGAGCGTCATCGGCGACAGGCCGAGAGCCACGAGTTGGAAGTTCACATAGGTGAAGGTTCCGATAAAGACGAAAAGGATGAGGAAGCCGATC